>JBMDWR010000226.1:0-3719 GCA_048594645.1 Actinomycetota bacterium
CCTGCGCTCTCCTACACTCATGCGGACGCGCCGCGCCGGCCCCGGAATGCGAGCGCTCATATGCAGCATCGGGACCCTTCCCCGCCCGGTGACCGGGCGAGGCGACGCAGCCTCTTCACGGGCCGCTCCGACACCGGCATCCCCTCTCCGGGGGCCGGTTCGGCGCGCTCCGCCGCCGAGCGCGCGGAGGCCGTCATCGCCACGTACCAGGAGATGATCCAGGAGCAGCTCGACGAGGGCCTCCGCGCGATCCAGCACTCGGCCAACACGCTGATGCACGAGATCGCCGCGGAGGTCTGGCGCAGCGCGGCCGGCGACAAGGAGGCCGTTGCCTCGACGATCCTGCAGGAGCTTTCGCGCGATCAGGCGATCCGAGCGCTGATCGCGCACGCCGACGAACGCTTCCAGTCGCTCGCCGCCCGTACCGGCCGGCTCGAGGACACCCTCACCATGCTGGCCGAGTCCGTTCGCGCCGCCAAGGAGCAGATCGCTCGGAGTGCTGACGCCCTCGCCGAGTCCGGAGGGGCTCCGCTCGGCGCCGGCGAGATCCGCGCTCAGCTCGACGAGGTCAGCCGACAGGTCGCGACGGCGTTCCAGACGCTCGCGGACCAGGACCGGTCGATCGTCGAGACGGTTCAGGAACAGATCCGTCAGCACGGCGACCTCATCACGCAGGAGACGGCCCGGATCGCGCGCGCCATGCAGGCATACGTGCAGCAGGGCGTGGAGGCGATGGGGCAGCTGGCGGGCTCGGCGGACTCCCAGGTCCAGTCGATCACCGATCGCGAGGAGGCGATCAACGAACGCATCCGACAGACGGTCGACCGGCAGCTGTCCGAGCTCGCCGAGCAGATGCAGCTGCTCTACGACCGCACGGCGATCGCGGCGACCTCTCTCCACGAGATGATCACGTCGCTCGGAGACCGTGTGAGCATCGACGCCCGGGAGGCCATCGCCACCCTCCACCGGACGCTCGAGGAGCGCGTCACGGGGCTCGCACGCCTGGTCAGGTCGGATTCGGAAGCGCTCCGGCGCGAACTGGTCGGCAGGACCGGCGCGCTCGAGGATGACCTGTCGAGCCGCATGGCGACGCTCGGCGACGACCTGGGCAACCGGATCGCGGCTCTCGGCGAGGAGCTCGGCGGCCGGGTCGCGAAGATCGACGACGACGCGGCCGCGCGCGCCGCGAAGGTCGACGAGGTGATGGCCGGCACGGCGACGCATCTCGAGGAGGCGTTCGCCGCCGGGCTCACCAAGCTCGGGCAGGACCTCGAAGGGCTCGACGACCGGCTGGCGCACAGGCTCGACGAGCGCCTCGCGAGCCGCCTCGACGACCAGCTCTCGAACGTGATGGAGCAGACCCTTGCCGTGATCGATCGCAACATGATCCGGATGGTCGACGCGCTCGAGCAGCATTTCGAGCGCCTCGGCACCAGCGTCGGCGAGCGCGCCGCGAACGCGGCGGAGCTCGCGATCGGCGCGCGGTTCGACGACGTCCTCGCCCGGCTGCACGAGGGCGCCTCGGCGATCGAGCGCGGCGGCGCCGAGACCCGTGGCCTCCTCGACGAGACCCGCATGGAGATGCAGGAAACGCGCAACGCGCTCGACGTGCGGTTCTCGGCTCTCGCAAAGCTCGTCCGCTCGGACAGCGAGACGGTGGCCGGCCAGATCGTCGCTGATCAGGCAGTGACGAAGCAGACGCTAAGGGCCATGAAGGAGCTCCAGGCCAGCCTCCCGGCGGAGGTGATCCAGATGGTCGACGAGCGGTTGGGCTCGCTGGCCGAGTCGATCGAGCGCTCGAACGAGATGCTCGCGGCTCGCATCGACCGGATGGCCCAGACGATCGGACAGCGGCAGAACGACGACATCCAGGTCGTGATCGACCGCATGGGCGACGCGATGCACGCGCTCGCCAGCCTCGGCAAGCCCGGCGAGGACGCTCCCTCGAGGTCGCGGATCGACATCGGCTGACCGGATATCAGTCCAGGCGCACCACGGCCTCGCTCCGCCGGATCGGCCACACCTGCTCGCCGTCGCGTTCGACGCGGACCCACACGTCGAGCTCCGCCGTCCGCGAGTCCGGATCGAGCGACCGGACCCGGCCTCCGCACTCGATCGACTCGCCGACGAAGACGGGCGCTCGGAACTGGACGCGCAGCCGCAGCAGCCGGGACGGGTCGCCGAGCCATCCGACGAGCCACGACGCGAGCGTGCCCATCGTGAGCATCCCGTGCGCGATCACCCGAGGGAATCCCGCCGCGCGGGCGACGTCCTCGTCCTGGTGGAGGGGGTTCTGATCGCCGGAGGCGTCCGCATAAGCCTTCACGTCCGCTCGAGTGAGGACCCGAGTGCTCGACGGGGGCTCCGATCCGACCTCGAGATCGTCGAACCGAACCGTCACGAGGCCTCCCGGACGACCAACGTGGTGCGCGCCGTCGCCACCGGTTGACCGGAGGGATCTCGGACGTCCGTTCGAAGCGTGGCGAACGACATCGCGCCGCGGCCGCGGATGCTCTCGATGCTCGTCTCAGCGATGAGCGTTTCGCCGAGGGACATCGCGCGATGCCACTCGTACTCCTGCTCACCGTGGAGGATCTGCGAAAGGCTCACGCCGAGCGACGGGTCCGTCACGACGTTGGAGAGGCCGCCCTCGAGCTCGGGAACCGTGACGATCGTCGGTGGGACGCCCGACGCGTGATGCCCGACGGCCCGAGCGAACGCGTCGACGCGTTCGGCGTCGAGCGTGAACCGAACGGGCGGGTAGCGCTTGCCCTCCAAAGAGCGATCGAGCGTCATCTCGCATCCAGGCGTTCTACCGACAACGCTGTCGGACGCACGGCCGTCTCCCGGGCGGCCGATTCACACGACGGCGCCACCCTGCGAACGTACCGAGCGTGGAGACGCGCAGCAACTCGGCGCCGTTGCACGAGAACGGTTCGCCGAGCTTCCGTGACTCGGCACCCTTCCGGACCTACGATCGGCGAACCTATGGCAAGTAGCGGGAACGGATCGAAGACAGGGAGCGGGAAGAGCGACGGCGCTCCCCGCAAACCCATCACGGTCTTGATCGTCGACGACGAGCGCACCTTCGGCGAGGCACTCGAGGTGGCACTGGACCGTGAGCAGGACCTTTGCGTCATCCACGTCGCCACCGACGGCTTCGAGGCCGTCGCGTCGGCCACGCAGCACCGGCCGGACGTCGTGCTGATGGACGTCGCGATGCCGGGCATGAACGGGCTCGAAGCCACGCGACAGATCAAGCGCTCGGATCCGGACGCGACGATCCTGATCCTGTCGGGCCACGACGACGACTACATGCTCGCCCGTGCGGTGCAGGCCGGCGCGGCGGGGCTCGTGCGGAAGACCCAGGCCGTCGACGATGTCGCGTCGACCGTGCGGCGCGCGCACCGCGGCGAAGAGATCCACGACCGGAGCGAGGTCGAGCGGGCCCAGCGTCGACTCCGGCATCGCAGGGATCTCGACGACGACATGCGGAACCGGCTCGAACGCCTGACGCCTCGAGAGCTGCAGATCCTCGAAGCGATGACCACGGGCCGAAGCCCGGAGGAGATCGCACTCCATCTCGGCATGAGCCCGAACACGCTCCGGACGCACACGCAGAACGTCCTGACCAAGCTCCGCGTCCACTCGAAGATGGAAGCGCTCGTGCTCGCGATCCGCTACGGCAAGGTCGGGACCGTCGACCTCACCGACACCGG
>JBMDWR010000227.1:0-4450 GCA_048594645.1 Actinomycetota bacterium
CCGCGTACGCCGTGTGGTCCACGACGTCGAGGCGGAAGCGCTCGGGCGCCTGGAACCAGACGCTCATCGTGAGGTCGCGGACGGGGACGTCGTCCGAGAGGTTCAGCTCGTGGATCGCGAACCTCGCCTGGTAGGCGTCCACGTCGACGGCCGCCGCCGAGATGCCCTCGGCGATCTCGGTGGCCGCGAGCGCCGAACCGGTCTCGGCGGCTCGCCGCCACGGGCCTCCCACGACCAGGCTCCCGGCGAGCGCGCCCACGAGCACCGCGGCGATCGCCGGAGCGAGCCGCGGCAGCAACGCTCGACGCCGGCCCGCCACCGGGTGAACGACGCGCAACCGCGGCGCGGCCGCGTCGGCCTGCACCGACGCCATCACCCGGTCGACCAGGTCGGGGATGGCGGGCGCTACCTCGAACCGGGCGGCGTCGCGCAGGCGGTACGCGCCGCGCTCGAACGCGCGGCACCGCTCGCAGGTCTCGAGATGGCGTTGCAGGGCCGCCGCGGCGTGCAACGACAGCCGTTCCCCGTCGATGCGGGCGGACAGGAGCCGTTCGGCGTGCTCGTGGTTCATCGAGCCTCCTCGCCGACGTCCAGCGCGTCCATCATCGCCCTGCGCGCGCGGTGCATCCGACTCTTGATCGTCCCGACGCGAACGCCGAGGACGTCGGCGGCCTCCTGATAGGACAGACCGAAGACCTCCACGAGCAGGAACGGCTCACGGTGCTCGGGCGAGACGGCGTCGAGCGCGGCGTGGAGCTCGACGCGGGCCTGCGGGTCGGCGCTCACCGCGGCGATCGGCGACGTCCGCTCCGCGTACGCCTTCCGGGCGCGGATCTGGTCCATCGCGCAGTTGCGGGCGATCCGGAAGAGCCAGCTGGAGAAGCGCGAGTCGCCTCGGAAGCCCCGCAGGAACCGGAAGGCGCGCAGGAACGTCTCCTGCGTCACGTCGTCCGCTAGCGTCCGGTCGCGCGTGAAGTGGAACGCGAACCGCCAGACGTCGCCCTGGTACTGGCGAACGAGGTCCTCGAACGAGCCAAGGTCGCCGCCGCGTGCGCGCGCGAGCGTGCGCGGGTCCGGATCGTTCACCCTCCGCCTTCCCGCCTGCCTGTCCTGATGGCCGGCCACACAGCGTAGCCCTGCGGCGCAACGCACGGTACGGGCGCGAACGGTGCGTCGAGAGCGCCTCCTCCCGGAAGCCTCCGGTTCGCCCTAACGACCGGACAGGGGGCCGAGCGGTTCCCGGCCGGAGAGCGTCAGCCGGACCGGCGTGCCGAAGGGTGCTCGAGGCGCTCGGCCAGGCGCTCGGCACGTTCCGCGGCCTCGTCCTCGAGGCCGGCGGTGACGGCGCCGGTGATCGCGAGCAGCTCGGACTCGACCTTGCCCACCAGGCGACCGGAGCCGCGCTCGAGCAGCCGATCCAGGCGCGCGATGGCGCGTTCGAGGCGGGTCATCGGGTCACGCTCGTGGCGTTCGCGCCAGGCCGCGAGGTCGGTGACGGTTCCCATGAGGCGATCGTAGACCGGGGGTCTGACACTTCCGTGGAACCTCGCGCCCATGCTTCCGGTCGGTCCTGTGGAAGCCGGCCGTCGGAGGTGCTCCATGCGCAGGGTCGCCTGGGTCGTCGCCTTTCTCCTGCCGGCGCCGCTCGTGCCGGCGCCGCCCGCCCTCGCAGGCGGGAACTGGCTGGACTTCCGGCGCGAGCAGCCGGTCCGCGGCCAGCGAGCGCTCGACACGTTCGCCATCGTCCACGTGGGGGAGCGCGTCGTCGCGTTCGGCGGCGTCTACGTCAGGAACGAAGACCGCCGGTCTCGGCTGGAGGAGAACGGCCCGTACCACGCGTGGCTCAGCCGCGGTGACGATCTCTTCCGCGACGCACGGCACCCGGCAGACGCGGTGCGGCTGGCTCCGTTCGAGGTCTCGCACGACGGGTCGGTCCGCGCGACGAGCTGACGGCTGCGGAAACGAACCTGCGTGGGCGAACGCTCTTGGCGCGGGCGGCATCCTCGCGGATCGCCGAGCTCGAGCGCCACGCTACGTCGGTGCCCGGGTCTCGACCGATCGTTCTCGGATGGGCCGTCTTCCTGCTGGCAGTGGCGATCGTCTCGGCCGGCGTCTTGACTCCCAACCACACGTGTGGGACGTCGTGCCCGACACGGTCCCGGACGACCTGATCCAACCCGTTCGCGAACGCGTCAGCTAACGCTTCGCGTACTCCGCAGTGCCGAGGAAGTGCAGCGACACGTACGGTTCCTCGCCGATCACCCACGAGTCATGACCCGGCGGGACGAAGAACAGGTCGCCCGGTGTAAGCTCGGTCTCGGTGCCGTCGGCCATCTTGACGCCCGTCCGGCCCGAGACGACCAGCCCGACGTGCTCGACCATGCAGAGCTGCTCACCCGTCGGTTCGCCGACGTGCTTGGACCAGACCCATCCGGGCTCGTAGCTCGCACGACCCACCGTTACCCCACCGAGCGATAGCAGCTGGAACGAACCGAGCTCGAACGTCCTCGTCTCGTCCGCCTGGTCGAACCTACGGATCTGGATCCCGACCATCGCTCCTCCTCAACCTCGACGCCTGTCCGTCTCCGCGCCGCCGGACCTCCGCAGCGACATCCCCCGACAAGAACCTCGAATCGGCCGCCCTGGTGATTGTCCCGCGGTCGCGCCTCCGCGTAGTGTTCGGGCACGCGGTTCGCCGCGACTCCCCGCAACGACAGAGGGATCCTCTCCCTCGGTCGGTGCTCCCCCGGACTTGGAGCGGACATGCAGGAGGTCGCGCGGATCGTGCTCGCGCTCGAGACCCCGGACGTCGCCGAGGAGGTCATGCACTTCCTCGACCGCACCGGCAGGGCGCGCGTCGTCGGGACGGCGGTCGACGCGTCGCAGCTCGCCGAGGCGGTTCGCCAACTCGAGCCGGACGCCGTGGTGGCGACGCCGTCGCTCGCTCCCGCCCGCGGCTCGCTCAACGGGACCGCGCTCCTCGCGCTCGACACCGCGCAATCGGTCTCGAACCTCCGACGCGCGATCCGGGCCGGTGCCGCGGGCTTCTACCTCTGGCCGGCCGAGCGTGACGAGCTCGCCGTCGCCGCCGCACGCGTGTCCAAGCCGCACGACCAGACGGCGAACGCGCCCGCCACGATCGTCGCGGTCTACGGCTCGCGTGGTGGCGTGGGCGCGACGTTCGTGGCGACGCACCTGGCCGCCACGTTCGCCAAGCGCAAGCAGCGGTGCCTGCTCGTGGATCTCGACGTCGCGTTCGCAGACGTGACGGCCGCGCTCGGCATCGCACCCGAGGAGCCGGTCCGCACGATCGCCGACCTCGCGCCGCTCGCGGAGGAGCTCGGGACGCACCACGCCGAGGAGGTCCTGTGGCGCCACGCCACCGGGTTCGACGCGCTCCTCGCGCCTCGAGATGAACGTCTGTCGCCACGTCTCTCGGCGCAGACGTACCGAGCCGCGATCGGCGCGCTCCGACGCGCGTACGAGGTCGTGATCCTTCACCTTCCCAGGGCGCTCGACGAGGTGAGCGTGGCCGGGCTCGAGCTGGCGGACCGCGTGCTCGTGGTCCTCGGGCTGAACGTCCTGTCGTTCCGAGATGGCAAGCGCGCGATCCATCTCTCGAGCGTCGAGGACAAGTGCTCGTTCGTCGTGAACCGTGCCGGCCGGGCCGAGATCACCCCGCGCGACGTCGACCGCGTCTTCGGCGGAACGGCGCTCGCAGTGATCCCTGCGGATCGCCGAGCGGCGGCGGCGCAGGATCACGGGCGGCTGCTGCCGATCCGTGGGCGTGCCGGCAGGGCGTTCGAACGGCTCGCGAAGCAGCTCCAGGAGGTCTCGGCGTGATGACGGACGCGCTCCTTGACGTGCGGCGAACGCTGCACCAACGGCTGATCGGCAGGGTGGATGCCCGACAGCTGGACGCGATGCCGCGCGCCGAACGCCGGCTCCGGGTGCGTGAGGAAGCGCTTGCCCTGCTCAGCGAGCAGGGGCACATCTTGCCGCAGAGCACGCTGACGAGGGTCGTGAACGCGGTTTCGGACGCGGTCGTCGGGATGGGGCCGATCGAGTTCCTGCTGAAGGATCCCGAGGTCACCGAGGGCTTGATGTCCATCCGGACCCTTCACCGGCGACGTGGATAGGGAGGATAGCCGGCGCAGGACCAGAGGCATCGTTTGGCGGCGACCGTGACGGAGGCCTCACGCGCCCCGGCGCCCAGGGCCTGTCCCAGTGCGGGTGTACGCATAAGGAGCCTTGTAGGCGGATCAAGAGGGCTTGGCGGCGCACGCACGAAACCGTCGCTAGACGCGATGCAGGATGGGACTGCTCGGGCTCGCGGCCACTCGGTCGCGGGGTAGTTCAGTTAAGCGAGCCGCGCGATGTGTCTGCCAGGGGTCGATTCGAACCCGTGGGCGCTCATCCGCCGCCGACCATGGTGACGATGGACCGGTCG
>JBMDWR010000228.1:0-4116 GCA_048594645.1 Actinomycetota bacterium
GGGCGCACCTCGGAGAGCCGCAGCACGCGCAGCTCGTCCGAGATCGTCTGCCGCAGCTGTTCGGCGATCGCGTTGCCGTCGATGACGAAGGCCGTCACGCCATCTCCCCTCGCTCGGTCGCGGGCATCGTGCCACAGGGCGGCGCCGGGGCGCGCCTACCGGCGTCCCAGGCGCTCGAGGAACCCGTCCTCGTCGACCGTCTCGACGCCGAGCTGCTCGGCCTTGGCGGCCTTCGACCCCGGATCGGTCCCCACCACGACGAAGTCGGTCTTCTTCGAGACGCTGGAGGAGACGCGCGCGCCGGCCGCCCGGGCCGCTGCCGTCGCCTCCTCGCGCGAGAGCGACGCGAGGCCTCCGGTGAGCACGATCGTCTTGCCGGCGAGCGGCTGCTCCCCCGCTGCCTGCACCGCCTCGTCCTGCATCCGGACGCCGGCGGCGCGGAGCTTGTCGATCAGCCCGCGGTTGGCCGGGTCCGCGAACCACCCGTGCACGCTGCGCGCGATCTCGGGACCGATCTCGGGAGCGTCGTCGATCTCCTCGACGCTCGCGCGAGCGAGCGCATCGGTCGATCGGAACTCGCGCGAGAGCACCTGCGCCACGTGGGTCCCGACGTGACGGATGTTCAGCGCGGTCAGCAGCCGCCAGACCGGCCGGTCCTTCGCGCGCTCGATCGAAGCGAGCAGGTTGGAGATCGACTTGTCCGCGAACCCCGGGAGCTGTGCGAGGTCCTCGGCGGTGAGCGTGAAGATGTCGGCGGGATCCTTCACGATCCCTCGCTCGAGCAGCGCCATCCCGGTCACGTAGCCGAGACCCTCGATATCGAGGCCCCCGCGCGAGGCGAACGAGTACAGCCACTCGACGTTGCGACTGGGACATGCCGCGTTCGGGCAGCGATGGTCGGCCTCGCCCGGCGGACGGACCAGCGCCGTCCCGCACGACGGGCACACCTTGGGGAACCTCCATCTGCGCGCACCCTTCTTCCGCCGGGAAAGGACCGGCCCAACGACCTCGGGGATCACGTCGCCGGCCCGACGAACGATGACCGTGTCGCCCTCGCGGACGTCCTTGCGTGCGACCTCGTCCTCGTTGTGCAGCGTCGCGTACGTGATCGTCACGCCGCCGACGAAGACCGGCTCGAGCACCGCGAACGGCGTGACCTTGCCCGTGCGGCCGGTGTGCACGTCGATCTTCTTCAGCAGGGCCGTGCGCTCCTCGGGCGGGAACTTGTACGCGATCGCCCAACGCGGCGCGTGGCTCGTGGCGCCGAGCTCCTGCTGGAGCGCCACCTGATCCACCTTCACGACGGCGCCGTCGACCTCCCACGGGACGCTGTGGCGATCCGCCTCCCACCGCCGGAGGTAGGCGAGCACGTCCTCGACGTCCTCCTCCACCTCGGACGTGTGGGCGACGGGGAGGCGGGCGTCGCGGCACCAGTCGAGGAACCCCGAGTGCGAGTCGAACCGGACGCCGTCCGCGTACCCGAACGAGTGAACGAGCAACGCCAGTGGCCGGGCCGCGCTGACCTTCGGGTCCTTCTGGCGGAGCGAGCCTGCCGCCGCGTTCCTCGGGTTGGCGAACGGACGCTTCTCGGCGGCCAGCAGCTCCTCGTTCAAGCGTTCGAACGCCTTGACCGGGAGGTAGATCTCGCCGCGGACCTCGAGGTACGCCGGCGCGTCCTTCACCTCGAGCCGTTGCGGGACGCTGCGAACCGTCCGGACGTTGGCGGTGATGTCCTCGCCGATCCTGCCGTCACCCCGGGTCGCGCCCTTCGTCAGCCGGCCGTCCTCGTACGTGAGGGCGACCGCCACGCCGTCGATCTTGAGCTCGCACGAGTACCGCGCTCCCGAGCCGACGCCGCGCTCGACGCGCCCCGCCCACGCCTCCAGCTCCTCACGGCTGAACGCGTTGTCGAGCGAGAGCATCGGCGAACGGTGCTCGACCGGCGCGAACAGGTCCGCGGGCGTCGCGCCGACGCGCTGCGTGGGCGAGTCGGGGGTGACGAGCTCGGGGAACCGCTCCTCGAGCGTGCGGAGCTCCACCATGAGCTCGTCGTACTCGGCGTCCGAGACCTCGGGGTCGTCGAGCACGTGGTACCGGTACGAGTGGTAGTTGAGGCGCTCGCGCAGCTCCTCGACGCGCAGCTTCGCCGCCGCGAGGTCGCGCTCGAGCTTGGTGCTCATGCGCAGTGCGCGGGGATCCGTGCGCCGGCGTCGCTCACGCCGCGAGCTCCAGGCCGCCCGCCATCCCGATCCGCTCGCCCAGGAACACCACACCGCCGATGACCCCGGGCACCTTCTTGAGGTAGCGCATCGCGCCCTGCAGGCCGTTCTCTTTCGGAAGGATCGCCTGCACGCCCGCCGCGGCGGCGCCGGCCAGCATGCACGACTCGGCGAGGACGGCGAGGCCGTCGAGCGGTGTCTGGGCTCGCCCGTGCCCCGTCGTCATCGAGATCCCGACGCCGTCGCGCCTGGCGGGCACGACGACCGCGATCGTCGAGCCGCCCCGCCGGAACACCGTCAGCTTCTGACGCCGCCGGGACTGGATGAAGTAGTCGCCACCGCAGTTGACCGTGACCTCGTTCACCTCGCGCCCGAGGAACCGACCGACGTGGTCGGTGACGGCGCCCTGGAACGAGAACATCGGCCCGACGCCGGCCCGGCCAGCCGTCGCGGCCATCTCGCGGACGATCTCGGGCGCGTCCTCGGGCACCCGCACCGGACGCTTCGAGTCTCGGAACTCCGGGTTCCGGATGGTGTAGCTGTGCAGCACCTCCCAGAACGAGAGGGCGGCGGCGCGCGACTCCTCGTCGACGTCGGTCGCCGCCTGGATGTGCAACGTCATGTCCTGCACCTGGATCTCGAAGGTGCGGGGCTTGCGCCTGAGGATCCTCACGCCGGGCGGACCTCCACGGGCGGATGATAGCCGCGGGTCGAGGCGCGTCCGGTCAGGAGACCGGGAGGCGTCGGGGCGAGCGGAGCGCGTCAGCGGATCGCGTCGACGATCCGCCCTCCGCCCAGCAGCTCGTCACCGCGATAGAACACGGCGCTCTGGCCGGGGGCGACGCCGCGCTGGGTCGTTCGGAACTCGATCCGAGCCCGGTCGCCCAGCGGTTCCACCACGGCCGGGACGTCGTCCCCGCGGTACCGGATCCGGACGTCGGCCTCGAACGGTCCATCCGACGGCGGCCCGCCCGCGACCCAACGGAGGCGGTCCACCACCGCGCCGGCTCGGGCGAGCAGCTCGCCCGGCCCGACGACGACGCGATTGGCAGCGGCGTCGACCTCGAGGACGTACGACGGCTCGGCGCGCGAGACGCCGAGGCCTCGCCGCTGTCCGACGGTGAACGCCGCCGCCCCGTGATGCCGCGCCACGATCCGCCCGTCGACGTCGACGACGTCCCCTTGGCGCATCAGGTGGGGAGCGACGTTCCCGAGGTACGCGCCGGTGTCCCCGCTGGGCGCGAAGCACAGCTCCTGCGAGTCGGGCTTGGCCGCCACGGGCAGACTGAACCGCTCGGCGAGGGCGCGCGTCCATGTCTTCGGCATGCCGCCGACCGGGAACACCGACCGCGACAGCTCCGCCTGGCCCAGCATGTGCAGCATGTACGACTGATCCTTCGACCGGTCGAGGCCGCGGAGCAGCCGCCAGCCGCCGGTCTCGTCTCGCTCGGACCGCACGTAGTGGCCGGTCGCGACGAGGTCGATGCCCAGATCGTCCGCACGCCGCAGGAACGCGCCGAACTTGATCTCGCCGTTGCACCGGGCGCACGGGTTCGGCGTGCGGCCGGCCTCGTGCTCGGACACGAAGTCCGCGATCACCGTGCGCTCGAACTCGCTCGTCAGGTCGCAGATCTCGAGCGGGAACCCCGCGATCCGCGCGACCTCCGATGCGTCGGCGCGTGCGGCGGGGCCGCAGCAGCCGTGCTCGACGCCGTCGAGGTGCACCAGGCGCATGTGCGAGCCGAGCACCTCGTAGCCCTGCTCGAGGAGCAGGCAGGCAGCCACGGACGAGTCGACACCACCGGACATGGCGACGAGGACCGATCCCTTCGAGGACATACGTCGATGCTACGTGGTGATGCGTTCGGCGACCGGGAACGCGCCGTCGACGCGTTCG
>JBMDWR010000229.1:0-5248 GCA_048594645.1 Actinomycetota bacterium
CCGGGTCGTGTCCGGCGACGCGGATCTCGCCCGCGTCGGCGTGGAGCAGCGTGCACAGGATCTGCACGGTCGTGGTCTTGCCCGCGCCGTTCGGCCCGAGCAGCGCGAAGACCGATCCCTCCTCGACCGCCAGGTCGAGCCCGTCGACCGCGATCGTGTCCCCGAACGTCTTGCGCAGGCCGGTGGCCTCGAGCGCGTGTGTCGCGACCGTCGCGTTCATGACCGCTCCTTCCCGGCGCCTGTCGCGGCCGCGTGGTGGATCGCGATGTCGCCCATCGAGGTGCGTGCGCGGATCTCGACGGTGGCCTGACCCGGCTCCGGACGGTCGGCCTCAGCGAGGTCGTTCAGCACCTGACCGAACTTCGTTTGCAGATCGAGCCACGCAGCAACGCCCTCCGGCACGCCGATCTCGAGCCCGCCGAACGCGCTCTCGGCGACGACGTGACCGCCGGCGACCTCGGCGAGGCGGACGTGGCCGTTCGCCGTCTTCGCCACGACCCCGCCGCGAGCGAGATCGACGGAGATCGCTCCGTTCGCCGCGGTCACCCGCGCCTCGCCGGTGATCTCCCCGATCCAGGTGTCACCGTTCGAGTTCCTGATGGCTGCCGAGCCGTCGATCCTTCCGACGTGGATGACGCCGGTGGTCTTGACGTCGGCGTGCCCGTGGATCGTCTCGACCGTGATGTCGCCGGCGCCCGTGTGGAGCTCGGCAGGTCCCGTCTCCTCGAACATGAGCCGGCCGGCGCCGTTATGGAGCCGGCACTCGCCGAGCCGCCCCGTCGACTGCACCGAGGCGACGCCGGTGGTGCCGCGCAGCGACGAACCCGCGGGCAGCTGCATCCGAACGTCCACCGAACCGTCGCCGCCCCGCAGCGTCCACTTCCACCTGGGACCGGTGACGGTCAGGGTGCCGTTCGCGAAGCGGACCTCGGTGGCACCGGCGGCGGTCACGTCGCGAGCTCTCGTCGGGTCGCTCGGCTCGACCTCGACGACGGTGTCATCTCGATCGCTCGCCGCGACGACCACGTCACCGACGCCGAGATCGAGCGACACCGAGATCGGTTCTGGGGTCTCGAAGGTTCGCATCGTTCTCTCCTCCTTCACGGGGCGGCTCGACCCGCCTCGCTCGTCAACTCGCCCAGCCCGTGTAGTGCTGGCTTCCTCGCGCGGTCCGACCCGGCCGTCGTCCGACGGCCTCGGTGCGTTCGACCGCGGCAGCCGTCACCCGGACGAGCCACGCGTTGATCGACAGCCCCTCGCGATCGGCGGCCTCCTCAACCCTCGACTTCAGCCGGTCCGGGAGCCGCAGGTTGATCCGGGCGACGGTGGTGTCGTCCGCGTCGCCGAGCGGCATGGCGGCGGTGAGCCCCCCGTCGCCCTCCTCGGAGACCTCCACAGGCGGGAGTGACACGACGAACTCGGGGTCGCGGCCCCGCAGCCGGATCTCGACGGACCCCGGCGCGAGGTCGAGCGTGATCTCGTCCGCGGCCGCGGCGAGCGCGTCTTGGATCGCGAGCCGGATCGCCGAATCAAGCGGCGCGGCCAGGCGCTCGGCGAGCGCGCGTGCCTCGTCGCCACCGGTCTCGGCGGCCACCTCGAGCTGTTGCCGGATGCTCTCGACGTACGGTTCGATGTTCATGGCGCCATGATGGCATCAGAACGGCACTACGTCAACGCCGAGCCGGCATCACGGTGCCGCCTGCCGGCGCGGTCGTCTGTCTATACGGGTCTCCGACGATGAGCGCCCCATCGGCGAATCGCTCGGAGGTGGGACCGCCGCTACACACGGCGTGGCCCACGAAGCAACGAGCAGGGCGATGGCCGCCTCCGGGCAACCTCCGACCACAGGGGGGATCCCTCGGCGATCTACGGAGAGATCTCGGACCTCCGGCGGCTGTCGCGAGAAGGGAGTCGCTCGACAGAAGGTGACACGCTCCCTCACTGACGAGAAATGCCGCCAGTACCTGCATGTGGAGGCGTGCCCGAACCGCTGAGATAGGCATTCGCGTTTGGTGGGCGCTAGAGTGCGCGCTAGAAAAATCGAACCTCTGGCCTCTTCCGCGTCAAGGATGGCGGGCGTCACGCGAAACCGCTGGTCACGGCCTCAGGTCTCGAGTACCTCAGGTGAGCACGAGTCTCTTGAGTTTCCCAGCTTCCATTGACCGATACCTCGTCCCGCCATTCCGTCAACTATTCGTCAACGCCAAGCGGCCGCCGGTCCAAACGGCGACGGGCGATCCCCTTCAGGTGGCAATGGCGGAGATCACGCCCGGTGGGTGGGGCAACGCTGGTCGCGACCTGATCCGGAGGATCACTCAACCCCTGGCGCCGCTCGTGCGACTTGGTGGTGTCGGAGCGGGACGGGAGGGACACATGGCGCGGTGGTGGATCGCCCTGGTCACGATGGCGACGGTGGCGCTCGGCCTCGTCGCGTGTGGCGACGAGGGGAACGCGGGCGGTGCGGCGACCGACACGGGCTCGGTCGAGGCACCCGCGATCGACGCCGGTGACCTCGCGGGGCGGATCGCATTCGCGCGCGGTGACCCCGACGAGGGAGAGATCGTCGTGTACACGGTGAACCCAGACGGAAGCGACGAGGAGCAGCTCTTCTTCGATGGGCATTCGGAGTTTCCGCACTGGTCGCCTGATGGAACCGAGATCCAGATCAACTGCTGCGGCGACGGGATGATCGCCCACTTCGTCGATCCCGACACCGGTGAGCTGATCCGCACGCTCCCGCGGCCGGACGCGTCGCTTGAGCTCTACTGCGGAAACTCATGGTCACCGGACGGCAAGCGAATCACGTGCGAGGGGTACGGTGTGGACGATCGGGGCCTCAACGGCATCTACACGGTGCGCGCATCCGACGGTGGCAGCCTGCAACGGATCACCTCGACCCCCCATGGCGGCTACGACACGCCAGGCGACTACTCGCCCGACGGGGAACACCTCGTCTTCTCCCGGTGGGTCGACGACGAGCCCGTGGGACTCTTCGTGACCGGCCTCGACGGGTCCGGGCTGCAGCAGGTCTCGCCGCCGGACGTCATCGTCGACAGCAACGGGGCCTGGTCGCCCGACGGGAGCCAGATCCTGTTCGAGACGGAGGTCTCCGAGGATATCCGTAGCGAGATCTGGGTCGTGAACGCCGACGGCGGCTCGCCGCACGAGCTGCCGATCACCCCAGCGTGCGGGGGCCCGTCCTCCGATCCGAGCTCGTCCGGGTGCTTCGACCCGGCCTGGTCACCAGACGGGACGAAGATCGTCTTCGGGCGTTCCAACGCCGACGCGAGCATACGGAACATCTACATCGTGAACGCCGACGGGAGCGGGCTCGTCCAGGTCACCGACGGAGGGAGTGACCATCAGCCCCACTGGGGCACGCCTCCGGACGAGGCCTGAGCCCTTCCACCGGCGCCGCTGGCCATCAGGGCCTGCTCCCCCGGTGGCCGGCGGCGCCCGTCAACGCACGAGCGACTCAACCCCTGAGGGCGCTCGCGCGAGTGACCTCCTCGAGCGAAGATGCGCGTGAGCGCTATCGCAGGTCGCGAGGAGCAGGCTCGTGCTGGATCGGATCGACCCTCCGGTCGAGGCGTCGCCGGAGAGGTTCGAGGACTTCTACCTCCGGGAGTACCCCGGCGTGGTCGGTCTCGCCTATGCGCTGTCGGGCTCTCGGTGGGGCGCGGAGGATCTGGCTCAGGAGGCCTTCTTGGCGGCGCACCGCGACTGGCAGCGGATCGGGTCCTACGAGCGGCCGGCGGCCTGGGTTCGCCGCGTCGTCGCGAACCTGTCCGTCTCAGCGGTCCGGCGTCGGGCTGCCGAGGCGAAGGCGCTGGCGCGGGTCGCCCTCCGACGAGGAGAGCCGGTTCCGGACCTCGCTGCGGCGGATCCCGAGTTCTGGGCGGCCGTCCGAGCACTCCCGCGACGTCAGGCGCAGGTGGTGGCGCTGTTCTACCTCGAGGATCGGTCCATCGCGGACGTCGCCGGCATCTTGGACATGACGCTCGGCACCGTGAAGCGGCACCTGTATGACGGACGGAAGGCGCTAGCTCGGCGCCTGGGGGTTGAGGAGGAGGAAGCATGACGCTCGACGCTCGGGGCCGCGAGGCGGGTCGTGCCTTCCGCGCCGAGATCGAACACATGGAGGCGACCGACACCGACCGAGCGTCGATCGAGCGGTTCGAGCGGTTCCGCGCCGGCAGGCACCGGGGCCAGCGAATCAGGGCGGGGCTCGTCGCGGCGGCTGTGGCGGTGGCGGCGATCGTCTTCGTGGTGCTCGCGTTCGAGGCTGCGGAGCGGAACGCCCCGGCCGCTCCGAAGGTGCCAGGCGGCATCATCCTGTATGGCGACTGGGACGCGACCGTGCAACGGGCGGACTGGTACACAGTGCGACCCGACGGCTCCGAGCCGCGCGAGCTCCACGTGAGTGCGACGTGCGCGGTGTGGTTCCCGGACGGGACCAGTATCCTCATCACCAACGATGCGGCCATTGGAGCGGGGATGCCGCTTCGACCCGCGGTCATCGACCCCGACGGATCGAACCTTCGTGCCCTCGATGCCACGCGGAACCCGGATCTGAACCTCGGATGCGGAGACGTGTCGCCCGACGGAACGAGGATCGCCGTCGAGGGGTTCGGGCAGGACGGCCACGCCGAGCTGGACGGCATCTACTCCATCCGAGTTTCTGACGGCGGTGGGCTCGTTCGACTCCTCGAGGGACCGGTCTCACCTCCGAGGTACTCGCCGGATGGAACGCGGCTGAGCTTCTTCGATACAAAGGAAGGGGTCAGCCCAACGGGGTCGGGAGCTCTGTTCGTGATGGGAGCCGACGGCACCGGTCCGACTCGAGTCACGCCCTGGGGCTACGCCTTCGACGACCATGCATGGTCCCCCGATGGACGCTGGATCGCGTTCCAGAGACCGTACGGGCAGCTGTATCTCGTGCGGCCGGACGGCTCGGAGCTCCACCAGGTTCCGCTTGACCTCCCACAGGGGACGGGCGCGCTGAATCCATCGTGGTCTCCCGACGGGAAGTGGATAGTGTTCAGCCTGCAACGCTCCGACCGAGCCGAGATCTACATGGCTCGTCCCGACGGTACGGGACTTCGGAAGGTGACCATCGCGCCCAACATTGAGGGGCAACACCCGGACTGGATAGCGCCATCGAGCTAACTGCTCCAGATAGCACCTCCCGAATCCGGCCGGCTGACGGAAGGCCTGTGAGCAGGGTTTCCCCTGGTCGGCGCCAGAG
>JBMDWR010000023.1:0-1183 GCA_048594645.1 Actinomycetota bacterium
CACTTGTAACGCAAATGGGGGTCCACCATACTCCTCTTGGCCTGCTTCCACACACAGCCCGGAGGAGCGTCATGGACCCCACAACCACATTCTGCCCCAATAGAAACTGCCCCGCCAGAGGCCAAACGGGCCAGGGCAATATCGGTATCCATTCGCAGAAGGCACAGCGGTTCATCTGCCACGCGTGTCGTAAGACGTTCAGCGCGACCACAGGCACCGTGTTTTATCGCCTGCGCACCGCGGCCGAGACGGTGCGCCTCGTGGTGACCTTGCTCGCCCATGGGTGCCCCGTGCAAGCGAGTGTAGCGGCGTTTGGCTTTGATGAGCGCACCATCGCGGCGTGGGGGGCCCGCGCCGGGCGCCAGGGGCAGGCGGTGCATGAGTACCTGGTTGAACAACCCCGGGACTTGGGGCAGGTGCAAGCCGATGAGCTGCGTGTGAAGCAACAGGGTGGCATCGTGTGGATGGCACTGGCCATGATGGTCACGACGCGCTTGTGGCGGGGTGGCGAGGTCAGCGCACAGCGCGACCTGCCCCTGATCCGGCGGCTGATCGCGCGGGTGCGGCGCTGTGCGGCACGGCGTCCCCTGTTGGTGTGTACCGATGGCTTGGTGGCCTCTGTCCGGGCCATGCGGGAGACCTGTCGCGATCCCGTGCACACGGGCACGGGCGGGCGGCCCCGGCTGCGTCCCTGGCGCCCTATCTGCCTCGCTCACGTCGTCAAACGCTACGAACGGCGGCGGGTGGTCGCAACCGACCGCCGCCTTGTCGAGGGCACGCCGGCACGTGTGGAGACGCTCCGACGCCGGTCCCAAGGCGACGGGGTGATCAATACGGCGTACATCGAACGGCTCAACGCGACGTGCCGTGAACGGCTCGCTCCCCTGGCGCGTCGATGCCGGGCACTGGCACGCCAGACTCTGACGCTGCACGAGGGGATGTTTGTGGTAGGCACGGCCTATAACTTTTGCACGCCGCATGCGAGTTTGTCTCATACACAGAAGACAACGCCGGCCATGGCAGCGGGGATCACGGACCATGGCTGGACGATGCACGCACTGCTGTCATTTCATGTGCCGCTGTCTCGCTGGACACCACCGAAGCGGCGGGGGCGTCCTGCACGGGCACTGCAACACCTCATCGAGCGATGGTGCTCATGACCACGGTTAACTGTGGAGCGACC
>JBMDWR010000230.1:0-1560 GCA_048594645.1 Actinomycetota bacterium
CAAGCTCGCGCTGGACCGCGGCGTCGCCGGTCCGCTGATCGGTCCGAGCGCGTACTTCATGAAGTCGCCGCCCGTGCAGTTCAGCGACGAGGCCGCGCGCGAGATGGTCGAGCAGTTCATCCTCGGCAACGGCGCCTCGAAAAACGCCGACTGGACAGCGTTCTTCGACACCGAGCCCGCGGAGGCCTGAGAGGCATCGCGAACCCCCACGCGGTGACCCGTTCCCGCCTCCGCATGCGGCTCGCGCCCGTCGAACGCGAGCCGCCGGCTGCGTGGACCGCGCGTCCGTTCGAAGGCTCCGACGCGACGGCCGTCGGCACGTTGATGATGGCGGCCTACCGCGGCACCATCGACGACGAAGGCGAGACGGAGGCGGACGCGATCGCGGAGGTCGAGCGCGTCGTCGCCGGCGCGTACGGCCGTTCCTGCGCGAGTGCTCGTTCGTGGTCGAGGACGCCGACCGCATCGTCGGAGCGTCCATGGTGACGTTGTTCGGGTCGAGGCCGTTCCTCGCGTTCGTCGTGGTGGATCCGGGGATGCAGCGGCGGGGGATCGGTGACCTCCTGGTCGCAACCAGCGGCAACGCGCTCGTCGCCGCGGGCCACGAGCAGATGGACCTCGTCGTCACGGAGGCGAACGAGCCCGCGGTGAACCTGTACCGCAAGCTCGGGTTCGGCCTCGTCGAGCGTGTGGGCGAGCCCGACCCCGCCGCGTGACGGCGGCCACGAGGGGCACCGCCTCGCACGCGTAGAGTTCTCCTTCCAACGGGAGGAAGGAGCCGCACGTGCGCACGGCACGGATGAACCCCGACACCGTCGCTGCACCGATGGGGAGCTACTCACACGCCGTCCGCGTCGAGACCGACGACGGGACCTGGGTCTTCGTCTCCGGTCAGGTCTCGGTCGACGCCGACGGCAACGTCGTCGCTCCGGGCGAGCTGCCCGCCCAGACGGAGCAGGTATTCGCGAACCTGCGCGCGATCTTGGAGGCGAACGGTGCGACGTTCGCAGACGTCGTCAAGCTCCAGACCTACTTCACGACCCTCGAGGGCCTCGCCGAGAGCCGCGAGATCCGGGCTCGGTACCTGCCTGCCGAGCCACCCGCGAGCACCGCGGTCCAGGTCCTCGCGCTGCTGGCGCCGGGCGCGGTGATCGAGGTCGACGTCGTGGCGGTGGTGCAGGCGTGAGCGCGATCGCGGTCCTCGGGCTCGGCGCGATGGGCGAGGCGATGGCTCGGCGCCTGCTCGACTCCGGCAGCCATGACGTCAGCGTGTGGAACTGCTCCCCGGGGAAGGATGCCGACCTCGTGGCCGCGGGCGCCCGTCGAGGCGCGACGGCGGCCGACGCGGTTCGCGACGCCGACGCCGTCATCACGATGGTGACCGACGGTCCCGCGCTCGAGGAGGTCCTGTTCGGTGCCGACGGCGCCGCGGCGGCGATCCCTCGGACGGCGACGCTGATCGAGATGTCGACGGTCGGGCCGACGGTGATCGGCTCGGTGGCCGAACGCCTCGCGCCCGTCGCCGTCCTCGACGCCCCCGTGCTCGGCAGCGTGCCATCC
>JBMDWR010000231.1:0-4638 GCA_048594645.1 Actinomycetota bacterium
GGTGCCCGGCGAACGCCCGAGGCGCTTGGTCGCGAGGTACGTCGGAAGGCTCTTCGTCCGCCCCGCCGGCCGGTCCAGGCGCCGAAGCGTCCACAGCAGAAGGCGAAGCGCGAGGAAGGACAGCGTGAAGATCAGCAGGGTGGGCGTGAGCAGCACCAGCGGGTCGAGCTGCTCCCGCGCGGCCGTCGACTGGACGGCCGTGCCGCGGAGCTCGACGAACGCGAACACCGCGATCGGGATCACGAACAGCTCGACGGGCACGCGTGAGATCAGCGGACGGTCCTCGCGCGAGAGCAGCCGGCGCTCCTCCAAGATCGTCCTGCGCACGTGCGGCAGCGAGAGCAGCAGCAGGGTGACGGCACCGACCAACGCACCGGCCGCCCCGAGCCCGAGCGCGAACGGCGACAGCTCGATCGGGAACAGGACGCTCGGCAGCGACGGCCCGTTCGCGTTCGACGCGAGCGTGGCCAGGGCCATCCCGAGCAGCAGGCCGAGGGGGTACGCGACGATCGCGCTGAACACCGCCTGCACGCCCTGTGCGGCGATCAGCTTGCCGGCCGAGAACCCCCGGCTACGGAGCACCGCCAGCTCGAACGACTGTCGCGACAGCACCAGCGAGCCGACGCCGGCCAAGATCGCGAGGGTCACTGCGCCGATCTGGAACACGACGAGGAAGATCGGGACGCGCAGGTCCTCGACGCGCTGCTCGACAAGCGTCATCAGCGTGTCGAACCCCGTCCCGACCTGGAGCTGGGAGAAGCCGGGCTGCGCCCGGAGGTCGTCGGCGATCCGTTGGATCTCGGCGGGGATCCGCTGGGCGCGCTCGAACGGCACGCCCACCAGGTCCAGGTAGACGTCCCAGACGTACTCGGTCGTGACGCCGAGCGCCGGCGCCACCTCCAGGTAGCCCTCGCGATCCATGAGCGCGGGCGGGAGCTCGGTCGAATCAGGGGCAGGGAACGGCGTCTGCTCTCCGAACCAGAAGGGGTCATTGCGCTCGGGTGGGTCGAACCGCCCCACGAGCGTGAGCTCGGCCTGCTCACCGGTCGGGCCGACGGCCGTGACGGTCTCTCCGACGTCGACGCCGAGGAGGCGAGAGACGCCCCCGGGGAGCGCGATCTCGCTCGGCCCCTCGGGTGGCTCGCCGCGGTACGGAAGGTGGTCGGTGGCGCCGTCGCGGAACAGCACCGTCATCGACAGCGGCTCGGCACCCTCGGCCGCCGCCAGCCGCAGGGTCCCTCGGCCCTGCGGCACCACCTGCCCCAGGGGGAGGGCCGACACGCCGTCCCGCACCGCCGCATCCGCCGTCGGGTGATCGAACGCGGGGTCGCCATAAGTGAGGAAGCGGACGTTGCTCACCGTGACGGGCGCCGTCGAGACGGCCGACGACAGGATCGCCTCTCGAGCGGCGTCCGCGTAGATGGGACCCGCGACCAGCACGCCGATCGTGAAGCCGAGCGTGACCACGATGGCGAGTCCCAGCAGCCGCTGGGCCAAGAACCGCTTCAGCAGGAAGCGCAGGGTCGCCACGGACACACGAACGCCGCCGTTGACTGGCGGCGAGACACCCGATGATACGCTGACGGAACGCACCCGAGACTGGCCCGAGCGCCCGTCCGAGACGCACAGGAGCGTGATCCAGATGGACCGTCCCGAGATCATCCTCGCGCCCGGGCCCACGCCGATCCCGCCGGAGGTCCTGCTCGCGCAGGGCAGCCCGCTGGTCTACCACCGCGGCCCCGGCTTCGGCGGACTGATGCGCGACGTGACCGAACGGCTGAAGCACCTCTACCGCACCGAGGACGCCGACCTGTTCCTCATGACGTCGTCGGGGACCGGCGGGCTGGAGTCCGCGATCCAGAACGTCTTCTCGCCCGGTGACGAGGTTCTCGTGCCGCTCGCCGGCTACTTCTCCGAGCGCTGGACCAAGCTCGCGAAGGCGCATGGCCTCGTCGTTCGGACCGTCGAGTACGAGTGGGGCCGCCGGGTCGACCCGGACGATGTCGCGAGGGCGCTCGCCGAGCATCCCGTCAAGGCCGTCCTGCTCACCCACTCGGAGACGTCGACAGGTGTCGTCCACCCGGTGAAGGACGTGGCGCGCGTCGCGCGCGATGCGGGCGTGCTGGTGGTCGTCGACGCGGTCTCGAGCCTGGGGGCCGTCCCCTTCGCGTTCGACGAGTGGGGGATCGACGTCGCGGTCGGCGGCTCGCAGAAGGCGCTCTCGGCCTCACCCGGCATCGCGTTCGTGGCGGTCTCGCCGCGCGCGTGGGAGGCGCACCAGGACGCAACCCTGCCGCGGTTCTACTTCGACTGGTCGATCTACAAGGACTTCTCGCTCCGCAAGGATCCCGAGAACCCGTGGACGCCGGCGATCAGCGTGATGCAGGGCCTCTACGCGGCGCTGGAGCTGTACTTCCAGGACGGGCCGGACCGCGCGATCGAGCGGCACCGCATGCTGTCCCGAGCGGTCAAGGAGGGCGCGCAGGCGCTGGGGCTGGATCTATTCGGCGAGGGCCTCCAGGACAACTGGACGGTCACCGCGATCCGTGCGCCGGAGGGGATCGACGCGGACACGATCAGCGACCGGATCCGTTCGGACTTCGCGTGCGTGATCGCGCCGGGGCAGGGTCCGCTGAAGGGCAAGGTGTTCCGGATCGGGCATCTCGGCTACTACAGCGAGCTCGACATCATCCGCGGCCTCGCGGCGCTCGAGATGACCCTCGAGCGGCTCGGTCACCCGGTGAAGCGCGGTGCCGCCGTCGCGGCGGCGGAGGGCGTCTTCCAAGAGTCGCTCGGCCGCTAGGACGGCGGAGGCGTCGGCGGTGAGGGTCCTCGTCACCGAGAAGCTCTCGGACGCCGGCCTGGATCTGCTGCGCAAGGACTTCGAGGTCGACGTGCGCCCGGACCTGGCCGAAGCCGGGCTCGCGAGCGCGATCGCACCGTACGACGCGCTCGTCGTGCGCTCGCAGACGCAGGTGACGGCGGACGTGGTCGAGGCGGGCGAGAACCTCAAGGTGATCGCCCGCGCCGGCATCGGCCTGGACAACGTCGACGTCGATGCCGCTACACGACGCGGCGTGATGGTGGTCAACGCGCCCTCGTCGAACATCGTCTCGGCCGCCGAGCACACGATCGCGCTGCTGCTCGCGCAGGCGCGCAACATCCCCCAGGCACACGACGACCTGAAGCAGGGGCACTGGGAGCGTGCCAAGTGGCAGGGCGTCGAGCTGCAGGGCAAGACGCTCGGCGTTGTCGGCCTCGGCCGCGTCGGGGCCTTGGTCGCGCAGCGAGCCGTCGCGTTCGGCATGCGCGTGATCGCGTTCGACCCGTACGTCCCTCGGGAGCGCGGCAAGGAGATGGGCGTCGAGCTCATGCCCAGCCTCGAGGCGCTGCTCGTGCAATCGGACTTCCTCACGATCCACCTCCCGCGCTCGCCCGAGACCGAGGGTCTGCTGGGCGAGCGAGAGCTGGCGCTCGTGAAGGACGGGGCTCGGCTCGTCAACACCTCGCGCGGCGGCATCGTCGATGAGGCCGCGTTGGTCAAGGCCCTGGAGGAGGGACGGCTCGCCGGTGCGGCGCTCGACGTGTTCGAGCACGAGCCGCCCGCGGACTCGCCGCTGTTCCGGTTCGAGCAGGTCGTGACGACGCCCCACCTCGGGGCCTCGACCGCCGAAGCGCAGGACAAGGCCGGGACGTCGGTCGCGGAGATGGTGCGGTTGGCGCTGAACGGCGAGTTCGTCCCGTACGCCGTCAACGTCTCGGCCGGGGCCGAGGTGTCCGAGACGATCAGGCCGTTCCTCCCGCTCGCCGAGCGCCTGGGGGCGCTTCTGACCGGTCTGTCGGACGGCGCGGTTCGAGCGGTGCAGACGCAGTACCTGGGACGCATCGGCGAGATGGACACCCGCGTGCTCACCCTCGCGGTGGTCAAGGGCGTGTTGCGTGGCGTGGTGCACGAACCCGTGTCGTTCGTGAACGCCCCTATCATCGCGCGCGAGCGTGGGATCGCGATCAGCGAGATGCGATCGTCGGTCTCGAGCGACTACGTGAACCTCGTCGCCGTGCGGGCCGAGACCGATAAGGGCGATGTCTCGGTGGCCGGGACGCTCGTCGGCAAGCGCAACGCGCAGCGCGTGATGCACGTGAACGGCTACGACATCGAGATGGCGCCGGCCACCAACATGCTGTTCTTCGAGTACGAGGACCGCCCGGGCGTGATCGGCAAGGTCGGCACGATCCTGGGTGAGCACGACGTCAACATCGCGACGATGGACGTGGGCCGCGCATCGCGTGGTGGCACGGCGTTGATGGGCCTCACCCTCGACACGCCCGCAGGGCAGGGCGTGATCGACGAGATCACGGCGGCGATCGGTGGTCGTGCGGCACGGTCCATCGTGCTCCCCGATTAGCGTTCTGGCTCGTTCGCTCGTTCGCTCGTTCGGTTCGTTCGCTCGTTCGCTCGTTCGCTCGTGTGACGTTCGTCACATGGGCTTCCCGCGCAACGGTTCGACTGCTACACTCGCGCGGTCATGAGGCGACTCCTGGTGTCGTTCGGGAACATCAAGACGGGGGATACCCCCGTCTTGGGGGGCGCCGTGGGGGGGGGGCGCCCCCCCCCCACGCGGGGCGCCCCCACAAACC
>JBMDWR010000232.1:0-2621 GCA_048594645.1 Actinomycetota bacterium
ACGATCTGGTCACGCTCGTGCGGGCTCGCGTCGATCGGCACGAGATCGTTGTCGTGCAGGTTCACGCCCCATGCCCCGACCTCGGCCAGGAGCTCGACGAGCTGCACGGGCGAGAGCACCTCGCGCACGGGCTCGCCGAACGGGTCGATGCCGATGTTCCCGACGGTCCACAGACCGAACGAGAAGCGGTGTTCCGGCTTGGGTTCGTACGCCATCGCGATCACCTCCGTCCCTTCCACGGTCAGGCTACCTCTCGGTTGTCTCCGCCTCCTTTCCTCGTACCTATCGCGCCATCGTCATCGCTCGCTCGGGGCCGAGCAGGAACGGCGGCAGCCACGCGGGGATGTTGGAGAACGGCAGCACGTCGGGATGCAGCTCGATCCCGAGGGCGTCCGACATGAACCGCCGACGTGCCTGGATGCGATCCCACGCTGACGGGTACCGGTCCGCGAACGCCGCACGGAGCCCCTCGTCTGCGAGCGCGATCCCGTCCTCGATGTTCGTCGTGAAGTACTCGGTGCCGGTCGCGGGGATCACGTCGACCTGGAACGCCATCCCCGATCGGAGCTCGATCGTCGACCCCGGCGCGATCGGCGAGTTGACCCACTCGTCGAGATGGATCTGGTGACCGGGGTTCAGGAAGATCCCGAAGAACGGGTCGCCGAGACGGCGCTCGACGATCTCGTGCAGCGCGCCGCCCGTCTGCCCGACACGCAGGGCTCCGTACCACTCGACGATCGTCTCGAAGTACGGGGCCACCAGGCGCTCGACGTAGTCGCGGATCCCCTCGGGCAGCTCGGCGGCGTCCTCGACGACGAACCCGGCCCGGCAGTTCAGCGCGCCCCAGATACCGAACGCGACGGTGAAGCGGTCGCCGCGCTCGATCCGACGGTCGCCCGGGCTGAGCAGACCGAGCGACGCGCGGTTCCCGCTCGTGAGCATCAGGTGGCACGACAGCGGCGCGCCGCTCCAGCCGAGGAGCGCGACCGCCTCGCGTTCGCGCATGCCGGGTGCGAGCTCGAGCAGCAGCCGCCGAACGCCGCTGGACGTGAAGCACGCGGCGTGCTCGAACATGGCGAGCTGCTCGACCTCGTTGATCACGCGCAGGCCGTCGGCCGCCCCGATCAAGAGGCCCGTCGCGTTGCGAACGCTGCCCGACGGCGTCAACCGGCGGAGCTCGTCGGCGATGAACGCCGGCACGTCGGTGCGCTCGGGCTCCGCGTACTCCTTCCAGCCGATCACGCCGACGCGGCTGCGATCCCCGATGCCCTCCTCCGCCAGGATCTCCGATAGCGGGCGCGAGCGGTCGCGCGGCTGGTTCGGCAGGCTGAGGTCCTGGAACAGGTGGCGTCGCATCGGCAGCGACGCGGCGCCGGCCATCCCGTAGCACTCGTTGCCGACGAGGATCGCCGGCTCGTCTCCGTTCCCGAGGACGAGCACAGCCTCCTCGAACCGCGGGTCGAACCCGGTCAGGTAGGCGATGTTCGCGCTGTGCTCGCGATCCGCGTAGACGACGAGCCGGTTGTACCCGGCCTCGTCCGCCCGGGCGAGCAGACGTTCGAGCCGCTCGCGGTAGATCCGGGCCGGGAGCTCCGGCGCCTCCTTGGGCATGCCGAACTGCGGGAGCGGGACCTCGGCGAGCCGAGCGGCGCTCCCCACTACGAGTCGGCCGGCGTCCACGAGCGCACCGGCGCGCCCCGCTCGACGACGGTGAACCCGTTCACCGGCAGCTCGAGCCACGGCCCGCGCTGCCCGTCCGGCCACTGGACGCGGATCTCGGCGTCGTCGGCATCACCGAGGCCGACGTGGACCCACCCGAGCTGACCGCTCGCGTGGCCGCCCCCGATCGTCATCTCGCGCTCGACCGTCCGCTCACCGAACCGGACGGTGACCCACGCGCCGATCGCGTCGACGTTCGGCGCCGGCTGCTCGAGCCGGAACGCGGCCCAGTTCCCCATCGGCTCGGAGGCACTCGCAGTACCCCAGCCGACGTTGCGGAACACGCTCACGTTCTCCCGCCGATTCACCTGCACGAGGTCGAGCATGCCGTCGAGGTTCAGGTCCACGAGCGCGGCGCCCCGTCCGCGGACGAAGCTGACGATGCCCGCCTGCGGAGCGCGTTCGACGAACGTGGCGTCGGCCCGCCCGAGGAGCAGGTTCGATGGATCCTTCGCCGCGTACTCGGGGATCGCCTCGACGTTCCCCTTGGAGACGAACAGGTCCACGAAGCCGTCGTCGTTCACGTCCCCGAACTCCGGGTGCCACGCGGTCGAGGGCAACACGTCCCCCCCGGTGTAGGGGCGGTGGGCCGTCACGCCGTGCTCGAGCGCGACCTCCGTGTAGGTGGGCCGCGCGGCCCCGTCGGCGAGCGTCTGGAGCCGGTTGTCGCCCTGGCTGGTGAGGAATACCTCGGGGAGCCCGTCCCCGTCGAGGTCGAACTGGGCGATCCCCATTCCCCAGATCACCAGCTTCTGCCAGCCGTCCTCGGCCGTGTACATCCGCGGCGGCTGTCCGTCCTCGACGTGCCAGAGCTGCTCCTGGCCGTCGGTGTAGTAGTGGCGGTCGTTGGTCATCCGCAGATCGTGGCCGCCGTCGCGGGCCCAGTCGCTGAACAGGACCGA
>JBMDWR010000233.1:0-34488 GCA_048594645.1 Actinomycetota bacterium
CACGCGGCTCGACGCGCTGGGGTTCCAGGTCCACGTGCACGCGATCGGGGAGCGCGCCGTCCGCGAGGCGCTCGATGCGTTCGAGGCCGCTCGGCGGGCGAACGGCCCCAACGACCTTCGGCACCACATCGCGCACATCCAGGTGATCCATCCCTATGACCTGCCTCGGTTCCGCGAGCTCGGCGTCATCGCCAACGCGCAGGCGCTGTGGGCCGTGAACGAGGACCAGATGACCCATCTGACGATCCCGTTCCTCGGTCACGAGCGTTCGGGCTGGCAGTACCCATTCGGGAGCCTGCTGCGCTCGGGAGCGGTGGTCGCGATGGGGAGCGATTGGTCGGTCTCGAGCGCGAACCCACTCTGGCAGATCCACGTCGCCGTCAACCGGACGGCGCCGGCAGGCTTCGCGTACGGGAGCGGCCTCGGCGAGCCGTTCCTGCCGCGCGAGCGCCTCGACCTGCCGACCGCGATCGCGGGGTTCACGATCAACAGCGCGTACGTGAACCACCTGGACGACCGCACCGGCTCGATAGAGGTCGGGAAGGACGCCGATCTCGTCGTGCTCGACCGGAACGTCTTCGCGGCGCCCGTCGACGAGATCGGTGACGCCTCGGTCGCCCTCACGATGGTCGCCGGCGAGCGGGTGTTCGCGGCGGGCGAGCTGGCGTAGGGCACGCCGATCGGTCCATCTGACCATAGGTCATGGCCGCTCATTGCCACGCCGTCCGGCCCGGCGCACGATAGCCGCGGCCGCGAGGCCGAGCTCCGATACCCACGCAGAGGAGGAACGCCCATGGCCTTCGACATGAGCCGGGTGCAGCGTGGTGCGCGCAACCGCCGCACCCCGTACTACGAGGCGACGCAGAAGTACGACCCGAAGGGCTTCACGGTCTACAACCACATGTACTTCCCGATCCGGTTCGCCTCGTTCGAGGAGGAGTTCGACAGCCTCCTGAACGACGTGACGCTGTGGGACGTCTCGGTCGAGCGGTGCCTGGAGATCGGCGGTCCCGACGGCTCCCGATTCGCGCAGCTCCTCACGCCGCGCGATCTCTCGAAGTGCGCGGTAGGCCAGGGCAAGTACGTGATGATCTGCGACAGCGACGGCGGCATCATCAACGACCCCGTCATGACGAGGATGGACGAGAGCACGTTCTGGTTCGCGTTGGCATCCTCGGACGCGCTCCTGTTCGCGCGTGGCCTCCGTAACGCATACCCGGACCTCGACGTCACGATCCAGGAGGCGGACGTCGCGCCGCTTCAGGTCCAGGGTCCGCGGTCCAAGGACCTCATGGCCAAGCTCGTCGGCGAGGACATCCTCGAGCTCCGGTACTACTTCTGGACCGAGGCCAAGATCGCCGGAGCGCCCGTGGTGATCACGCGGACCGGCTGGACCTCTGAGGTCGGCTTCGAGGTGTACCTGACCGACACGACGAAAGGGTTCGAGGTTTTCGAGGCGATCATGGAGGCCGGGCAGGAGTTCGCGATCCGGCCGACGGGGCCGAGCGACATCCGCCGGATCGAGGGCGCGATCTTCAACTGGGGCGCCGACATGACGTACGAGAACAACCCCCTCCAGATGGGGCTGGAGCGCCTGATCGATTGGGATCTGCCCGACGGGGCATCGATCTCGCTGGCCGCGCTCAGGAAGATCCGAGAGAAGGGCGTCGGCACGATGATCAACGGCGTCGAGCTGAGCGGTGACCCGTTCCCGGAACTGAACAACGTGAAGTGGCCGGTGGTCGACGACGGCCAGACGATCGGGAAGGTGACATCCGCGATCTACTCGCCCCGGCTCGAACGCAACATCGGGTACGCCTGGCTCCCGACCGAGCGCTCGACGCCCGGGGAGCGCGTGCGGGTCGAGACGGAGTGGGGCATCCGGGACGCCACCGTGGTGGAGATGCCGTTCGTGGATCCCGGGAAGCAGATCCCCGTCTCGTGAACCGGGACTGAGCCACGGTTCAGCGTCGCGCCCTCGCCGCCGGCCCATCGCGGCTTGCAGGCCCGGGTGGTTTGAATGATGATTCAATCCGGCCGCCGACCGAGCGGCCGCCGGAGCGAAGGGGGTTGCGCCGCATGGTCAACGAACGGCAGGAGATGCTCGAGCAGAGCGCGACGATCTACTTCGGCCCCTGGTACCGGCGTTCGCCGTTCTTCGAAGCGACGCGACGCGCCGGATGCACCGCCTACGACGTCTACAACCACATGCTGCTCCCGGCGTACTTCGACGACCCCGTCACCGAGTACTGGGCCCTGCTGAACGACGTAACCGTATGGGACGTCGCGGTCGAGCGCACGGTCGAGATCTCGGGCAAGGACGCCGACCGGTTCGTCGACATGCTGACGTGCCGTGACCTCACGCGGTGCCAGGTGAAGCAGGGCAAGTACATGATCGTCACGGCGCCGGATGGAGGCATCCTGAACGACCCCGTGATGCTGCACGTCGGCGAGAACCGATGGTGGATGCAGCTCGCCGACTCGGACGCTGGCCTCTACGCGCTTGGCGTGGCGGCGCGGTCGAACCTGGACGTCGACATCTCGTACCCGGACGTCTACCCGATGCAGGTCCAGGGCGGCAGGGCCGCGAAGACGCTCGAGAGGCTCGTGGGGCCATCGGTGCTCGACCTCAAGTACTACTGGTGCGACTGGTTCGAGGTTGGGGACATCCCCGTGCTGATCAGCCGTACCGGATGGACGGCGGTCCAGGGGTTCGAGATCGACCTGCTCGACCCCGCTCGAGGCGACGACCTGTGGAACGCGGTCTTCCAGGCTGGGGAGGAGTTCGACATCCGACCGTCCGCGCCGGTGGAGGCGCGCAGGATCGAGGCCGGGATCATGAACTACAACTCGGACATGACGCACGAGGACACACCGCTGCACATCACGGGCCTCGAGCACCTGGTCGAGGAGCAGCCGCAGGACTACATCGGCAAGGAGGCGCTCGAGGCGCTCAAGGCCTCGGGCGTAGATCGCAAGCTCGTCGGCATCGAGTGGTCCGGTGACGCGCTTCGTGCGGAGCTCACGTGGTTCTGGCCGGTCGTCCGGGACGGTGAACACGTGGGCAAGGTCACCGATGCAGTTTGGTCGCCCCGCCTGGAGAAGAACATCGGGTACGCGTGGGTGCCGATCGACCTCGCGCAACCCGGGACGAAGATCGACGTGGAGTCAGAGCACGGGCCGCTCGTCGTGACGACGGCGACGATCCCCTTCGTCGACCCGAGGAAGGAGGTTCCGGCAGCACCGCTGCGCGAAGGGTGACGTCCGCGTCCCGGCCGGCCGGAGGATGGGGCAGGAGACAGTGGGAACCGCGAGACTCGACCGACGACCACCCTCTACGGCCCCGACGCCGAGGGGCCTGCGGCGTGCGCTCGTCCTGCTCGAGCGGGCGTCGAAGGAGACGATCTGGGACTGCCGGATGTGCGGTCAGTGCATCCTGCATTCGACGGGCCTCTCGTGCCCGATGCGATGCCCGAAGAACCTCCGGAACGGCCCCTGCGGCGGCACGCTCCTGAACGGCAACTGCGAGGTCGTCCCGGAGATGAAGTGCGTGTGGGTCTCGGCCTGGGAAGGCTCGCGGGCCTTGCCGCTGTGGCGCGATCACATCGGGCACGTCAAGCCGCCGGCCGACTGGCGCCTCCAGGAGACGTCTTCGTGGGAGAACCTCCTCACCGGTCGCGACAAGCATGTGCCCGAAGGGTGGAGCAGGACGGAACGCAAGGCGCACGCATGATCGGCGACGTGGCGCCCCGGAGCGGGCTGCATCGCCTGCTGCTCGAAGGCGCGTTCGTCGTCACGGCCGAGATGCAGACGAGCGATTCGGCCGATCCCGCGTGGGTGACCGGCCTGGCGGAGACGCTCAAGGGCAACGTCGATGCGGTCAACTGCACCGACAACAGCGCCGCGCATGCGCACATCTCGCCGATGGCAGCGTCCAGGCTGCTGATCGAGGACGGCGTCGAACCCCTGATGCAGCTGGTCTGCAGGGACCGCAACCGGTTGGCGTTGCAGGCCGACCTCCTGGGAGCCGCTGCGCTCGGCGTCCGCAACATCGTTTGCATGACCGGGGACGACGTGATCACGGGCGATCATCCGCAGACCAAGCCGATCTACGACATCGACTCCGTGCATCTGCTGCGGATAGCACGGATCATGCGCGACGAGGGAATGTACCTGTCCGGGCGAGCGCTCACGCACGCCCCGAACTTCCTGATCGGCGCGGTCGAGAATCCGTTCGCGCCGCCGCTCGAGTTCCGGCCGATGCGCCTGGGCATGAAGATCGAGGCAGGCGCCGAGTTCGTCCAGACGCAGATCTGCTTCAACCTCCAGAAGATGCGGATGTTCATGTCCCGCTGCCGGGAGCTCGGCCTCCTCGAGCACGTGTGGGTCCTCGTGGGCATCTTCGTCCCGAGCTCCGCCCGAGGGGTTCGGTACCTGCGCGAGCACGTCCCCGGCGTCGACGTCCCGGACGATGTCGTCCAGCGTATGGGGTCCGTGCCGCCGGAGGCGCAGAAGGAAGAGGGGATCCGGATCGCGCTCGAGATCGTGGAGGAGGTCCGCAGCATGCCAGGTGTCTCCGGCATCCACCTCATGACGATCAACCACGAGGAGGCGATCCCCCGGGTGGTCGAGGAGGCGGGGCTGCTACCTCGGCCCGCGGCCGTTCGGGTTCGCTGAAGACGCCCGGGTAGGCGCACGGTCGGATACCCGCTCGCCTGTGAACGCGCCGCACCGGCGTGTCGAATGGCGGCTGGAACCGACAGACTGGAGATGTGACGGTGAAACGCGCTCTTGTCGCGCTCGGCATTGTGTCGGCGCTGGCGCTCGCAGCCTGCACCAACGGAACCGTCGAGAACACCGCAGAGCCAAAGGCGGACTTCCCCTCGAGCGAACCGACGTTCGCGACGGGGGACGACGCGATCGTCGAGGTGGTCGATCGCGTGCTCCCTGCGGTGGTGAACGTCGTCGCCGAGACGAGCGGCGGCGAGGGGGAGGGGACGGGATTCGTCGTCCGCGCGGACGGCATCATCGTGACGAACTATCACGTGGTCGAGGGGGCCACGAAGGTCACGGTGCTGACCTCGGATGAGGAGCCCGTCGAGTACGAGGCGCGGGTGATCGGCGGCGACATCGAGGACGACCTGGCGATCCTCGACGTCGACGTGGAAGGGCTCCCGACGGTCGAGCTGGGTGGCTCGGCCGGCCTGAAGCTGGGCCAGCAGGTCGTCGCGATCGGGTACGCGTTGGGACTGGCCGGCGGGCCGTCGGTGACGACGGGCGTCGTCTCGTCGCTGACGCGCCGCATCACCGTGCAGGACGATCGGTGCGTCGAGTGCACGCAGGGCCAGCGCGTGTACACGGACGTCATCCAAACGGACGCGGCCATCAACCCCGGCAACTCCGGCGGACCGCTCGTCGACCTCGCGGGCCGCGTGGTCGGGATCAACACGGCGGGAGCGGGCAGCGCGGAGAACATCGGGTTCGCTATCCAGATCGACGCCGCCAAGCCGGTCATCTTCCAGGCGGCACAGCATCCGTCCGAGCCGGTCGCGTTCATGGGCATCAGCTCGGCGGACGCATCCGATCCGCAGATCCAGTTCGACTTCCGGCCGCCCGTGGCCGAAGGTGCCGTTATCGTCGACGTGGTCGACGGCGGCCCTGCCGACGAGGCCGGGATCCAGGTCGGTGACGTGGTCGTTCTGTTCGACGGCGAGCCCGTGGATTCCGCCGATTCGCTCGGCACGCTGATCCGTTCGCACGAGCCGGAGGACCAGGTTCCCGTCGGCGTCGTCCGTCCCGACGGCTCCCGCGACGTGATCCCGGTCGTGCTTGGCGTGAACCCCGTCGCGACCGGCTGACGAACGAGCGGCAGCCGCCGCCCCCGGCGCAGGGCGGTGCGTTAGCCTGACCTGCGTGAAGGTGAAGCTGCGTAACCCCGACCGCGAGGTCGAGCTGGCCGGAGACCGCCGGATCCGCGACGTCCTCGCGGAGCTTCAGATCGATCCCGACACGGTTCTCGTGATCCGCGAGCAAGAGCTCCTCACGCGCGAAGACCGTGTCGCCGACGGTGACGTGCTGGAGGTCCGGCCGGTGATCAGCGGCGGGGCGGCCAGCCGCATGCGGTGTCGTCGGTGCGGATCACCGGCTGTCGTCGAGATCAGGCGTCACAACGCCGCGTTCTGCAAGGACTGCTTCCTGCATCACGTCCGTGAGCAGGTGAAGCGCGCGATCCACGCGTTCGACATGGTGCAGCCGTCGGACAGGATCCTGGTCGCCGTCTCGGGCGGGAAGGATTCGCTCGCGCTCTGGGACATCCTGCTCGACCTCGGCTACCTGGCGGACGGTCTGTACCTGGGTCTGGGGATCGGCGACTACTCGACGAGATCGCGTGACGTGGTGCGCACGTTCGCCGACGGGCGAGGAGCGCATCTCGTCGAGGTCGACCTGGCGGGCGAGTACGGGTTCGACATCCCGACGGCGGGGCGACGGGGTTCTCGGTCGACGTGCGCGGTGTGCGGCCTGTCGAAGCGATACGTCTTCAACAGAGCCGCCCTGGAGGGTGGATACGACGTCATCGCGACGGGACACAACCTCGACGACGAGGCCGCGACACTGCTCGGCAACATGCTGCGGTGGCAGACCGACTACATGGCGCGTCAGGCCCCCGTCCTGCCGGCGGAGGACGGGCTCGCGCGCAAGGTCAAGCCGCTCTACCGCCTGTCCGAGCTCGAGACGGCGGCCTTCGCGTTCCTGCGCGGGATCGACTACGTGGTCGAGGAGTGCCCGCTCGTCTCCGGGAACACGCAGCTGCGGTACAAGGAGGCCATGAACCGCCTGGAGGCGACGTCGCCGGGCACGAAGGCGCAGTTCTTCCTCGGATACCTCGAGCGCGCGGCTCCTCTGTTCGCCACGCAGGACGACGTCGTGCTCATCGCGTGCGAGCGATGCGGTCAGCCGACGACCGGGCGGTTCTGCGCGTTCTGCCGGGCACGCGCGCAGATCGTGGGCGAGCGGCTCGGAGCCGAGCCCCGTCCGGCGCCCGAGCGGCGGATCGATGCCCAGCGCGAGCTCGCCGAGAACCTCTCGCAGGAGGTCATGCCCGCGGAGCTCTACGGCGCCGGCCGGCGACGATGAGCGGCCCGTTCGAACCGGGCGAGCGCGTGCTGCTCGTCGACCAACGCGGGCGCCGATACCTCTTGATCCTGGAGGCCGGACGGGTCTGGCACTCGCACGGCGGTGGGCTGCCGCACGACCTGCTGATCGGCTCCCCCGAGGGAACCGTTGTGCATTCGGCGACCGGGATGGCGTTCCGGGCGTTCCGGCCCCGGATGGCGGACTTCGTGCTCAAGATGCCGCGCGGCGCACAGGTCGTCTACCCCAAGGACGTCGGCGCGATCCTCGTGGAGGCCGACGTGTACCCGGGCGCTCGGGTGCTCGAGGCCGGCACCGGGTCGGGCTCGCTCACCCTGGCGCTCTGCCGCGCGACCGGCCCTGAGGGCCGCGTGGTCTCCTACGACCTCCGCCCCGAGTTCCAGTCCGCGGCCGCCCGCAACATCGAGGCCTTCTTCGGGAAGCAACCCCATTGGCTCGAGCTCCGCGAGGGAGACGTCCGGGACGTGGCCGGGAGCGGCGAGGTCTTCGACCGAGCGATCCTGGATCTTCCCGAGCCGTGGGGCGCGCTCGAGGCGCTCGGGGCCGTGTTGCAGGCCGGAGCCATCGTATGCGGGTACCTGCCGACGACCAACCAGGTGCAGCAGCTGGTGCTCGCCTTCCCCCGCAACGGGTTCGAGCACCTCGAGACATTCGAGGTGCTCCACCGCCCGTGGCACGTCACCGCGCGAAGCGTGCGACCCGATCATCGGATGATCGCGCACACGGGGTTCGTCACGATCGCCAGGCGAGTGGGTATCGAACCTTAGGTCAAACGTCGGGGGTGCCGAACATCGTATGGATAGGCCAGAAGCCGTCCGCCGCGTTCATCCGGTGAGGCGGGGTGCGGAGGTATGCTTCCGCCACCGCGGGAGGTGAAGGAGATGCCCGGCCCGGACCCACGCGAGCAGCAGGAGCAGTACGAGAAGCAGCTCCACGAGCTCCAGACCCAGGTGCGCTTCCTCGAGGACGAGATCTCGCTGCTGCGGCGCCGGCTCACCAACGCGCCGCGCCAGGTCAAGCTGCTCGAGGAGAAGCTGCTGGAGGCTCGTTCGGATCTGTCCCGCGCCCTCTCGCAGAACGAGAAGCTCGTCGGCACCCTCCAGGCAGAGAAGGAGCGGATCGAGGGCCTCCGCGAGGAGGTCGACAAGCTGAGCCAGCCGCCGGCGTCGTTCGGCGTCTACCTGATGTCCAACGAGGACGGAACCGTGGACGTGTTCACGGCCGGACGCAAGATGCGCGTGAACGTGTCGCCGGAGGTCGAGGCGGACCGGCTCCGCAAGGGTGCCGAGGTGATCTTGAACGAGGCGCTCAACGTCGTCGAGGTCCTCGAGCCGGACCGCGCCGGTGAGGTCGTCAAGGTCAAGGACCGGCTGGGCCAGGACCGCGTGGTCGTGGTGGGCCGAGGCGACGAGGAGCTCGTCGCGACGCTCGGCACCTCTCTCCTCGACGAGGTGATCCGCGCCGGTGACCCGTTGCTGATCGATCCACGGTCGAACGTGGCGCTCGAGAAGCTCCCGAAGGAGGAGGTCGAGGAGCTGGTCCTCGAGGAGATCCCCGACGTGTCCTACGAGGACATCGGAGGTCTCGAGGGGCAGATCGAGGCGATCCGCGACGCGGTGGAGCTCCCGTTCCTGTACGCGGAGCTGTTCCAGGAACACCAACTCGAGGCGCCCAAGGGTGTGCTGCTGTACGGCCCGCCCGGCTGCGGCAAGACGCTGATCGCCAAGGCGGTGGCCAAGTCGCTCGCCGACAAGGTGAAGGAGCGGACCGGTCGCCAGGACGCCCACTCGTACTTCCTCAACATCAAGGGTCCCGAGCTGCTGAACAAGTACGTCGGCGAGACCGAGCGCCAGATCCGCCAGATCTTCCAGCGGGCGAAGGAGCGCAGCGAAGAGGGGCTTCCGGTCATCGTGTTCTTCGACGAGATGGACTCGATCTTCCGGACCCGCGGCACGGGGATCTCGAGCGACGTCGAGTCCACCATCGTCCCGCAGCTGCTCTCCGAGCTCGACGGCGTCGAGACGCTCAAGAACGTGATCGTGATCGGGGCGTCCAACCGCGAGGACCTGATCGACCCGGCGATCCTTCGTCCGGGCCGCCTGGACGTGAAGATCAAGATCGAGCGTCCGAACGCGGCGCAGGCGGGCGACATCATGGGCAAGTACCTCAACCCGTCCGTCCCGATCCACCCGGAGGACGTCGGGCGCGCCGGCGGTAACGTCAAGGCTGCGACCGGCCGGATGATCCAGTCGACGGTGGACCGCATGTACTCCGAGGCCGAGGACAACCGCTTCCTCGAGGTCACGTACGCGAGCGGAGACAAAGAGGTCCTGTACTTCAAGGACTTCAACTCCGGGGCGATGATCGAGAACATCGTTCGGCGCGCCAAGAAGGAAGCGATCAAGCGATTCCTATCGACGGGGGAGAAGGGCATCAAGACCGAAGACCTGTCCCGGGCGATCCGCGACGAGTTCAAAGAGAACGAAGACCTGCCCAACACGACCAACCCGGACGACTGGGCTCGGATCTCCGGCAAGAAGGGCGAGCGGATCGTCTACGTCCGGACGCTCCTCGGGGAGGGCGACAGCGAGGGCAGGCAGGTCGAGCGGGTCAGCGCCGGCCAGTACTTGTAAGGTCCTCGGATGGCCATCCCGAAGGTCATCGGGACCGAGACCGAGTACGGCATCGCCGCCGTGGGCTCGTCCGAGTTCAACCCGGTCATCTCGTCGTCGTTGCTGATCAGCACGTACGCCGGCTCGCTCCGCCGGATCCGCTGGGACTACGAGCAGGAGTCGCCGCTTCGCGACGCGCGGGGGTTCGAGCCCGTGCAGCTGCGTGAGCCGTCCGAGGAGGACCTCGGCCTCGCCAACGTCATCCTGCCGAACGGCGCGCGCTACTACGTCGATCATGCGCACCCGGAGTACTCCACGCCCGAATGCGCATCTCCCCGCGAGCTGGTGATCCACGACAAGGCGGGCGAACGCGTGCTGGAGCGTTCGCTCGAGGAGGTCCATCGGTCGCTCGCCGGGACGCACCGGCTCGCCGTGTACAAGAACAACAGCGATGGCAAGGGCAACTCCTACGGGACGCACGAGAACTACCTCGTCGACCGGGGAGTGCCGTTCGGCAACCTGGTCGCCGGCCTCACCCCGTTCTTCGTGACGCGGCAGATCTTCTGCGGCGCCGGCAAGCTCGGCGGCGAGGCATCATGGGACGAGCGCTCGCGCAACCGCTACCAGATCACGCAGCGGGCGGACTTCTTCGAGGCGGAGGTGGGTCTCGAGACAACCCTGAAGCGTCCGATCATCAACACTCGCGACGAACCTCACGCCGACCCCGAGAAGTACCGCCGCCTCCACGTGATCGTCGGCGACGCGAACATGTCCGAGGTCGCCACGCTGCTGAAGGTCGGGGCCACCTCGCTGATCCTGAAGATGATCGAGGACGACGACGTCCCGGACCTTACCCTCGCGTCGCCGGTCGCGTCGCTCCACGACGTGTCGCGCGACCTCGAGTGCTCGGTACCGATCCGGCTGGCGGACGGGCGGCAACTGACCGCGATCCAGATGCAGTGGGAGTACCTCGAACGCGCGAAGAAGTACGTCGAGCGCGAGGACACGACGGCCGATAACCTCGAGGTGCTCGAACGATGGGAGGGAGTCCTGACGGCCCTCGAGGACGACCCGATGCAGCTGTCGCGCGAGCTGGACTGGGTGGCGAAGTACCGGCTGCTCGAGGGCTACCGCGAGCGGGACGGCCTCGACTGGTCGGACGCGAAGCTCCGCCTCATCGATCTTCAGTACCACGACGTCCGGCGCGACAAGGGCCTGTACCATCGGCTCGCCGCCTCGGGGAAGGTCGAACGCCTTGTGTCCGAGGACGAGGTCGAGCGCGCCGTGATGGAGCCTCCGCACCACACACGCGCGTACTTCCGCGGCCGGTGCATCGGTCGCTTCCCGGACGCGATCGCCGCCGCCTCGTGGGACTCGATCATCTTCGATACCGGCGCCGAGGCGCTCCAGCGCGTCCCGATGCGCGAGCCCCTGCGCGGAACGAAGGACCACGTCGAGGACCTCCTGGCACGCGCCGAGACGGCCGCCGACCTGGTCGCGCTCCTCGGCTCGTAGCGTCGGCGACCTCCACCCGGGCGGGCCGCTACTGGTGGCGTCGCGGAGTCCCGATAGAATCGGGTCCCACAGCGGAAGGAGCTCGGGCGGTGCCGAAGGAACAAGAGCAGAAGCGGACGCAGAAGCGCTCGGGCGGCGGTTCTGACGACGACGCCGGCCAGGTGAGCTCGGCCTCCAAGAGCGAGAAGCTCAAGGAGGAGATGGACGACATCCTCGACGAGATCGACTCCGTCCTGGAGGAGAACGCCGAGGAGTTCGTCAAGTCGTACGTGCAGAAGGGCGGCGAATGACCCAGGGTCCGCTGTTCCCGCCCGACGCCCCGGGCGGGCCGATCGGCGCGAACCCGAGCTTCTTCGATCTGGTTCGGCGGAACCGCCCCGAGACGCTGCCGGGCTCTGGCACAGTTCCGGAGGGCGTCACGCCGCACGGCACCACCGTCGTCGCGCTGAAGTTCGCCGGAGGGGTGATCTTCGCGGGGGACCGCCGGGCGACCGAGGGGTACTCGATCGCAGACGACAAGATGGAGAAGGTCTTCGCGGCCGACGATTACTCCGTGATCGCGATCGCCGGCGCCGCCGGCCAGGCCGTCGAGATCGTGCGGCTGTTCCAGCTGGAGCTGGAGCACTACGAGAAGATCACGGGTGACCGGCTCTCGCTCGAGGGCAAGGCGAACCGGCTCGCCCAGATGATCCGGGGGAACCTCCCGCTCGCGATCCAGGGGCTGGTCGTGGTCCCGCTGTTCGGCGGGTTCGACGAGCGCCGGCAGGAGGGGCGGATCTTCTACTACGACGCCACCGGCGGTCGTTGGGAGGAGGACGACTTCCACGCCACCGGCTCCGGAGGACGTCCGGCCAAGAGCTCCCTCAAGAAGCGGTGGCGTGCCGGGATGAACCGGGCCGCGGCGCTGCGGGTGGCGACCGAGGCGCTCGTCGACGCCTCGCAGGAGGACGTCGCGACGGGCGGTCCCGATCCGCACCGCGACATCTTTCCTACGGTCGTCGTCGTGACCTCGGCCGGTGCCGAGACGGCGGGCGACGATGAGCTGCGGTCGGCGTACGACGCCGTGATGCGCACGTCCGCCGAGGGCTCGAGCAGCGCCGAGGGGGGCGTCCCCGCATGAGCTTCATGCCGTACGTGCCGCCCGAGCAGCTGATGAAGGACCGTTCGGAGTTCGCGCACAAAGGGATCGCTCGGGGCAAGTCGGTCATCGGGCTCGAGTACGCAGACGGCCTCCTGTTCATCGCGGAGAACCCGAGCGCGACGCTCCACAAGATCAGCGAGATCTACGACCGCATCGCGTTCGCCGGCGTCGGCAAGTACAGCGAGTTCGAGGACCTCCGGATCAGCGGCGTCCGGCTCGCCGATCTCCGCGGGTACTCGTACGGCCGCGACGACGTGCGGGCGCGCGACCTGGCGAACGCGTACTCACAGGCGCTGTCCACGATCTTCACCACGCAGATGAAGCCTTACGAGGTCGAGATCCTCGTCGGCGAGGTCGCCCAGGACGGCGCCCACAACGAGCTCTACCACGTGCTGTTCGACGGCACGGTCACGGACGAGCACGACCACGTCTCGATCGGCGGGCACGAGACCGAGCTCTCGAACGCCGTCAGGGCCGCGTTCCAGCCCGGTTGGGACCTGGCGACGGCCGTGCGGGAGGCCGTCAAGGCGCTCTCGACGGCCGAGGGTCGCCAACTTGCCGCCGAGCAGGTGGAGGCAGGTGTCCTCGACCGGACCCGGCCGCAGCGCCGGAAGTTCCGCCGACTCTCCGAGGAGGAGGTCGCCGGCATCCTCGCCAGCTGACCTCGCACGCCTTCGCCCGGCCCGGGCCTACACTCGACGGCGTGGAGCGGCGCATCTTCGGTCTGGAGAACGAGTACGGGGTCACGTGCACGTTCCGAGGGCAGCGACGACTTTCGCCGGACGAGGTCGCCCGGTACCTGTTCCGCCGCGTCGTCCACTGGGGCCGCTCGTCCAACGTGTTCCTCGAGAACGGGGCGCGCCTGTACCTGGACGTCGGCTCGCATCCCGAGTACGCGACTCCGGAGTGCGACCACATCGGCGACCTCGTCGCTCACGACAAGGCCGGCGAGCGGATCCTCGAGGCGCTGCTTTCGGCCGCCGAGGTCCGGCTGCACGAGGAGGGGATCAGCGGCCAGGTCTACCTGTTCAAGAACAACACGGATTCCGCCGGCAACTCGTACGGCTGCCACGAGAACTACCTCGTCGCGCGGCAGGGCGAGTTCGCCCGCATGGCGGACCTGCTGATCCCGTTCTTCGTGACCCGGCAGATCTGGTGCGGCGCCGGCAAGGTGCTGCACGGGCCGCGCGGCGCCGTGTTCTGCATCGCCCAGCGCGCCGAGCACATCTGGGAGGGCGTGTCGTCCGCGACGACGCGTTCGAGGCCGATCATCAACACGCGCGACGAGCCGCACGCGGACGCCGAACGCTTCCGCAGGCTCCACGTGATCGTGGGCGACTCGAACATGTCCGAGTTCACCGCGTGGATGAAGGTCGGCGTCACAGACCTCGTGCTCCGGATGGTCGAGGCCAACACGGTGATGCGCGACCTGTCGCTGGAGAACCCGATCCGGGCGATCCGGGAGATCAGCCACGACGTCACATGCCGGAAGAAGGTCCGGCTGGCGAACGGGCGAGAACTCTCGGCGATCGAGGTGCAGGAGGAGTACTACGAGCGGACCGAGCGCTTCCTCGAGCGCCGTGGCGCCGATCCGCAGGCGAAGCAGCTGCTCCAGGAGTGGCGGGAGGCGCTCGACGCGCTGATCCTCCAGGAGCCCGAGCGGCTGGTGCACAAGGTCGACTGGGTCGCGAAGCACGCCCTGATCGACAGCTTCCGCAGGCGCCACCAGCTCCCGCTGTCGCATCCGCGGGTGGCGCTCCTCGACCTCGCCTATCACGACGTGAACCGGACCCGGGGCCTGTACTACGTGCTCGAACGCGCGGGGAAGATGGAGCGCGCCGTCTCCGAGAAGGAGATCCAGCGGGCGATGCGCGAACCTCCGCAGACCACTCGGGCGAAGCTGCGCGGCGACTTCATCCGACACGCCAAACAGAAGCGCCGTGATTACACGGTCGACTGGGTCCACCTCAAGCTCAACGACCAGGCGCAGCGCACGGTGCTCTGCAAGGACCCGTTCCGCAGCGTCGACGAGCGTGTCGACCAGCTGATCGCGCACATGTGAGCGTGTGGTCCATCGGCCGACGCAGATCGGCTCGACGCGTCCCTCTGCGGGCTAGGCCGTGCGTCCGATCGCGGAGCCGCACCGCGGCCACGAGGTCACCGCCTCGACGACGACCGCGAAGGCGACTCCACACACGCGGACGGGTTCCTGGCGTCCTCTCCTCGGCAGACGGTCGGTCGGCTCAGGCCTCCTGCCTCCACCGCTTCGATCGCGCGGCCATCCGTCCGGCCAACACGCCCGCCGCTCCCGCCGACAGGAAGAACGCCGGGTCCTCGCGCACGGTGCGTCCCATCGACGCGACCTCGACCCCGGCCGCGTCGAGCCCGGACAGCGCCGGCCGCCCGTCGGCCTCCACGAGCCGGTGTCGCTCCTCCAGGCGCTCGCGGCGTAGGGCGTCCCAGATCGCTTCCCGCTCCGCACCTTCGAGCACCGGGACGGCCACGTCGGTCTCCACGGTGCACACGCGAGACAGGATCGTGAGCGAGTGGTGGGACACGCCGCGGTGGCGCTCCCGCTCGTCGGCGAACGACACGCGCAGCGCGGCGACCGGGCGGCCGCCCAGGGCGGAAGCGGCGTTCAGCGACTCGCCGCTCGACAGCGCGCTCACACCCCAGGTCGTCTCGGTGCCCAGGTTGCCGGGGCCGTCGGCGACCACGACGACGTCGGCGTTCGAGATCTCGACGGCGGCGAGCAGCGCGGTCCACACCGTGACGGCCTCGAGCTCGCCACCGAACGCCTGTCCAGACGTGATGCACGCGTCGAGGAGGCCGGAGCTGCGGAGCTCGGGCACGAGTCGTGAGAACGCGGCGGGGAGCGCGGCCCCGTCCGTCATGACGTAGACGACCCGCTTGGCGCCGGCGGCGCGCGCGCCGGCTGCCACCGGCGCGATCATCGAGTGCAGCGGGGCGCAGACGATCGGCGCGCCGCCGAGCCCGCCCGAGCGCTCGAGCACGTCGCGATCGGTCTCCTCGACCGTTCGGACCGCCACCTGAAGCGGCGTGTAGCGCACCTTCATGACCCGGCCGTCGTGCGTCAGCTCGGTCGGTCGCTGGTCCCGAACCGACACCACGAGGTGGAACCCTCCCGTCCCCAGCCCGAGCGCCTCGGCCGTCGTGTTGATCAGGACGCGGTCGCCCGGAGCGACGTGCCCGACGAGGTCGGTGTAGGCAAGCGCGATGGCCGTCTCGCCGTCCACGTCGACCGCCAGCTCGAGCGCGCCGGCTCGCTCGGCGAGGACGTCGAGCACGCTCGCGTGGCGCAGGCGAACCGATGGGCGGTCGTTCGACATGGCGGAAGTATGATGCCGCGGCCATGCACCCGCTCGAACGCCTGGTCAACCTGGTTGCGTTGCTGCTCGAGTCCAGGACGCCGCTCACGTTCGACCAGATCCGGGAGAAGCTGTCCGAGGGATACGGGCACCAGGACGTCTCGTCCGCCAAGCGGATGTTCGAGCGCGACAAGGACGTCCTTCGCGACATCGGCGTGCCGATCGAGGTCGTCTCCACCGACGCATGGGACGTGGAGCAGGGCTACGCGGTCGACAAGGAGCGCTACTACCTGCCGGACATCGCGTTCAGCCCCGAGGAGATCTCGGCGTTGTTCATCGCCGTCCGTTCGGCGGGGGACGTCTCCGCGGAGGATGCCGTGCGGAAGCTCCTGTCAGGAGCCGAAGAGGGCATGCTCGCCGGTCTCGGTGGACCCGCGCTCGGCGGCGCCGGCGAACCCAACCTGCCGCAGATCGCGGAGTCGGTCGCGGTGGGCAGGCGGATCCGCTTCCCGTACCGGACGAGTCGCGGCGAGCGGTCCGAGCGAACGCTCGACGCGTTCGGGCTGGCAGTTCGCAGCGGCCGTTGGTACGTCGTCGGCCTGGACCTCGATCGCGGCGAGATCCGCTCGTTCCGGCTCTCGAGGATCTCGGGCACGGTCGACGTCGTCGGCGATGCAGACCCACCCCCCGAGGGCTTCCGGGCGGCGGAGCACGTCCGAGCGGGCCCGTGGGGTCCCGACGGTGCTGGGGTCTCGGCGACGGTGGCGTTCGATCCCGCCGTCGCCTGGTGGGCGACGCGGGGCGTGCCGGGCGCCGAGGTGCTCGGGGCTCGGGAGGACGGATGGATCGAGGTCCGGCTCCCGCTGCAGCCCGAGGAGAGCCTCGCATCGTGGGTGCTGTCGTTCGGTCCGGACGCGGAGGCGGTGGAGCCACCCGAGCTTCGTTCCGAGGTCCTCTCGCGGCTCGAGGCGGTCCTTGCCTCCTGAGGCGGGGCGCGGTCGCCCGTCGGGCGGAAGGCCGGCGCAGAAGGCGTCCGAGCGCCTCCGCAGGCTCCTGACGATCGTGCCGTACCTCGTTCGGCACGCGGGCACCAGGGTGGCCGAGGCGGCCGAGCTCTTCGGGCTGACCGAGGCGGAGCTGCTCGCCGATCTGGACCTGCTCTTCGTCTCGGGCCTGCCGCCCTACGGGCCGGGGGACCTGATCGACGTCGACATCCAGGACGGCCGCATCTGGATCGGGATGGCCGACTACTTCGAGCGGCCGCTCCGGCTGACCCGCAGCGAGGCCCTCGCGATCTACCTGCGTGGGACCGCCCTCGCGGGAGCTCCGGGACTCGAGGAGGCACCGGCGCTCGCGTCGGCGCTGGCGAAGGTCGCGGCCGCGCTCGGCCCGGAGACGCTGGGCGAGCTGCCCGAACGAGTCGGCTCGGCATCCGACGAGCGCACGTTCGACGTCCTCGGCCGGCTACGGAAGGCCGCGACGGAGCACGAGCGCCTGCGGATCGAGTACTACGCCTCCTCCGGCGCGGAGACGTCGGAGCGCGAGATCGACCCCGAGGAGGTCTTCTTCGCGATCGGCAACTGGTACGTCGTGGCGTGGGACCACCGTTCGGACGCCGAGCGCCTGTTCCGCGCCGATCGCATCAGGTCCGCGGAACCGACCGGTGAGCGGTTCGAGCCGCGGGGGCTGCAGGGAGCCGGACGTCCCCTGTACACGCCCGGCGTGGACGACGTTCAGGTGACGCTGCGGCTCGGCCCGGACGCGCGGTGGGTAGGGGAGTACTACGAGACGGTTCGGCAGACCGAGCTGCAGGACGGTCGGCTCGAGGTCGAGCTGCCGGCCGGCCGTCTGGAGTGGCTCGAGCGCTTGATCCTCCGTCTCGGCCCCGACGTCGAGGTCGTGAGCCCGGCGGAGCTGGATCAACGCGTTCGCGAGATCGCGAAACGGACGAAGGAACGGTATGCCTGACGGACCCTACGGGGTTGTGGGGACTCAAGCGTCCCGTGCCCATGTCCGATACTGCGGGAGACATGACCACGATCCGAACCACATGCCCGCGCTGTGGCGAGGTCGACATGGGACCCGAGTCGATCCTCCTGCAGGTCGTGCGCGGCGGACGCGAAGGAACGTACCGCTTCGAGTGCCCCACCTGCATGGAGCCCGTCGAGAAGCGCGCGGACCGGAAGATCGTGGCGCTGCTCGTGTCCGCGGGCGTGGACGTCTCCGGGCGGCGTGCCGTGAAGACGCCGGACCTCTTCGACGCCGAGGCCGAGATCGCGGACGACCCGCGCGGCCCGCTCCCACCGGGCCCCGCGTTCACGATCGACGACGTGATCGACTTCCACTTCCGGCTCGAGGACGACGGCTACATCCAGCGCTTCCTCGCCGCTCAGTAGCTCGGCCGCATCGCCGTTCACCCCGCCCACGCCAGCCGGCGGTAGCATCCGCGTCGTGACCACGACCGCGATCGTATGGCTCGTCGTCGGGCTCCTCTCCCTCACGGTGTTGGTGGCCATGCTCGTCGCGCTCGTGCGCCACGTGTTCGTGCTCGGCCGGGCGATCCGGCGGTTCCAGGAGGAGGTCGAGCCGATAGCGCAGGAGGTCTCCGCGCTCGCCGACGCGGCGTCCGACCGCTCCCGCCGGCCCGGACGTGGGCACGCGGGCTCCTGACGACCGGTCGTGCGCTCACACAGCGGCAGTACGATGGGCCCGCCGGAGGTTCCGGGCGTGCAACGGTCACCGCACCGCAGGACGACATGCTCAACATCGGTCCACAGGAACTGCTGATCATCCTGGTCATCGCCTTGCTGGTGGTGGGGCCGCAGCGGTTGCCCGCGCTCGGACGCTCGATCGGCAGAGGGCTGCGCGAGCTCCGCAAGGCGCAGGATGAGGTGAAGCGCACGATCCAGGTGAACCTGGACGACGAGGGCTCGAACCGCCGCACCAGCCCCTCGCCGCGACGCTCGGCGCCCGCGACGCCCGCCGCCACGACGCCGACGGCAGGAGCCGAAACGCCCCCGAGCGCCGGCGAGCCGCTTCCGGCCGAAGACGTGCGCGAGATCTCGCGCTCGCTGGGCCGGAGCCTGGCCAAGCTCCGTCGAGCGCGCGAAGAGGTCGAGCGCTCGTTCAGGGTGGACCCCGATCAGCGGCCCGCGCCACCGGCTCGTCCGTCGTCCGCGGCTCGTCCGCCGGCGGAGCCGTCGCGGCCCACCGGCACGGCGAGCGAGGAACGCCAGCAGCAACCCGCACCGGAGCCCCCGGCGGGCGAGTGAGCCCGGCCGCATGAGGCTCATCCCCGAACGCCTGCGGCGACGGCCTCGCGTCGACGAGGCCGGCACGATGAGCCTCGTCGATCATCTCTCGGAGCTGCGCTACCGGCTGATCGTCTCCATCGTCGCGATCGTGGTCGGTGCCGTGATCGGCTGGACCCTGTTCGACCGCGTCATCGAGCTGCTGCTGGACCCGTACTGCGACTACTGGGCGAAGGTCCCGGCAGACCAGCGTGCGACCGAGGATTGCGCGCTGTTCTTCTCGGGCGCGCTCGAGCCACTCATCATCAAGCTCAAGCTCGTCGGGTTCCTCGGCCTGTTCCTGGCGCTGCCGGTCGTGCTCTACCAGCTCTGGTCATTCATCGTCCCGGGACTGACCCGGCGCGAGCGTCGCATGGCGGTCCCGTTCGTCGTGAGCTCGGTGGTGCTCTTCGTGATCGGCGCGCTGGTGGCCTACTGGACGCTGCCGAAGGCGCTCGACTTCCTCCTGGGGTTCGCCGGTCAGCAGTTCGCGCCGCTGCTGACCGCGGACCGGTTCCTCTCGTTCGTCATGCTCGTCGCGCTGTCGTTCGGGCTCGCGTTCGAGCTCCCCGTCGCGCTGATCTTCCTCCTGGCCGCCGGCGTCGTCTCGACGGCTCAGCTGCGCGAGTGGCGACGGGGCGCGATCCTGTTCATCGCCGTGTTCGCCGCCGTCATCACGCCGAGCTCGGACCCGTACACGATGCTGGCGATGACCCTGCCGATGGTGCTCTTCTACGAAGGCGCTATCATCGTTGGCCGTCTCCTCAAGCGCTAGGGCGGATCTCGCATGGCCATCAAGGGCAAGAGCAAGGGTCGCGGCACCAGACCGGTCACACGCGGCCCCAAGCCCGTGTACCAGCCGGTCAAGAAGCCGCTCCTCGCACGGCGCGAGTTCTGGCTGGTCGTCGTGAGCGTCGTGGCGACGCTCGCCGTGGTGGGGATCGTCCTCGGGTTCATCGCCGAGGGCAACGCCAACGACGAGGACGCCGTGGCGCAGCGGATGCGCAGGGCCGCCACGGACTACCGCGACGAGATCGAGCCGATCCTGACGACGATCGGCCAACCGCGACCGCCGTCGGGGTTCGACGCGTTCGGCGAGCTGGGCAGCGCCGTCGCGGACCTCGAGAACGAGACGAAGGATGCGCGGGCGGACGCCGGGGCGATCGCCGGAACGACCGCGGACACGGTCGCCTCGGCCGAGAACGCGCTGGACGCGTTGGAGGGGATCGACGAGACCGCGTTGATCCGCGGCAAGGGGTTCTCCGAGGAGTTCGTCCTGTACGTCATCAACTCCAAGGCGAACCTGGGCCGCGCGATGCGCCTGTACGGAGAGGCCGCTCGGCTCACGGAGCTGGCGGCGGGAGCGTCGGGGGAGGAGCGTTCGGAGCTGGTGGGGCGCGCACGTGGGGTCCTCGACGTGGCGAACGAGGTCTTCTCCCGCGGGTACGCCGAATACATCGAGGTTCAGACGATCGCGAACATCTTCCAGCCGACCACTCCGGCGCTGGGCACCCCACCGACCGGCACGTCGTGACGAACGGGCTCCTCTTGCTCCATGCCTGGCCGCTCGACACCAGGATGTGGGAGCCCCAGCTCGGGCTCGTCCCCGATGGCGTCCCTGCGATAGCGCCGAACCACCCCGGGTTCGGCGGGACCGAGCCGGCCGGCGAGGTGATGACGATGGCGCTGGCCGCCGATCACGCGATGCAGGCGCTGGACGACGCCGGCGCCGATCGCGCTGTCGTGTGCGGCCTGTCGATGGGCGGGTACATCGCGTTCGAGATCTGGCGTCGCTCGCCCGAACGCGTCGCAGGATTGATCTTGGCGAACACGCGGGCCGTCGCCGACGCCGAAGAGGCGGCTGCCGCTCGGCGGGCGCTCGCGGACCGGCTGCGCTCCGAGGGCAACGTGCTGGCCGAGGAGCCCCCGGCGTTGCTCGCCGAGGGGGCACCCTCCGAGCTCCAGGCGCGGGTGCGCGGTTGGATCGCGGACCAGTCCGCGGCCTCGATCGCGGCAGCCGCGCTCGGCATGGCCGAGCGACCGGACTCGACGCCGGATCTTCCGAGCATCGACGTCCCGACGCTCGTCATCACCTCGACAAAGGATCGGCTGATCCCCGCCGAGGTCTCTGCCGAGATGGCCGGCATGATCACCGGCGCGCGGCTCGAGTCGATCGAGGGCGTCGGACACCTCTCGAACGTCGAGGCGCACGAGGCGTTCAACGCGGCCCTGCTCGAGCACCTGGCCGTCTGCGGCATCGGCTGACGCCCACGATCTTGCACGGCCCCAGCCGACCGTAGACTCGTTCGCGTGACCGACCCATCCTCCTTCGCAGCGGGATACCCGTTCGCGCTCGACGGCTTCCAGATGCGCGCGATCGAGGCGCTCGCCAACGGCGAGTCCGTGCTGGTCGCGGCTCCGACCGGCTCCGGGAAGACCGTGGTGGCCGAGTACGCCGTCGAGCGCTCGCTCTCGCTCGACGGGAAGTGCTTCTACACGACACCGCTCAAGGCGTTGTCGAACCAGAAGTTCGGTGACTTCGTCGCTCGCCTGGGAGCCGCGAAGGTCGGGCTCCTCACGGGCGACAACGCGATCAACGGCGACGCGCCGGTCGTCATCATGACCACCGAGGTGCTGCGCAACATGCTGTACGAGCGCAGCGACACGCTCGACGGGCTGGTCACCGTGGTGATGGACGAGGTCCACTACCTCCAGGACCCGTACCGAGGCGCCGTCTGGGAGGAGATCCTGATCCACCTCCCGCTCTCGATCTCGGTCGCCTGCCTGTCCGCGACGATCTCGAACGCCGAGGAGTTCGGCGAGTGGATCGGCACGCTCCGTGGCCCGACCCGCGTCGTGATCGAGGAGAAGCGCCCCGTGCCGCTGGAGCATCACTACCTCATCGGGCGCGACCTGCACCCGATGCACGTCGAGCAGGACGGCTCGCTGATCCCGAACCCGTACGTGGTCTCGCTCGATCGGCAGGAGGTTCGCTACAAGAGCTACCGCAGGGTGGGTTCGGGCACGATCCAGCACCAGCGGATCCCACGTCCCCGAGAGGGACATCGCCGCTTCTACGTCCCACGGCGTGAGGACGTCGTGGACGTCCTTGCCGACGAGGGGCTGCTGCCGGCGATCTACTTCGTGTTCAGCCGCGCGGGATGTGACCGGAGCGTCGAGTGGCTGATGGGGTCGGGGCTCCGTCTCACGAGCGCCGCCGAAGCCGACCGGATCCGCACGTTCGCCGAGATGCGAGCGGCGTGGATGGACGAGGAGGACCTCAAGACGCTCGGCTTCTACGAGTTCCAGGACGCGCTCGCGGCCGGGATCGCGGCCCATCACGCTGGGATGCTGCCCGTCTTCAAGGAGACCGTCGAGGAGCTGTTCGAGGCGGGACTCGTCAAGGTCGTGTTCGCGACGGAGACGCTTTCGCTCGGCATCAACATGCCGGCGAGATCCGTCGTGATCGAGGACCTGTGGAAGTTTCAGGGCGAGCGCCACGAGCTGCTCACGCCCGGCGAGTACACGCAGCTCACCGGTCGCGCCGGCAGGCGCGGCATCGACGAGCTCGGCCACGCGGTCGTCATCGTCCAGCGGAACGTGCCGTTCGAGCGCGTCGCGTCGCTCGCGTCGACGCGGACCTACGAGCTCACGTCGTCGTTCCGACCCTCGTACAACATGGCGGTGAACCTCGTTCGCAACTACACGCGCGAGGAGGCGCACCACCTCCTGAACTCGTCGTTCGCGCAGTTCCTCACCGACCGCGGCGTCGTCGCGCTCGAGCGGCAGCTCGAACGCGACCGCGGCCACCTGGCCGGCTACCGCCAGCAGATGCGGTGTCACCTCGGCGACTTCGGGGAGTACTGGGCGCTCCGGCAGAAGGCGGCGGAGATCCGGGACGCGTCCCGCAAAGGCCGCGAACGCGTCCGCGCCGACGCAGTCCGCAAGGCCCTCGCATCGCTCCGGCCCGGCGACGTGATCTTCGTCCCCCGAGCCAGGCGCCGCGGGCTCGCCGTGGTGCTGTCCAACCGGGAGGGCCGGCCCACCGTGCTTGCGCAGGACCGGACCTACTTCCGGCTCTCGGCGCGCGACTTCCAGGATCCGCCCTCCGTCCTGACGAAGGTGTCGCTGCCCCGTTCGGGCAGCGTTCGCAGCGCGCGGTACCGGCGGGATCTCGCGGCCCGGCTGGTGGCGCTGGACGTGCGGCCGCCCAAGAAGCGGCGGGGCGGCGTCGACGCCGAGGCGGAGCGGGAAGCGGCTCGGTACGAGCACCGGGCCGAGGCGCACCCGTGCCACGCCTGTCCGGAGCGCGCGAACCACGAACGGTGGGGCGCTCGCGCCTCGCAGCTCGAGCACCAGGTCGCCGGGGTCGAGCGGAGGATCAGGACACGGACCGAAACCCTCGCTCGGCAGTTCGAGCGCGTCCTCGCCGTGCTGGAAGAGCTCGAGTACGTGCGCGGCTTCGCGATCCAGCCCAAGGGTCGAACGCTCGCCAGGATCTACGGGGAGGGCGACGTGTTGGTCGCCGAGGCCCTCGCCCAGGGGATGGTCGGCGGGCTCGACGCCTCCGAGGTCGCCGCGATCGTCTCGACGGTGGTGTTCGAATCGCGTGAGCGGACGCCGCTTCCGGGCGAGATGCCCACGCCCGCTTCCGCGGAGCGCTACCGGCGGCTCCAGGTCACGTGGCGCCGGGTCAGGGAGGCCGAGGATCGCCACCAGGTGGAGCTGTGCCGCGAGCTGGACGCCGGGTTCGCTTCTCCGCTGTACCGGTGGGCGCAGGGCGAGAGCCTCGAGGACGTCCTGCGCGAGACCGACCTGTCGCCGGGTGACTTCGTGCGAACGTGCAAGCAGGTGCTGGACATGCTCAGGCAGATCGAGGACGTGGCGCCGGAGGGTTCGGTCCCTCTATTCCGCGCCGCGCGCGACGCGGTCAACCGGGGCGTCGTCGCCTACACGGGCGTCTGAACGTCGAGACCGCCGGGAAGCACCGCGGGTACGATGCGCGGATGTCGACGCCGTACGGAGAGCTCACGGTCATCGTGAACCCGCACGCCGGTCGACGGCACGTCGCCGAGGAGGTGCCGGAGCTCGAACGGACCCTGCGCGCCCGAGGCCTGCCGTACACGATGCTCCGGACGACGCAGAGGGGTGACGCGACCCGGTTCGCACGCGAGGCGCTCGAGAACGGAGGACGCTTCCTCGTGGCGGTCGGAGGCGACGGCACCGTGCACGAGGTCGTCAACGGCATGTTCGACGGTGAGGGCAAGCCGATCGTGCCGGATGCGGTGCTCGGGGTCGTGGCCGCCGGCAGCGGCTCGGACTTCGTGCGAACGTTCGGGCTTCCGGGCGACTCGACGCGGGCGTGCTTCCACCTGGCGGGCGACAACACGTACCCGCTCGACGTGGGGAAGGTCACGTACGCGACGCCGGCGGGTGAGCAGGCCGTCGAGTATTTCGTGAACGTCGCGGAGGTGGGCCTCGGCGCCGCGGTGGCCGCCCGCGCCGAACGGATGTCGGCGCGCTTCGGACAGTCCAAGTACTTCTTCGCGTTCTGGCGCGAGCTGCCGGGCTTCAAGCTCGCGCAGGTGAAACTGCGCGCGGACCGCAAGACGTACGAGGGGCCGGCGTTCCTCGTCGTCGTCGGGAACGCGCAGTATTACGGAGGCGGGATGAAGATCTCGCCCCGGTCGTACCCGGGCGACGCCGTCTTCGACGTCCTCGTGTTCAAGGGGCCGAGATCGGACGCGTTCACGATGATCCCGAAGATCTACCGGGGCGAGCACATCCCGCACGACCATGTGGAGGAGTTCCGCGTGAAGCGCGAGCTGGTGGTCGAGGCCGACCGCCCCCTGCCGATCGAGGCCGACGGCGAGGTGCTGGGAACGACGCCGGCCGCCTTCGAGGTGCTCGCCCAACCGATCCAGATGAAGCTATGAGCGCTGAACGGTACGAGCGACGGCGGCACCGAGCGCTCGAGATGGCCGAGGAGGCCGGTCTCGAGGGACTGCTCGTCTCGCCAGGTCCGGACCTCGTCTACCTCACGGGCCACGACCCCCCGCCCCTCGAGCGCCTGACCCTGCTGTTGCTCATGAGGAACCGCGACCCTGTCCTCGTCGTACCCGAGCTCGAACGCCTGCTGGCGAGCTCGGCCCCGGGCGCGGCCGGCGTCCAGCTGGCCTCGTGGACCGACGCTCGCGACGACCCGTACGAGACCGTCGCGCGCGTGCTGCGCGCCGGCCGCTACGCTGTGTCCGACCAGACGTGGGCGGCGCACCTGCTCGCGCTGGAGCACGCGACCGCCGACTGCCTCTTCACCGCGGCGGGCAGGACGATCCCGATGCTTCGCGCGGTCAAGGACGACGCCGAGATCGAGTCGCTCGGCGGTGCTGCGGCGGCGGCGGACACCGTGTTCGGGGAGATCGCATCGCAGGCGTTCGCCGGTCGGACCGAGCGGGCGATCGCCGCCGACCTGTCCGACCTGTTGCGCCAGCACGGCCACGAGCGGGTCGAGTTCACGATCGTCGCCTCGGGTCCGAACGCCGCCTCCAGCCACCACGACTCGGGTGATCGAACCGTCGGGCCCGGCGACGCGGTGGTCATGGACTTCGGCGGCGTGCGCGAACGCTACTGCTCGGACATCACCCGGACCGTCTTCGTCGGAGAGCCGGATCAGCAGCAGCGCGAGGTCTACGAGGTCGTGCGCACCGCGCAGCAGGCCGCGTTCGAGGCCGTCCGGCCGGGCGTGCCGGCCCAGGAGGTCGACCGCGCCGCGCGTGCCGTCATCGCGGCGTCGGGCTACGGCGAGCGGTTCGTGCACCGGACGGGTCACGGGATCGGTCTCGAGGTGCACGAGCACCCGTACATCGTCGAGGGCAACGAGACGCCGCTCGCGCCCGGGATGACGTTCTCGGACGAACCGGGCATCTACCTCGAGGGGCGGTTCGGCGTCCGGATCGAGGACCAGGTCGTCGTCACCGCGACCGGTGCCGAACGACTCAACCACGCGAGCCGGGACCTCGCCGTGGTGGCATAGGGTGCGGCGAAGGGGCTCAGTCGCGAGGGCGGATCTTCGTCCCGTCGGGCGTGTCCATCACCTCGAGCCCCATGCCCTGGAGCTCCTCCCGGATCGCATCGCTCTTGGCGAAGTCCTTCGCGGCGCGCGCACGGTCGCGTTCGGCGACGAGGCCGAGCTGCTCGTCGGTCGGCTCCCAGGCCTCGCGTACGGCGCGTTCGAGATCGAGCCCGAGGACGGCATCCCACGACGCGAGGAGATCGTGCTTCTCGCGGTCTCCGAGCGACGAACCGACGGTCTCGTTCAGCACGACGAGGGCGCGGGGAAGGTCGAGGTCGTCGGCGACGGCCTCCCGGAACCTGGCATCGAGCGCCTTCGCCGGATCGGACTGCCCCCCGGCATCGGACGCCGGCGCCCTCGCCCACTCGGCCATGCGACGGCGGAGGTCGGTCAGGCGCCGGTTCTGTCCCTCGAGGGCCTCCCAGTCGAAGTTCATCTCGCTCCGGTACCGGGTGCCGAAACACAGCAGGCGGTAGGCGAGCGGATCGATGCCCTGCTCGACGAAGTCGCTGATGCGCAAGACGTTGCCCGAGGACTTTGCCATCTTCACCTTCCCCATCCGGAGGAAGCCGCCATGGACCCACGTGGAGACGACCTGGTGGCCGACGGCGGCCTCGGACTGAGCGATCTCGTCCTCGTGATGCGGGAACTTGTTGTCGTTGCCCCCGGTGTGCACGTCGAACCGCTCGCCGAGGTGCTTCATCGACATCGCCGAGCACTCGATGTGCCACCCTGGGTAGCCGTCACCCCACGGGCTCGGCCACTTGAGGGCACGGTTCGCTCCCGCCTTCTTCCAAAGGGCGAAGTCCTCGGGATGGCGCTTGGCCGGGTCGACGGCGACCTCCTGGCGGTGCCCGGCCCGCAGCTGGTCCAGGGTGTTGCCGGAGAGCTTGCCGTAGCCGGGGAACATCGTGACGTCGTAGTACACGGTCCCTTCGACCTCGTACGCGTGGCCGCGCTCGATCAGCTTCGCGATCACCTCGATCATCTCGGGGATGTGCTCGGTCGCGCGGGGATACAGGTCCGCCCGGTCGATCCCGACCAGGTCCGAGTCCTCGAGGAACGCGTCGGTGTACTTCTGAGCGATCTCCGCCGCCGTCAGCCCCTCGTCCGCCTCGGCGAGCTCCATCTTGTCGCGACCCGAATCGGAGACCTCGTCCGTCATGTGACCGACGTCGGTGATGTTCATGATCCAGCGAACGGCATGACCCTCGAACCGGAGCACGCGCCGGATCAGGTCGCCCAGCATGAACGAGCGCATGTTCCCGATGTGGATGTACCGGTACACCGTCGGGCCGCACGAGTAGATCTTCACGGTCTCGCCGTCGACGGGCGAGACCTCGTGGAGCTCACGCGTAAGCGAGTCGTACAGGCGCACGGTCAACCAAGCATACGGGGCTTCTCCGGTTCGGTCTGCGTCAGGCCGGCGGCGCGTCGGGCCGCGGGGGCGCCGGGCGTCCACCGTTGCCGGCGCCGGTGACTCCGCCGTCGACCGGCCCGATCACGACGCGTTCGCCGTCGCCGTTCGGGATCTCGATCGGCTCGCGCTCGCCGAGCTGCGCCATCAGCACCTCGATCTCGTCGCCGACGAGCTCCTCGCGTTCGAGAAGCGCGTCGCGAACGCCCTCGACGACCGACCGCTTCTTCAGGAGCAGGTTGCGGACGCGGTCTCGGCAGTCGTTCAGGATCGCGTCGACCTCCTTGCGGCGGTCGGCGTCCGAAAGGACGGTGCCGATCGGGTCCATCTCCCCGTACGGCCCGGGACCGGACGCGGCGGCCGAGATCAGGCTGCGCCCCATCCCGAACACGCCGACGTAGGCCGCCGCGTTGCGCGTCGCGTTCACGAGGTCGGAGGAGGGTCCGGACGTCGTCTGCCCGTACCAGATCTCCTCGGCCACAAGACCCGCGAGCGAGACCTGGATCCGCGCCAGCAGCTGCTTCTGCGTTCGCAGGAACATCTCCTCGATCTCCTGGGTGGACACCAGGCCGAGCGCCGACTCGCGCTTCTGGATCGTGATGACCTGGATCTGCAGCTCCTCGCGTTCGAGCGCGTAGGAGGCGACCGCGTGCGCCGCCTCGTGCACGGCGACCATGGCCTTCTCGCGTGGGCTGTAGGTGACCGGCTGCTTCAGCCCGATCTCCTCGGAGAGCTTCGCCTGCCACAGGTCGTCCCACCGCAGCGCGTCGCGACCGTCCTGGAGCGCGAACAGCAGCGCCTCGTTCACGATGTTCTTGAGGGAGGCGGGAGAGTACCCGACCGTCATGCGCGAGAGCTTCGCGTAGTCGATCGGCTCGTGACGGACCTTGGCGAGGTAGTACCTCAGGATGTCCTGGCGCCCCTCGGCATCGGGGAGGCCGACGTGGATCTTACGGTCGAACCGGCCGGGACGGACGAGCGCGGGGTCGAGCGAGGCGGCGCGGTTCGTCGCCCCGATCACCAGGATGTTGTAGAAGGGCACCTTCGGTTTGGCGCGGAACGCGAGCCGCCGCACGTGGCGCCAGAGGCCCCTCGGGACCGTGAAGCCGTCCATCTGCACGAGCAGCTCGTTGATCACGCCCATGCCCCCGCCCATCCCCATGCCGCCCATGATCACCCGGTCGGTGGCTCGCTGGACCGAACGCTCGGTGGTGACGCCGCCCCGCGATCCGACGGCGTCGATCTCGTCGATGAAGATCACCGCGCCGCCGTACTTGTCCGACATCACCCGCGCCTTCTTGAACAGGCGGCGGACCTTGAGGTTGCCGATGCCGATGAACATGTTCGCGAAGCCCGAGCCGGTCGCGAACAGGAACGGCACGCCCGACGCGCCGGCGATCGCCTTGGCCATGAGCGTCTTGCCCGTGCCGGGCGGTCCCTCGAACAGGATCCCGTGCGGCGGGTACCCGCCCATCTGCTTGAAGTCCTTGAAGCCCTCGAAGACCCGGAGGACCTCCTTGGTCGATTCGACGGCCGCAGGCTGCCCGCGCACGTCGTCGAACGAGGTGTCGTACTCGTTGGGGTAGATCACGTAGTCGTTGCCGCGCGACAGGAACCAGAACATCGCGCCGAACTGCAGGATGATGAAGAAGACCAGGATCATCGCCTGCAACATGAACGGGCGGAGCTGGCTCACGACCGCCTCGGGATCCGAGATCGACTGGGCGGGCGAAAGGCCCATGAACAGCCACGCGGCGAAGATGTAGATCGCGAGTATCCACGCGGCGCGCTTCAGCCAGCGTCCGTAGCGGCGGTACTGAGGATCCATGCGAACACCCCCGGGCTCGGCGACCTCGGTCCGATCGCTTGAGTCTACGCCTCGCCGTCGCATCGGTACCCTGGCGATGTGCCGGACGCGTTCGCCGAGCTGGAGGGCGCTCGCGAGGCCCTCCTGGCGGAGGCCGAGCGCTTCGTGGCCGAGCTGGCGCCGATCCTCCGCCAGAGCCTGCGGAGCGGCGTCGAACGCCTGACGATCTCCCGGGCATCCGCCGCAGGCCCGATGGATGCGGACGTGCGCGCCGCGTTCGACACCGCCGTCGACCACGCGATCGATGCCGGCGTCGACGCCACGCTCGACCGCTTGCGACAACCCGAGGTCTGGCTGGCGCCGTTGACCGCGCCGGGTCTCGCGGGTCGGAGGGAGCCCGGATGGCCGGTGTGGGTCCCCGCATGGGCGGCGAGGGTCCTCGGCCACGGCCGTGGTGGCGCCGCTGCCGCGCTCGGTGCGCTGGACGACCCATCCAACCGCATCTGGATCGCGATCTGCTCGGCGGCGACCCCGCTCGATCCCGTGCTCCAGGAGTTCGGCTTCGCCAGGGGGAGGCCGAGGGTCGGCGGAGGCCGGTTCGGCGTGCAGGCGCGGTCGCTCCCGCAGCTGGACCCGAGCGGCGTCCTCGGGCGCCTGTGGGCGCGGTACCGCGCCGCGTACGAGCGATTGACCGCACTCAGCGCGGAGGACGAAGCCCTCTAGCTCGCGGGCGGCCGGAGCGGGCGCCCCTCGAACGGGATCGAGAGCACGATCGTCGTGCGCGTCGTGACCTCGGCCTTCTCGCGGAGCCTCCGGATCAGGTCCTCGAGGTCCGAGGTGGACCGCACGCGGGCCTTGAGGATGTAGTTGGCCTCGCCCGCGACGCTCAGGCAGTCGACGATCTCGGAGAACTCCGTCACGCGCTCGGGCAGGTCGTCGGCCTGGGTCGGGTCGAACGGCGTCACGGCGATGAGCGCGGTGACGCCCAGGCCGATGGACTCCGGGTCGACCTCCGCGCGGTACCCGCGGATCACGCCCGCGCGCTCGAGCTTGCGGACGCGCTCATGGACCGACGACGCCGAGAGTCCGACACGCTGGCCGACGTCGGCATAGGTCGCTCGGGCGTCCTCTTGGAGCGCCGCGATGATCTCCAGGTCGCGCTCGTCCACCACCTGCCTATCGTACGGCCGCGCCGGCGGCCGACGATCGGAACCCCCGCATGGGCGATTCCCGGCGCGACCGGTGTGCGGTACAACGTGGGCATCCCCGCGGACGGCGCGCCTCCTCCTCGCGCGAAGGAGGAGGGCGATCGTGCAGACCTACGGCCCGGTGCGACTGCTTCGCGTTCGCCGCCCCGGCGTCGACCGGACGCTCGCGATCTTGGACCGAGGCACGCTCGATAGATACGTCTCGCTCGTCGCACGCGCCGCCGGCGACATCGAGCGCTGCTTGTCGCCGAACGTGCTCGCCAACCGGGTCGCGGCGTGGTCGGTCCACCCTCCGATGCTTCGCCTTCGGCCGTGGAGATCGGAGCGCCGCGCGTTCGCCGCTCGGCTGCTCGCGCTCGCCGAGCGCCGCGTGCCGCTCGCGTTCGTCGACGTCGAGTGTTGCTACGCCTCGATCAGACCGCGGGTGGTCGAACGAGCCCTCCTCGACGTCGGTAGCGAGGGCCCCGCCGACCTGGAGCGCTTCCTGCGCGTGCTCGAGCGAGCCGGCGTGACCGGCCTGCCCGTCGGCCCGGCACCCTCAGCCGTCCTCGCGAACGCCGTCCTCGCCTCGGTGGACCGAGCGCTCGAACGCACCGGCCTCCGGCACATCCGGTGGGTCGACGACATCGTCCTGGCGGCCGACGATCCCGAGGCGGGCCTGGCCGTCGTCAGCGACGCGCTCGCGCCGCTCGGCCTGCGATTGAACGACGGCAAGACCCGGCTCGTTCACGACCCGTCCCGTGAGGTGCTCGACGCGCGGGTCTCGCGGTGATGCGGAAACGGCACGGGTTGCCGGCGTTCCGGGCTAAGCTCGCGGCCGATGCGAACCCTGTATCTCGCAGCCCGCGTGCACACCCTGTCCTACCCGGCGATGGGGGAGTGGGTGCTGACCGACGGCCGGCACGTCGAGCGCGTCGGGATCGGGGAGCCGCCGGAGGCCGACCGCGTGGTCGATCTTCCCGGCACGACGATCCTTCCCGGGTTCGTGGACACCCACGTGCATCTCACGGGCACGGGCGTCCACCATCAGGCGCCCGGTCTGGGGGCCGCGCGGTCGTCCGGAGAGTTGCTGTCGCTGGTCCGCGAGGTCGTCTCGGCTCGAGAGGGGCCCGTCTACCTCCACGGATGGGACGAGTCCAAGTGGAGGGACCGGACGTTGCCGACGTTGAACGAGCTCGACGCGGCCTGCGACCGCCCCCTCGGTCTCGCGCGCGTCGACGGGCACCTCGTCCTCGTGAACACCGCCGGCCTGGAGGCCGGCCTCGCATCGCACGAACCCGGCGTCGACACCGACGATGCCGGATGGCCCACGGGACGCCTCACCGGGATCGCGGCAGAGGCGGCGAAGCGGTGGTTCGCCCAGAACCTTTCCGCGCACGACGTCGAGGAGCTCCAGCTGGAGGGCGCGAGCCTCGCGGTCGCGCACGGCGTCACGACGATCCACGAGATGTCGATGCCCGCCGAGCGCGGGATGCGCGACCTCGAGATCTTGATGTCGCACCGCGCCCGGCTGCCGCTCGACGTCGTGCATTACATCGCGACGACCGACATCTCGGCGGCGATCGACCGCGGCCTGCGCCAGGTCGGGGGCGACCTCCCGGTCGACGGTTCGATCGGCGCGCGTACGGCGAACGTCTCGGCCGGGTACGCAGACCGGCCGCAGGTACCCAAGCCGAACTATGCCGACGACGAACTCGCGACGTATTTCCACGACGCGCATCTCGCGGGTCTGCAGGTCGGCGTCCATGCGATCGGTGACGCCGGGATCGAACAGGTGGTGCGGACGTGGGAGCGCGTGTACCTCTCGCTGGATTCCAGGCAGCGGCGGCACTTCCGCGCGCGTCGGCACCGCGTCGAGCACTTCGAGATGGCGGGGACCGAGCTGATCGAGCGGGCGGCGATGCTCGGGCTCGCGATCAGCGTCCAGCCGACGTTCGACGCCGAGTGGGGTTTCCCGAGCGGCCTGTACGAGCAGGCGCTGGGACCGGACCGGGCCGCGGCGATGAACCGGTTCGGCGACATGCTGCGTCGGGGGCTCGAGGTGGGCGCCGGGTCGGACTCGCCGATCACCACGATCGACCCTCTCGTCGGCGTTGCTGCGTTCGAGGGACACCACGACGCCATCCAGCGGCTGAGCCGCGAGGAAGCGGTGCGTGTGTTCACGCTCGGGAGCGCACGCCTCGCGCACCAGGAGGACAAGAAGGGGAGCCTCGAGCCCGGCAAGCACGCCGACTTCGCGGTCTACGACGTCGATCCGTTCGACGCGCCCACCCTCGAGGGCGTGCTGCCTGTCTTGACGGTGAGTCTCGGCCGCGACGTGTACATCGCGTAGACCAGCGCGTTTGACATCGGTGGAACCGCGCGTATCATGCGCGCTTGCGCAGGTCGCTTCGGCGATCGGCGCACGGAGGACCCAAGAGGCTGAGTAGAGAACGCGGCGCCCCGGCGTCGCGGCCCCAAAGGTCGCTCGGACCTTCAGCGTCGTGGCCGCCGCATCGTGCGAGGCGCATCGGTTCCGGGCCACCACCCGTCGACACCCATCCTCACGGCGCTGCGGGAATGCGCACGCCGAACCCAGCGTTCGAGGGGGTTCCTGTGACGTTCGTGAGACACCCGAACCCGATGTCGGCCGCGGTGTTGCACGCGCGAACCGTGGCAGTAGGATACGCGCGCATCGGGGGAGGTCCGACCCTCGGAGGATGAGATGAGCGACACGATGAGCGACATCGACGAACCGATCGAAGACGAGGAGACCGAGGAGATCGACGACGACGCCGAGCCCAGCGCCGAGGAGCTCGCCGATGCGACCGTGCCGCCCGACCCCGCGACAGGCGGCGACGTCGAGTCGATCCAGGAACTCCTGGTCAAGCAGGAGGCGGCCGACGAGGCCGACGCCGAGGAGGAGGAAGAGGCGGTCGTCGCGGTCACGAAGGACGAGCGGCTGGCCGGGGATCCGGCCGAATCCAGGGTGGTCCCGATGCAGGAAACGGAGTTCGTCTGCAAGCGGTGCTTCCTGGTGAAACACCGCAGTCAGCTCGCCGACAAGAAGCGGACGCTGTGCCGCGACTGCGCCTAGGCGCGCGTCCCCGACTCCCGCTGTCACTGCTGATCGCCGCCGCCTCGGGCGGGGCGATGTCGCTGGCGTTCCCGCCGGTCGGCGCCTGGCCGATCGCGTTCGTGGCGCTCGTGCCGCTCCTGTGGCTCCTCGGCGACGCCGGGGCGGGCCGCGGATTCTGGCTGGGCCTCGCCTTCGGGCTCGCGTTCCACGGGGCGACCCTCTACTGGATCCTCCGGTTCGGCGAGATGGCGTGGGTCGCGCTCACGATCGTCTCGGCCCTGTGGGTGGGGGCGTTCGGAGCCCTCGCGCCGCTGACGCGACGGATCGGACGCCCCGCGGTCACGATGCTCGCGATCGCATCGGCGTGGACCGTGCTCGAGTGGGGCAAGGGCATGTGGCCCCTGGGGGGGTTCACGTGGGGCACGCTCGGGGTCTCGCAGGCTGGCAACGGCGCCACCGTGCGCCTCGCCACCGTGGCCGGTGTCTGGGGGGTGACGTTCGCCGTCGTGGCCGTGAACGCCGTGATCTCGCTCGCGCTGGAGGGCGAGGCGCGCGGCCGAGGGGTCGCGTGGGCAGTCGCGCTCGCCGCGGCGCTCGCGGTCGCCCCGGTCGCCCTGCCGTTCGCCTCGGCGACGGGTGAGCAGGTCGACGTCGCCACGATCCAGATCGACGTGCGCGAGGCCGACGACGGCTCGCTCGCCGACGAGGACCTGCGCGTCGCACAGATGAACGTCGAGCGGCATGCGAGCCTGGTCGACGACCCTCCCGATCTGGTCGTGTGGGGGGAAGGCGCCCTCGACCCGGCCGCCTCGGCGGATCCGGCCGTGCGGTCGGTGGTGTCGGGCCGCGGCGCCGCCGGGGGCGCCCCCCCCCACAACGGCGCCCGG
>JBMDWR010000234.1:0-5654 GCA_048594645.1 Actinomycetota bacterium
CCCGGATGAGGCCGAGCCCGTCCGGATCGCGCCCCCGATCGTCGTGCGACCCGCCTCCGTCAGCGCGATCGATCCGTTCGGCGACGGCGACGAGCTCTCGTCGAACGCGGGTCTCGCGAACGACGGCGACGTCACGACGGCGTGGAGGTCGGAGAACTACTTCGACGGCGTCCTCGGCAAGCCCGGGATCGGCCTCCTGCTCGACCTCGGCGGCCGAGAGCACGTCCTCGGATTGCGCATCTGGACCCCACATCCGGGCTTCACGTTCCACGTCGGCGTCGGGGACGACCCCGATGCGCTCGTCGGCCAGCTCGGCGACGAGGTCCGCTCGACGTCGGTCAGCCGCGTTGGTCTCGACGGTCACGGTCGATACGTCCTGATCTGGATCACGTCGGTCGTTCCCGTCGACGACGGGAACCGCGCCGAGATCGCCGAGATGCGCGTCGTCGCCGGGCCCGCCGGCAGCGGGACGGCCGGTGCCTGAATCGCAGGCCCGGGACGAGGACCTCGTTCGTCGGTACCTGTCCGGAGACCGTGCGGCGTTCGCCGCCCTGGTCGAACGGCACGAGCGCCGCGTCTACAACCTCGCGCTGCGGATGACGGGACGAGAAGAGGACGCGCGCGACGCGACGCAGGACGCGTTCCTGACGGTGCTGCGCAAGCTCTCGTCCTTCCGCGGCGAAGCCGCGTTCACGACGTGGCTCCATCGCGTGACGGTCAACGCCTGCTACGACCTCTTACGCAAGCGCAAGCGCGAGCCGGTGCTGGAACGCGCCGAGGACGATCTGCCCGCGATCGAGCCGCCGGCGACCCCGGACGCGACGGACGCCTCCGACCTGTCGATCGACGTTCAGCGCGCGTTGATGGAGGTCCCCGAGGACTTCCGCATCGTGATGATCCTGCACGACGTGCAGGATCTGCGGCAGGAGGACGTCGCCGCCATCCTTGGTGTCCCGGTCGGCACCGTGAAGTCCCGGCTCCATCGCGGGCGGGTCGCGCTCGCGCACGCGCTGGGGCTCACGCCGGCATCGCAGCGGGAACGCTCGGACCGGGCCGGACCGTCGGAGGGGACGGTATCCCCGTGAGCCATCCCGAAGAGCTCCTCGCCGACTACGCCGACGGCGCGCTGGACCAAGCACAGCGGGCCGTCGTCGACGCGCACCTCCACACGTGCGAACGCTGCCGCGCCGAGCTGTCGCTGGCCGCTCGCGCACGCACCGAGCTCCGAGCGCTTTCCGACGAGCCGGTGCCGTTCGGCGTGACGGGGCCCGTCCTCGCCGAGGCAGGAGGTCGTTTCGAGCGACGGCGCGACGTGATGTGGCAACGTCTCCAGTGGGCCGCCGGGCTCGCCGCCGCCGCCGCCCTGGTCGCCGTCTTCGCCGTGAACCTCGGAGGGACAGAGCCGGCCCAGGAGACGACCGGTGCCGCGACCGAGGCGGCGTCCCCGGAGGCGCCGGAAGCCGGCGCGGCGGCGGCGGACGCGCTGCTCGGCTTGGCCGGCGTCGAGAGGCAGCCGGGCGTCACGTACGACGACGCCGGGATCCAGGCGGTCGCGCTCGAGGCGTCCGACGCCGTCGCCAGCCGGGCGGCGGGGGGCACTCCCGGGCCACCGGCCGGCGCCGAGGTGGTCCCGGCCGATCGAGCGCTCCGATGCATCGCTCGCAGCGGCGGGCCCGAGCCAGGCCCCACGGAAACCCCGATCCGGCTGATCGAGGCCGAGTACGAGGGAACGCCCGCGTACATCGCCGTTTTCGCGGAAGGCCCCGGGGCGGGACAGGCTCCCGACCACGTCGTCGTGTGGGTCGTCGGCATCGACGACTGCCAGATCCTCACGACGGCGTCGCAGAGGATCCCTCCTCGCTGAACGAGGGCTGGGCGCCGAGCCACCGGCGCAGTTCGAGCGTTCACTCGTAGAGTTACCGGTCGTGAGGTACCGCGTCGAGCAGCTCGCCGCCGCGTGCGACGTCTCGGTCGACACGATCCGCTACTACCAGTCTCGCGGCCTCGTCCCCGCTCCCACGCGTGAGGGCCGCGTCGCTTGGTACGACGACGACCACGCGGCCCGGATCCGGGAGGTCCGGGCGCTGCAGCGGCGCGGGCTGACGCTCGCCGTCATCGAACGCGTCGTCGCCGACGGACTCGACCACGCCGACGCGGACCTCGCCGTCGCCGTCGCTACCGCACGCGGCGACATCCAGGAGGACCATCTGCTCACCCTCGACGGGTTCGCGGCCAAGAGCGGTGTCCCTGCGTCGCTGATCCAGGCGGTCGAGCGCGAGGGGATCGAGCTCGGCCGCATCGTCGACGGGGAGGTGCGCTACACGGCCGCCGACATCGAGATGGTCCGCGGCGCCCTCCGGCTCCTCGAGTACGGGCTGCCGCTCGGCGAGCTGCTCTCGCTCGCGCGCGACACCAACCGCGCGATGGTGGCCCTGGCGTCACGCGCCGTGCAGCTGTTCGACGAACACGTCCGCAAGCCGATCCGCGACACGGCTGCTTCCGACGAGGAGGCCGCAGCGCAGCTCGTCGACGCCTTCGACACGCTGCTCCCGGCGGTCACCAACCTGGTCGCGAACCACTTCCGCCGTGTGCTGCTTTCCGAGGCCGAGGAGCGCCTCGAGTGACGTACCACGACCCCGCTGCGAGCGACCTCCCAACGGGAGCCGGGAAGGCCGCGGCCGTCCGGGCGATGTTCGACCGGATCGCCGGGCGCTACGACCTGGTGAACCGCGTGATGACGCTCGGCATGGACGTAGCGTGGAGGCGCCGAGCCGTTGCGGAGCTCCGGCTGCCCGGCGGGGCGCTCGTCGCCGACCTCGCGTGCGGAACCGGCGACCTGTGCAACGAGCTCGTCTCCAACGGCTACCGAGCGATCGGGTTCGACTTCTCCCACGGTATGCTCGCGAACGCGACCACGTCGGCTCCCCTCGCCCAGGCGGACGTGCTCCGGCTGCCGCTCGAGGACTCGGCGCTCGACGGAGCGACCTGCGGGTTCGCGCTCCGCAACGTCACCGACGTGTCGCTGCTGTTCGCCGAGACGGCGAGGGTGCTCCGGCGCGGCGGCCGGATCGCGTTCCTCGAGACGAGCGAGCCGGAGGGGCGCGTGATGCGAGCCGGACACGCCGTGTACTTCCGCCGCGTGGTGCCGTTGATCGGCGGCGCCCTCTCGGATGGAGCGGCGTACCGATACCTGCCTCGCTCGGCAGCCTACCTGCCGTCGCCCGGCGAGATGCTGGCGATGCTCGCCGACAGCGGTTTCTCGGCGGCGACGCGCATCCAGCTCTCCGGTGGGATCGCCCAGCTCCTGGTGGGGACGCGACGGTGAGTCGCCGCGGGTCCCGGACGTGACTGATCTGCGCGCTCGCGCCGAGCCACTGAGGCCGGCCTTCGACCTGCTCGCGACATACCGCGACGCCGGATTCTTCTTCGAACGTAGCGGGATCGGCGTCGCGACGGCCGGCGAGGCCGATCGCATCGCCGTCGATGCCGGTCCGGAGCGGATCCTTCGTCTCTCACGCGAGCTCGGAACGGCGTTCGCCGAGATGGACCGCGAAGAAGACGCCCCATCGCCGATCGCCGTCGCATCGATCCCCTTCGACGACGACGAGCCGGCCGAAGCCGTGATCCCGTCCCGAGCCGCGATCCGCCGACGTGCCGGCGTGACGTGGCAGGTCGACGTCTCGCGCCACGACCTGCCGCCGCCGGTGGCCGGCCGCGAGCACTGGTCCGGCCGGACCCTGCCGCACGACGCGTTCGAGGAGATCCAGCTCCGCCCCGAGCCGGAGCCGGACGAATACGCCGGCTCGGTCGCAGATGCCACCGAGCGGATACAGCGAAGCGACCTTCGGAAGGTGGTGATCGCCCGAACCATGCTCGTCGACGCCGGGAGGTCGCTCGACGTGAAGCAACTGCTCTGGCGGCTCCGAGCGGTGGATCCGGACTGCTACGTGTTCGCAGCCCCGCAGACCCATGCAGTTCGTCCGGCCCAGCTGGTGGGTGCCACGCCCGAGCTGCTCCTGCGTCGCAACGGTCGGGTGGTCGAGGCGACGCCGCTCGCCGGCTCGTCGCAGCGGTTCGGTGACGCTCGGCGCGACCGGGCGTCCGCCGACAGCCTCTTCCGTTCCGGCAAGGACCGGGAGGAGCACGCGGTCGTCGTCGAGGACGTCGAGCGGGTGCTGAGCGCCTTCTGCGAGAACCTGGAGCATCCGCACGAGCCGCAGCTGTTGGGCACGGCGAACGTCTGGCATCTGGCGACGCCGTTCCGGGGGAAGATCCACGACCCCTCCGTCACCTCACTTGACATCGTCGCCGCCCTCCATCCCACACCCGCCGTGTGCGGGATGCCTCGTGACCTGGCCAGGGAGGCGCTCGAGGAGCTGGAGCCGGTTCGCCGCGGCGGGTACGCCGGGCCCGTCGGATGGACCGACGCCAGCGGCGACGGCGAGTGGGCGATCGCGCTTCGGTGCGCCGAGATCACGGGCTCGACCGCTCGCCTGTTCGCCGGCGCGGGCGTCGTCGCCGACTCAGTCCCCGAGGCCGAGGTCGACGAGACCGAACGGAAGTTCCGGGCGCTGCTGGACGCGCTCCGCTGGAGCTGATCAGTCGCCTTCCACGCGTAACCAGAGCCAGCCCTCGGAGCCGAACCCTCCACGACGGTAGAAGGGAACCGAGCGCTCGCTCGGCCACAGCAGGAGCCCGTCGACGCCAGTCGCACGCGCGTCCTGGATGACGACGTCCAGCATCGAACGGCCCAGGCCCAGGTTCCGGAACGCCGGCTCGACGTACATGTTGGTCACGTACGCGACGGGCCGCTCCCACCGCGCGCGATTCGGATGAGGGATCTTCTCGACCAGCTGGAGCCATGCGCATCCCACCAGGCGTTCACCGTCCTCCGCCACCCACGCGCGCCACGGCGACGCGTCGACGAGCACATCGCCCGCGAACGCGCGGAACTCCTCCGTGAAGGTCTCGAACGTTCCGCGGACGGGCGTGCCGTGCTCCACGCGGAAGTCCCATCGGAGCCGGGCGAGCTCGTCGGCGTCGGCCGGCGACGCCCGCCGTACGTGCGGCGTCACGCGCGGCGCCACCGCGCGAGGGGCTGCCATGTCATCGTCACATCGTAGGTCCCGCCAGCGCGCCGGCGACCGCGTCGTGGACCTCGGCGTGACGACGCACGTTCGCGTCCCGGTCGATCGGTACCTCCACGACGTGCACCCCTCCCGTTGAACGCGCTCGATCGATCGCGGAGAGGAGATCACCGGAACGTCGCACGATCGTGTGTCCCGCCCCCGCGGCCTCGCATATCCCGCGCAGGTCCAACCCGTGCGGCGTCGTGAACAGCGGTTCGAGCTCGGGCAGATCCCGCTGCGGCAGGAACGAGAAGATCACGCCGCCGTCGTTGTTGGGCACGACGATCACGCAGTCATGCCCCTTCCGGGCGCTCCACAGCAACGATCCCACGTCGTGAAGGAGCGTGAGATCGCCGCACAGCGCCGTCGTCGAGATCCCGGTCACGGCCACACCGAGAGCCGTGGAGACGAACCCGTCGATGCCGCTCGCGCCGCGGTTGGCGATCACCCCGATCCCTCGTCGCGGTTCCATGTACGCGTCGAGGTCGCGCACGGGCATGCTCGAGCCGACGACCAGGACGGAGC
>JBMDWR010000235.1:0-1816 GCA_048594645.1 Actinomycetota bacterium
AGCAGGACCCAGCGCGACTCGGCCTCGCCCTCCCGCCGGGTCGGCTTCTCGCCCAGCTCACGGACCGCCTTCTCGATCTGCTCGACGATCGTCTTGACCTGGCGGTCGGTCTGGCCGGAGCAGATCACGAAGTAGTCGGTGATCACGATCAGGTCGGAGACGTCGAGGATCGTGACTGCCTCGGCCTGCTTCGCGGCGGCCGCGCGCGCCGCCGTGACGGCGATCTCGCGGCTCTCGGCGTGACCGGCGTCGCTACCCGGCACGCCGTCCTTCGTTGCTGCTCAACCGGTGAAGTCCTCCCCTACGACGATCGTCACGGGAGCGATACCCGAACCTACCGACACGGACACGCTCCCCACACCCAGCAAGTCTCGCACACGCTCGCCGAGAGCGACGTCGTCGGCCGATCCCACCACGATCAGCGTCTCTCGGTGGTCGAACTCGGAAGCGTTCTGCGAGACGGCCACGCGGAACCCGTCGAGCAGTAGGCGCTCGGCCACCTGTTCCCCGATGCCGGGAACGCCGTTGCCGTTCAGCACGATGACCGGCGTCGCGGGCTCGGCCGGGCCGCCGAACGCCGCCACGAGAGCGCGCGCGACCTGCTCCGGCGACGCCCGCAGCGCGCCGCTCTCCGCCCGTTCCGCCTCGAGCGTCACGACGTTGGAGGCACGCGCGCCCGACAGCGCGCGAATGACGGTACCGGGGTGCTCGGGAGCGATCAGCGTCACGCTCGCCCAATCGACCTCCGCGGACAGCATCGCCTGGAGCACCACCGACAGCCCGGTGACGCCTGCCGCACCGGGCTCGCCCACCATGTCGGCCACCACTGTCCGGCCGACGGCTTCGCCGCCGATCTCGAGACCGCCGGCCTCTTCCGCAAGCGCCGCGATCTCGGAGGCGTCGACCACGGCGTGATCCTCGATCCACACGCCCAGCAGGTTCCCGATGGCCGTCGACGCCTGTCGAGGCGGAAGTAGAACGGCCTCGGCCACGGTCGACTCGCCCTGCCCCGGGACCACGACGACGGCGTCCGGCGGGATGAGGAGCGCGCCCGGCTCACCGAACCCGGTTGAGCCGACGACCGCCGGCAGCGGACCCGCCTCGCTCCGGACGACGACGAGCGCGAGACCGCGCGGCGGTGAGGTTTCGTCCTGCGGCGCCGAGCGGGCCCGTTCGCGGATCACGACCAGCGCCGCCGTCCCGGCCGTCGCGAGCGCCGCGGCGACCACGACCGCCGTGACTCGCCTCGTCACCGATACAATCCCGCCTTCTCGACGTAGCTCTTCACGCCTTCCGGCACGAGGTACCGGATCGGTCGGCCGTCGCGGACACGCTCCCGGATGTCCGTCGAGCTGATCGCGAGCGCCGGGATGCTCATCAGGCTGACGTTGGACGGCCGGGTCGGCAGGGTCGAGTCGAAGCGCGCGAGGTCGTAGCCAGGCCGCGTCGCCGCGATGAAGTGCGCGATCGAAAGGATCTCCTCGGGATCCTTCCACTCGAGGATCTCGAGCATCGCGTCCGCGCCCGTGATGAAGTAAAGCTCGGCGTCCGGATGCTCGGCGCCCAGCATCCGGAGCGTGTCGACCGTGTACGTCGGGCCCTCGCGGTCGATCTCGATCCGGGATACCTGGAACTTCGGATTACTCGCCGTCGCGATGACCGTCATGAGGTAGCGATCCTCGGCGGGTGAGACCTGCCGGTCCTCCTTCATCCACGGCTGGCCCGTCGGGACGAACACGACCGCGTCGAGGGCGAACTGGACCTGGGCCTCCTCGGCCGTGACGAGGTGCCCGTAGTGGATCGGGTCGAACGTGCC
>JBMDWR010000236.1:0-3439 GCA_048594645.1 Actinomycetota bacterium
CGCTTGTAGTGGTTGTACACGGCGACCGACAGGACCTTCTTGGCCGACTCCTGGCCGATCACGTACTCGTCGAGGAACGCGTAGATCTCCTGCGGCTTGGGGAGCTCGTCGAGCTTCAGCTCGGACGTCTCGGAGAGCTCCTCCTCGATGATCTCGTTGCACAGGTCGATGCACTCGTCGCAGATGTAGACGCCGGGACCGGCGATGAGCTTCTTCACCTGCTTCTGCGACTTGCCGCAGAACGAGCACTTCAGGAGATCCGAGTCACCGATCCTCGCCATGCCCCCTGAGCCCCCTGAACCGAGCGGCCGGGCGAGTCCCGGCCGATCCGAACGCCAATCCTACGACGAGGCAGCCGCCGCCGCTGCGAGTTCGGGCTTGATCTTGCGGCTGGTGATGACCTCGTCCACGACCCCGTACTCGACGGCCTCCTCGGCCGTGAGGATGTAGTCGCGGTCGGTGTCCTTGGACACCTTCTCCAGCGTCTGGCCGGTGTGCTCGGAGATCAGCTGATCGAGGAGCTGGCGGTACCGGATGATCTCCTTGGCCTGGATCTCGATGTCCACGGCCTGCCCCTGCGCCCCGCCGTGCGGCTGGTGAAGCAGGATCCGCGAGTGCGGCAGCGCGTAGCGCTTCCCCTTGGTGCCTGCCAGGACGAGGACGGCGGCCGCCGACGCGGCCTGTCCCATGCAGATCGTCGACACGTCGGGCTTGATGTACTGCATCGTGTCGTAGATCGCGAACAGCGACGTGATGTCGCCGCCCGGCGAGTTGACGTACAGGTTGATGTCCTTGTCGGGATCCTCGGACTCGAGGTGCAGCAGCTGCGCCATGATCAGATTACCCACGGCGTCGTCGATCGGCGTCCCGAGGAACACGATCCGCTCCTTCAGGAGCCGGGAGTAGATGTCGAACGAGCGTTCCCCGCGGCTGGTCTGCTCGACGACGACGGGGACGAGGTAGTCCTTCATGACGTCTCCTCTGCTGTTCCGTCGCTCTGGGCGGGCTCTTCGGATGACCCTTCGCCGGGCTCCTTGGTGCCGGGATCCGAGCGGATGTCTGCGTGCTCGACGAGGAGGTCGAGCGCCTTGGAGCGGATGATATCACCGGCGAGAGACACGACCTGACCGCTCCGATCCAGGCTCTTCGCCAGATCCTTCGGGTCTCGGCCGAGTGCGGCTGCGAGACCAGCGATCTCGCGCCCGATCTCCTCGGCGCTCACTTCGATCCCCTCTTGTCGCGCGACCGCCTCGAGGACGAGGTCGGCCTTGATCGCGCGGATCGCGTGGTCGCGAGCCTCCGCGCGGAACCGAAGCTCGTCCAGGCCCTGCGCGTCGAGCAGTCGCTGCAGGGTCATCCCCGCCTGCTCGGCGCGTTCGGTGGCGTGCAGCACGCGGTGCTCGACCTCCTCGTCGACGAGCGCGTCGGGCAGGTCGACGTCGACCGACTCGACCAGCCGGCGGAGCACCTCGTCGCGCATCTCCGCGTTCGCCGAGCGCTCGCGGTTCTTCGCGAGCTGGGCGCGCAGATCGGCCTTGAGCTCGTCGAGGGTGTCGAACTCGGACGCGACCTTGGCGAACTCGTCGTCGGCCGCGGGGAGCTTCTTGCCCTTGACCTCCTTCACGAGCACGCGGAACGAGACCTCGTTGCCCGCGCGGTCCCCTGCACCCGGGCCGAGCGTGTCGTTGAACGCCACGATCTCGCCCGCCCGTTTGCCCTCCAGCTCGGTGTCGAGCTTGTCGCCGAACTCCTTGGAGCCGAGCGCGTACAGGTGGTCCGAGCGCGACACCTCCGGGATCTCCTCGCCGTGGACGGACGCGTGGATGTCGGCGACCACGTAGTCGCCGGCGCGGGCCGAGCGCCCCACGGTCTCGAGCTCGGCGAACCGCTCGCGGAGCGAGTCCAGGAACCTGTCGACCTCCTCATCGGAGACCTCGACGGTCGGGCGGTCGACGCGGACGCCTCGGTAGTCGGACGGCTCGAGCTTGAGCCGCGGACGTACCTCGACCACGGCCGTGAACACCAGCGGCTTCCCCTCCTCTACGTCGCCGAGCTCGATGTCCGGCTCCTTGATCGGTGCGAGATCATGCTCGCGCAGCGCCTCGCGGTAGTAGGTGGGGACGGATTCCTCGATGAACTCGCCGAGGACCGCCTCGTGGCCGAACTGCGCATCGATCACGCGCTTCGGCACCTTGCCCTTGCGGAACCCCGGGATCCGGACCTGCTGCGCGATCTTCCGATACGCGCGTTCCAGGTCCTTCCCGACCTCCTCGGGCGGTACCTCGACGGTCAGCTTGACGGTGTGCTTGTCCGTCTCTTCGAGCATCGTCTGCATGGGACACCGAGCGTATCGGAAAGGGGCTTCGGGTATCGTGCGCGAGCCGGGCAGCCATGCCGGCCCGTCGCCGACGCCGGAGGCACTGTGTTCGAGGAAGACCTCGCGTTCGCGCACGAGCTTGCCGACCTAGCGGGCGACATCGCGATGCGCTACTTCCGCGGCTCGTTCGAGGTGACGATCAAGGCCGACCGCACGCCCGTGACGGAGGCAGACCTCGCGATCGAGGCGGCGATCCGCGACACCGTGCGAAGTCGGTTCCCCGACGATGGCGTCCTAGGAGAGGAGGGCGGCCTCGAAGGCGACGGCACCAGGCGCTGGATCGTCGACCCGATCGACGGCACGAAGAACTTCGCCGACGGCATCCAGATCTGGTCGACGCTGATCGCGCTCGCCGTCGACGACCGCCCGGTGGTTGGCGTCGTGAGCCTTCCCGCGCTCGGCGAGCGGTACGAGGCGGCGCGTGGGCTCGGTGCTCGGCTGAACGGCGAACCGATCCGGGTCTCGCGGGCCGATCGCCTCGAGCGGTCGTTCGTCGTGTTCGCCGGGATGGAGGACTGGCTGTCGGGCCCATACGCGCCGGGCGTCCACGACCTCGTGCGGCGGGCGCGGCGCAACCGTGGATTCGGCGATGCGTGGGGTCACTGCCTCGTCGCGCGTGGGTCCGCCGACGTGATGATCGAGCTCGAGCTCGCGACGTGGGACTTCGCCGCGCTCGAGGTGATCGTCGAGGAAGCGGGCGGAAGGATCAGTCGGTTCGACGGCTCGCCGCTCGCGCATGGGGGTAGCGTGCTCACGACGAACGGGAGGCTCCACGACGAGATCGTCGCGATGCTCGAGGCGCCGGCCCGGACCCACGAGGGTCCGTTCGGTGCGAGGTGACTATCGGGTAAGCGGATCGCGCGATCCCGCGCTCGTAGAGCCGTTGCGGCGCCCGTGCGTACGGATACCGGGCGCTAACGCCCGTTCCCGGCTCTGCTCGAGCGTCGCATCGCCTCGGTGGCGTCGGCCATCGTGACCTCCGGCTTGCGGTAGTTGCGCAGCGCGAACCGGTCGCACGTCGTCTCGGCCGACATCCCACGCCCGTGGTGACGGTGCAGGTAC
>JBMDWR010000237.1:0-2118 GCA_048594645.1 Actinomycetota bacterium
CCGAACCTTGACCGGCCGTCCACCGATCACGTCGTCGCACAGGAACTCGCCCCGACCGCCGGCGAACCGGCCTTCGACCGGGTTGTCGAGCTGACCGGGGAAGCGCGTCGACGCCCACCAGATCCGCCACAGGCCGGTTCCCGGGTCGAACAGGCGGAGCGTGAACCCCTCGTACGGGGTGCCGGTCGGCGGAAGGGCCGGCACGGAGAAGTGATCGACGTTGCCCAGGCCGTCAAGGATCGGCTCGGCGCGGCCGATCGCGTCGAACTCCACCCATTCGGTGGACTCGAGATCCAGCGTGTCGACCAGCTTGCGGTTGTGGATCAGCCGGCGTCCGAACAGGAAGTCGAAGTCGTGCCGGCCGTCGTCGATGGTCTGCGGCTGCGCCATGCTCACTCCCTCCGATCGTCGCGATCAGCGTCCGTGCATCTTGCGCTCGCAGCGCGGCCACCCTCTGACCGGTTTGGACGGTCGTGTCCGGGTCTCCGCGTGACGATCCCGACATCGAGCCTAGAACGAGCGGATCCGCTCGAGGCGCCGAGGGATGCCGCGCTCGACCGGTTCCCACCGGCCGGCGCGCTCGACCAGGTACGCGGCGAACGCGCAGGGCACGCCCCTGGCGTGGAGCAGATCGGCCGAGTCCGCCAGCTGGAAGTGCAGGTGCGGGACGGTTGAGTTGCCCGTGTGCCCGACGCGCCCGAGTCGATCGCCCTCACGGACCCCTTGCCCGGCCGCGACCTCCACGCTCCCCGGCGCGAGGTGCGCCACCATGGTGAAAGCCGCCTCGCCGGCCATGACAACGTGGTTGCCGGCGAGGCGCCGGACCCACTCCTCGGTCGGGCTGAACGAGACACCGTTGCGAACCGATAGGACCGTCTCGCGGACGACATGGAGCCACGCTCGCTCGGGAACGCCGTCGATCGCCGCGACGACCTCGCCGTCGAACGGCGCGTGCACCGGCTGACCGTACCCGTAGCAGTCCTGCGTCCGGCCGCCGAGCAGGTACGAGCGCACGACGCCGGCGGGGTGGACATGGACCCCTCGGCGTCGGTCGGCGCGAACCATGTCGAAGGCGTACCGCTGCCCGAGCACGTCGGTGCCGTGGCTCGGGATGCGGTGGGCGGGCGTCGTGACTACGGTCCACTCACCCCGCAGCGGGAACGCCACCACAACGGGGTCGTCGAGCTCGCCCACGACGAGAGCCTATGGCGGAGCGACGCCGACGCCACCGCGAGACGCCGGGCGGCACGTCATGTTCGCGCCATCACGCGTGTCTGAACCTGGACGCGTACGTCCGTCTCGGGCGCGATGAACGCCGCGAGCCGTCCGGCCTCCTCCTCGGTCTCGGCGCGCTCCTGGCGCGTCAGGCGACGGAACGGCTCGATGCGGAGCGTCCTGTCCGCCTTCGTCTCGAACAGCCGCCACCGCGCGGCGACCATCCCGTCGACGAGCACCGACCCCCAGCCCACCTCGGTAAACCGCGAGATGCCCTCGGGGACGAGGCGTGTCCGGTCCTTGTGGCCGATCGTCACGTTGTCGTACTCGGGGAGGAAGCGGACCGGCGCGGAGACGCTCGGATCGGGGAGCGGCGCCCGGCGAACGTCGAGGAGCTCGCGGCCGTCCACGTCGCGGAGGGTGCGGAGCCGAGGCCGGAGCCGCTCGAGGACCTCCGGAGGGAGAGCGACGCCCGACCAATACAGGAAGTCGGCCGGCGTCGCGGGTCCGAACGAAGCGAGGTAGCGCAGGACGAGCGTCTCGAGCTCGGGCGCGGGATCGGGCGACGCCCCGAGCCACGACTCCGTCGTGGTGAACGCCACGCCCCCGCTGCGCCGCCAGAGCCCGCGCGGCGTCACCTGCACGGTGGGCAGGGCGTACATCGCGTAGCCGAGCGCGTCGGCGTCGACGTCCGGCCATCTCGCCCCGATCTCCTTGGCGAGCTCGGCACGGCTCCGCGGGCGCTCTTCGAGCCATCGACGCAGTGCCGGGAGCAGCTCGTTCATGTCCACGCTGTCGGCGGCCGTTCGCAGCGGGCTCGAGCCGAAGATCACCCGCTCGATGGCCGGCTGGACGAGCGCGCGGAGGCCGATCGCATCGCGCGCCGTGACGAGGTGCAGCGTC
>JBMDWR010000238.1:0-1801 GCA_048594645.1 Actinomycetota bacterium
GCCCGCTCCAGCTCGGCGATGTCGATCTTGCGCATCTGAAGCATCGCCTGCATCGCCCGCTGCGCGCGGGCGGGGTCGGGATCGGACAGCAACGCGCCGAGACGGCGCGGGATGATCTGCCACGACAGCCCGTAGCGGTCCTGGAGCCAGCCGCACATGCTCTCCTCGCCGCCGTCGGTGAGTGCGGTCCACAGGTAGTCGACCTCGTCCTGCGTCTGACAGTCAACGAGGAACGACGTGGCTTCGGTGAACGTGAACTGCGGTCCACCGTTCAGCGCGCTGAACCGCATGCCCTCGAGCTGGAACTCCACGTTCATGGCGGTCCCGGGTTCTCCCGGCCCCGCCTCCCCGTAGCGCACGACGTTCAGGAGCTTCGAGTCGCGTCCACGCTTGGAGAAGACGTTCACGTAGAACTCGGCGGCCTCCTCGGCCTGGTTGTCGAACCACAGGTAGGGGGTGATCGTCTGCATCGGTGTGCTCCTTCCGTCTCGTGTTCGTTCGGACTTCCGAGGGCGGGCGCCGTGCCCGGTCAGACCTCGGGTGGTGCGTCGGCGACGCGGCGAACCTCGATCGGCTCGTGGACGTGGTCGACGATCCGCGTCGCGATCTCGAGCGCGCGCTCCTCGGTCGCCTCGATGATCCAGTAGCCGGCGAGCGACTCCTTCGCCTCGGCGAACGGGCCGTCCGTCGGCACGGCCACCCCGTCCTGGAACCGGACGGTCTTCGCCTCGCTCGGGTCGACGAGGCCCTGTCCGTCCACGTACTCGCCCGAGGCTCGGAGCTCCTCGTCGATCGTCCCCATGAACGCGATCATGTCGCGGATCCACTCGGGGGTCTTGACCTCGAACATCGTGTTCGTGTCCCCGAACATCAGGATCATGTACTTCATCGGCCGCTCCTCCTTCGGTCGCCGCTTCGGCGTGCCATCACCCTACGGTCGGAGCGGGACGTGGCTCCTCGACATCTAGGGGCGAAGATCTTCGGGCGGACCTCAGGCCTCGAGTGTCTCGAACGGCTCCAGGTGGGCGGCGATCAGCGCCACCCATCGACCGTCTCCTCGTCGTGCATCACGCCGGTGGAGATCCAGATGGAGTCACCGGGCTGTAGCTCCACCCGGTCGTTCCCGTCTGGGCCGAACACGAAGGTCATCGAACCCGCGGTCACGCAGGCGGCGACGTCGGCCGTGTGACGATGCGTCGTGAGTTGCGTCCGCGCCGGCAGCGTGACGGGGAACCGCCTCACGGCATCGTTCCCCGGGCGCGCTCCGAACAGCGACGCGAACGTTTCCACGCCAGGGTCCGAGGCGGGATCGATCCCGCATCTCGTCACGCGATAGCTCTCGGGTGGTTCGAGCACGCCGACGACGCTATCGGCGCAGCGGCGGACGCGCCTACCCGGTCGAGCACGGAGACGCGCTTGTGGGGCGAACGTCCGAGTGTCATCGGCGTGAGGAGGGTGTAGGGTGTCAGACGTCAGACAGGCCTACACTCCCGGAAGGGACGGTGCTCGCGTGCTCTCTATCACCCGCACGGACGACGGCATCCGGCTCGAAGGCGAGCTGGACATGTCGACCGCACCTGAGTTCCGCGCCGTGCTCCGGGAGGCCGCCGCGACGAGCCCCCTGTTCATCGACGCGTCCGAGCTGTCGTTCATGGACAGCAGCGGCGTCGGCGTCCTCCTCGAGATCGCGCGATCGCGCAACGGCGCCGGACCGATGGTCCTCAGCCGTCCTCGGCCCAACGTGAGGAAGGTCCTCGAGCTGGTCCTGCCTGGTGGGGTCGAGGGGCTCGAGGTGCGAGGA
>JBMDWR010000239.1:0-1503 GCA_048594645.1 Actinomycetota bacterium
CGCCTGACGCTCTCCACGCTCGAGCGCGCGGCGGAGATATGCACGGGGTGCGACCTGCATCACCTGGGGACGCAGACCGTGTTCGGAGAGGGCCCCGCGCCTGCGCGCCTGATGCTCGTCGGAGAACAGCCGGGCGATCGCGAGGACCGAGAGGGCCACCCGTTCGTCGGGCCCGCCGGCGCGCTCCTCGATACCTCTCTCGAGGAGGCCGGGATCGACCGGGACGACGTCTACATCACCAACGTCGCCAAGCACTTCCGCTGGGAGGCTTCGCGCGGCAAACGCCGCATCCACCGCAAACCATCCGCGGCGCACATCGCGGCGTGCCGTCCCTGGCTCGACGCCGAGCTCTCGATCGTGAAGCCCGAGATGCTCGTATGCCTGGGCGCGACGGCGGCCCAGGCGATCCTCGGCCGCACGTTCAAGGTGACCGAGCATCGAGGCGAGGTGCTCGACGTCCCCGATCTGGATCCGGTCGTCATGGCGACCGTGCATCCTTCCTCGATCCTGCGCGCCCCCGACGACCGGGCCCGCCACGAGAAGCGAGTAGCGTTCGTGCGCGATCTCAGCCGCGTCGCCCGGGCGTCCGCCGCCTGAGCACAGAGCGTGGCGGTCGTCGCATAGGACGCGCGCCGAACGGGTACCTACAGGGTCTCGATGACAAGGAGGTGTGTGCAGCATGTATGCAGAGCTGTGGACCTTCAGGACGGACATCCCGACCCGAGAGCTCGAGGGGTTCGACGTGGAGGCGCGAGACGGGTCGATCGGTAAGGTCGACGAGGCCACCGACGACGTCGGCCGCGCCTGTGTCGTGGTCGACACCGGTCCGTGGATCTTCGGTCGCAAGGTCGTGATCCCCGCCGGCGCGCTCGAGCAGATCGACCTCGACGAGCGGGTGATCCGCGTGGCGATGACGAAGGACCAGATCAGGAACTCGCCCGAGTTCGACGCCGACAGGGGTTGGCGGGACGACGACGAGTACCGCAGTCGGCTCGAGGCCTTCTACGGCGAGAGCATGCGTCGCGCGTCCTGACGCGCGACCACGAACGGAGAGGGAGCGGCCCCGCGCCGCTCCCTCTCCTGCATCCGATCGCATCGTCGCGAGAGGTGATGCGACAGCAGAGCTCCTCACGGAGCCGAGAGCAGGAACGAACGAGGAGGTGTGCCATGGGCCACGTCCCCGAACCGCACACCAGTCCGAAGGCGCCCGAGGACCGCGCGTGGGACTGGCACGGGACCGCCGAGGCGGACAAGACGAACGCGATCCTCGCGTCGGGCGGCTGGAGGCTCCTCGCCGACGCCCACGCGTGGTACGACGCGGCGGCGGACGAGGAGGGCAACGACCCGCCGCACGAGAAGGGGGCCTATAAGCTCCCCCACCATGAGATCGAGGACGGGCGACTGCGCGTCGTCTGGAACGGGGTGCGTTCCGCGATGCAGGTCGTGATGGGAGCTCGGGGCGGCGTCGACATCCCCGAGGGGGACCGCAAGGACGTGTACCTC
>JBMDWR010000024.1:0-1831 GCA_048594645.1 Actinomycetota bacterium
CGCGGGCGTGAAGCGGGCGATCTTCGCGGGGTCGAACCCGGCGAACGCCCGCCGGTAGCCCTCGCGCTTGTTCAGGATCGTGGACCACGACAGGCCGGCCTGGGCGCCCTCGAGCGTGAGCATCTCGAACAGCCGGATGTCATCGTGTACAGGTACGCCCCATTCCTCGTCGTGATACGCGAGGTAGAGGGGATCGGTGTGCGGAGCCCACGTGCATCGTGACGGTGCCTTCGCCACACGCGGATGCTACCGAGCGACGCCGACACGCCGACGGACGCCGGATGGGCCCGAGCTGCTCGTCGGCGTGCGCTCCGCGTTCAGCACTGGGGCGGCGGCATACACGGCTCCGGCGAGATCGACGGTTCTGGCGAGATCGACGGTTCCGGCGAAGGCGAGGGTTCCGGCGAGGGAGAGGGCTCGGGCGAGGGCTCTGGCGACGGAGAAGGCTCCGGCGACGGTTCTGGCGACGGGGCAGGCACGGGAGAAGGATCCGGGCTTGGCGACGGCGATGGAGAGGGCGATGGGGATGGCGATGGAGAGGGCCTCGGCTGCGGCTGCGGTCTCGGTTGGGGATCGGTCCCCGGTGAGGGCGGTTCCCCGTCGAAGGCGAAGACCTCAGCGCTCAAGGGAACCAGCATGATGGGGGAGCCGACTCCCCGCCCGGGATCACGTCCGCTCGCCGTCACGGCTTCGGTCTCGCCGTCCTCGACCGCCGCAGGATCGATAGCGAGGTACGGCACCCCTCGGTCGTCTACCTCGATCGCCAACGCTCGAGCCAAGGGCAGGAGCGTTCTGGGAGCGTCGGAGGTTCCAAGGACGAGGACCACGGTCAGCGGCAAGCTGACGCCGGCAAGGATCAGCGCGAGGCTGGCTGGCGCTGGGTGGCGTGCTCGTTCGAGCAGGAGGCGAGCTTCGTCCCTCATCTCCCGAACCCGTTGGGGGGCCTGCCCACGCGTCGACCTCAGCCACTCGCGCAACTCGTCGCGCGTGTAGCGCATCGAACGACGCATCCCCCGAAGCTGGTGAAGCGCTTGGGATGGCCTCTCCCTCAGCCAGCGCCCCAGCTCACCGCGCGCATAGCGCACGGAACCACGCATCGCCCGTAGCCGGCTGAGCGTCCGCTGTCGCCCGTACCTCAGCCAGCCGCGCATCTCGAGTATCCCTCTCCTCCGGGGAGCCATCGCCGAGGGTTGGCGAGCCTCGAGGCGATCCCTGTGGGTCGGAAGGCACTCACTTCCACCCCTCTGTGAGCCGCGGGCAGGTCACGGTATGCGTTCCTGCCCCGGAGCGTCACCCCAGACGACGGATTTGACGGACTTTCGCGCCGGAGTCAGCCGGTGCCGCGCAGCCTCCCACCTCGCGTCGTGGCCCATTCGACGAAATCGTCGACGTCCTCGCCGAGATCGAGCGCGATGTACTCGTCGGCGAGCGTGCGGACCTCGTCGTCGTCCAGCCCGCGGGCCGTCAGCGCCTCGCGAGCCTCGTTGGCGAGGAGCCGGGCGCTCTCGGTCTCGGCTGCGTCCGGTTGCGGGTGGCCGGGATCCGACGTCGGCCCAACCTTCTCGTCGGCGTGCGGTCCAGGTTCGCGTTCGGTCGGCATGCGACACCCTTTCCCATGCGAGGCGAGCGGAAACGCCGGGTAGCCTGTGCGGCGTGCCGAAGGACACCTGGTGGGCCAGACCGGGGCTCGACGTCCGTGACGGACGGCTGCACGTCGCGGGGCGTGATGCCGAGGGCGTCGCTCGCGAGCACGGCACACCGACCTTCGTCTACGACCTCATGCGGATCGAGGAGCAGGTGCGCGCGCTGGTCGAGGCCTTCGAACGCGTGG
>JBMDWR010000240.1:0-1182 GCA_048594645.1 Actinomycetota bacterium
GGAGGGGCTTTTCGATCCGGATCCGGACCGGCCGGGGACGACGTATACGCGTCATGGTGGGTTCTTGTATGACGCGGCGGGGTTTGATGCGGGGTTCTTCGGGATTTCGCCGCGGGAGGCGTTGGCGATGGATCCGCAGCAGCGCCTGTTGTTGGAGACGGCGTGGCAGGCGATCGAGGATGCTCGTATCGACCCGACCACGCTGCGCGGCACCCGCACCGGCGTATTCACCGGCGTCATCGCACAGGACTATCTGACGCGCCTGCAACACCTGCCCTCCGATGTGGAGGGTTTCGTCGTCACCGGTGGAATGAACAGCGTCGCCTCCGGCCGGATTGCGTATGTGTTGGGGTTGGAGGGTCCGGCGGTGACCATCGATACGGCGTGTTCGTCGTCGTTGGTGGCCATTCATTTGGCGTGTCAGTCGCTGCGTAGTGGTGAGTCGAGTCTGGCGTTGGCGGGTGGGGTCACGGTGATGGCCAATCCCGGCGTGTTCGTGGAGTTTGCGCGGCAGCGGGGGTTGGCTCCGGATGGGCGGTGTAAGTCGTTTGCGGCCGGTGCTGATGGCACGGGTTGGGGCGAGGGTGTGGGGTTGTTGGTTTTGGAGCGGTTGTCGGATGCGGTGGCGGCTGGTCATCGGGTGTTGGCGGTGGTGCGGGGTAGTGCGGTTAATCAGGATGGGGCGAGTAATGGGTTGACCGCGCCGAGTGGTCGGGCGCAGCAGCGGGTGATTGTGGCGGCGTTGGCGAGTGCGGGTTTGACGTCGGATCAGGTTGATGTGGTGGAGGCGCATGGGACGGGTACGACGTTGGGTGATCCGATCGAGGCGCAGGCGTTGATTGCTACGTATGGTCGTGGTGATCGGGTGTTTCCGTTGTATCTGGGGTCGATCAAGTCGAATATTGGTCATACTCAGGCTGCGGCCGGGGTGGCCGGTGTGATCAAGATGATCTATGCGATCAATCATGGCCGGTTGCCGGCGACGTTGCATGTGGACCGGCCCAGTCCGCATGTGCAGTGGGCGGGTAGCAATGTTGAGTTGTTGACCGAGGCGGTGGCGTGGCCGAGCACGGGTCAGCCACGCCGGGCCGGGGTGTCCTCGTTTGGTATCTCGGGCACCAACGCCCATGTGATCCTCGAACAACCCCCCACCCCAACCGACCCCGACCAACCGTCGACCCC
>JBMDWR010000241.1:0-5580 GCA_048594645.1 Actinomycetota bacterium
AAGATCTGGACGTTGTGGTCGGTCCCCTGATCCCGGTTGTCGAACTCGATCGTGAACGGCTCGCCGGCCGGCGCCTCGATGCAGCTGCCGTCCGTGAACGCGATCCCCTCGGCGACGACCGTCACGGTCCCGTTGGCGACAGGCGTGCACTCGTCCGACGGCGTGCTCGGCGGCGAGACGCGGCCGGTGGGCGCCGGGCTCACCGCGGCGAACGGCACATCCTGGAACTCGCCGTAGCCACCGACCAGCAGGTCCTGCTCCTCGGGGGCGTACCAGGCGAGGTACGTCACCGAGCCGTCCTCGGTGATCGAGACCGACGGGTACGCCGCGTCGGTGGTCGCGGTGCCGGTGTCGACGGGCTCGAGCGAGTCGGCCTGTCCCGTCGCGAACCGGACACCTTCCTCCGCATCCACCCAGGCCACGTCGAAGGCGCCGTTCGACCCCACCGAGAGGGACGTCCGCGCGCCGTCCGCCGTCGCCGACCCCTCGGCGACCTCGGCGACCGTCCCCGTCGTGAAGTTTCCTGGGTCATTGAAGATCCCGACGTGCACTTCGTCGCGTGCGTAGTACGAAAGCGCGAATCCGTCTTGGGTCGCCACGCCCGCAAGACCCTCTCCCACGGTCACGGCTTCGGTCTCCGCGTCGTCGACCTCGAAACTCATCCAGCCGTTCTCGCCGTCGTTGGTCGCTGCCTGGACGCCATTGCCACCGTCGGAGTAAGCGACCGTCGGACCCCCTGCGGCGTCGATGACGGCGGTCTGACACGTGGTGCATCCGGCGGCGTCGGCGATCGTGTCTTCGCTCCAGGCGTCGCCGCTCGGCGACGCGAGCTGCACGGTGGCGTCCGTGGACGTCGACGTGTAGAACGCGATCCACGGCTCCCCGCCGACCAGGCCGATCGACGGCCCGACGCCGGGCGTCGTCGTCACCTGCGTCACCTCAGCGGCCGTCGTCCCGGCGGGGTCGAGCGAACCCGTGGCGTAGTAGAGACCGTCCGCCGAACCCCACACCGCGTGGTACGTGTCCCCATCGGCCACCATCGAGAGCCCCGTGACGTTGTTCGGCGTGAGATCGGCGACCGATGGTTCGATCGCGGGGTTGAACGCGATCGTCACCGCAGGGATCTGCTCGGCGATCGCGATCGCGCCTCGTGTCCAGAACCCCTCGGGGCTCGCGGTGGCGAGGAAGACGCCGGGGATCGAGGGTGAACCGACAGGTCGCGGCGCCGCAACCTCACCCTCCTCCAGCTCTTCCTCGAAACCGAAGTACGCGACGACGGGAAGGCCGTCGGCGTTCGCGACGACCGAGGGGTACCTCCCGGCGTCGTTCAAGGGATCCGCGACCTGCGGCAGGAACCGCAGCCCCGACCCCACGTCGATCGTCGGCGCGGGTGGTTCGGCACAGGCGGCCGCGACGAGCGCCAGCACGAAGGCGACCGGCAGGAGGCTCGTTCGAAGCGCCCGTGTCATGAGCGGGCATCCTAGCAAGGCGACACGCCGCGGGAGGCACCGGTGCAGGATGCGTCTCAGGCGCGGCGCGATGCCTCAGCGGGCTCGAGCGGAAGCGTCCCGAGGACCTCGGCGAGGAACCGGCCCGTGTGCGATGTGGGGTGCGCGGCAACGGCCTCGGGCGATCCCGCCACGACGATCTCGCCGCCCGCGTCTCCGCCTTCGGGGCCGAGGTCCACGATCCAGTCGGCCGTCTTCACGACGTCGAGGTTGTGCTCGATGACGACGACCGTGTTCCCCTGCGCGACGAGCCGCTGCAGCACCGAAAGCAGCTTGCGGATGTCCTCGAAGTGCAGCCCCGTTGTCGGCTCGTCGAGGATGTAGAGGGTGCTTCCCGTCGCCCGCTTCTGGAGCTCCGCGGACAGCTTGATGCGTTGCGCCTCGCCGCCCGAGAGCGTCGGCGCCGGCTGTCCGAGCTTCACGTAGCCGAGCCCGACGTCCGACAGCGTCTGCAGGTGCCGCTTGATCACCGGGATGTTCTGGAAGAACTCGAGCGCTTCGTCGACGCTCATCTCGAGCACATCGGCGATCGACCGGTTCTTGTACCGCACCTCGAGCGTCTCGCGGTTGTACCGGTGCCCCTTGCACACCTCGCAGGTGACGTAGACGTCCGGCAGGAAGTGCATCTCGATCTTGATCTGACCGTCCCCTGCGCAGTTCTCGCAGCGCCCACCCTGGACGTTGAACGAGAACCTCCCCGGCTGGTACCCGCGCACGCGAGCCTCGGGGACCTGGCTGAACAGTCGCCGAACGTGGTCGAACACGCCCGTGTACGTGGCGGGGTTCGAACGCGGGGTCCGACCGATCGGCGACTGGTCGATGTCGATGACCTTGTCAACCTGCTCCCATCCGAACAGTCGGCGATGTTTGCCCGGCAATGCTCGTGACCGATAGATCTTCTGCATCATTGCCCGCAGCAGGACCTCCTGCACGAGCGTCGACTTGCCGGAGCCGCTCACGCCCGTCACGCAGACGAGCAGCCCGAGGGGGATGTCGAGGTCGACGTTCTTGAGGTTGTGCTCGCGCGCCCCGAACACCTTCAGGCGGCGATCGCCCGGCGAGCGCCGGACCTCCGGCGTCGCGATCATCCTCCGGCCCGAGAGGAACGCACCCGTGAGCGACGCGTCGCACTCGAGCAGCCCCTTGAGGTCGCCTGAGTAGACGATCTCCCCGCCCGCGTGACCCGCGCCGGGCCCGATGTCCACCACGTGATCCGACGCCGCGATCGTGGCCTCGTCGTGCTCGACGACGACCAGCGTGTTGCCGAGGTCGCGCAGGCGGACGAGCGTCTCGATCAGCCGTCGGTTGTCGCGCTGGTGCAGCCCGATCGACGGCTCGTCGAGGATGTACAACACGCCCACCAGACCGCTCCCGATCTGGGTCGCCAGCCGGATCCGCTGTGCCTCACCGCCGGCGAGCGTGGCCGAGGCGCGCGACAGCGTCAGGTAGTCGAGCCCGACGTCCACCAGGAACTGGAGACGCTCGCGGATCTCCTTCAACAGCCGTTCGGCGATCATCTGCTCTCGCTCCGACAGCTCGACGTCGTGCGTGAAGGCGAGGGTGTCCCGGATCGAGCGGTCGGTGAGGTGCGAGATGTTGAGACCGCCCACCGTGACGGCCAGGCTCTCGGGACGCAGGCGAGCGCCGCCGCACGCACGGCACGGAACCTCTCGCATGAACTCCTCGAGCCGCTCGCGCTGGCTGTCCGAGTCCGTCTCGACGTGGCGGCGCTCGACGACCGGGACCACGCCTTCATACGTCGTCCAGTACGAGCGCGTGCGCCCGTAGCGGTTCTTGTATCGGACGTAGATCTCATCGTCCGATCCGTACAGCACGACGTCGCGCGCCCTCTTCCCCAGCTTGCGCCACGGCGTCGCGATGGAGAACCCGTGGGTGTTCGCGACGGCCTCGAGCACGCGGTCCCAGTACTCGAGCCGCGAGCTGGACCAGGGCGCCAGCGCGCCCTCGGCGATCGAGAGGTCGGGATCGGGAACCACGAGCGCGGGGTCGACCTCGAGCCTGATGCCCAGCCCGTCGCACGTCTGACACGCTCCGTACGGCGAGTTGAACGAGAAGTTGCGCGGTTGCAGCTCGTCGAACGACAACCCGTCGAACGTGCACGCGAGCGACTGGCTGTACGTCTGGACGTCCTCGCCGTCGTGCGTCTGGACGGCGATCGCCGCGAGACCCTCGGTGAGCTGGAGCGCGGACTCGATCGAGTCCGCGACCCGACGCCGGATGTCCGGCTTGGCGACGAGCCGGTCGACGACCACCTCGATCGTGTGCTTGTAGTGCCGTGGCAGGCGGATCGGCTCGGACAGCTCGCGCACCTCGCCGTCGATCCGAGCGCGGACGAACCCCTTCCGAGCCAGGTCCTGCAGCAGCTTCTCGTACTCGCCCTTGCGGCCTCGGACGACCGGGGCGAGCACCTGGAACCTGGTCCCCTCCGGGAGCTGCATCACCTGGTCGACGATCTGCTCCGGCGTCTGGCGGCCGATCGGCCTTCCGCACTGTGGGCAGTGCGGGTGTCCGATCCTCGCGTAGAGGACTCGAAGGTAGTCGTAGATCTCGGTGATCGTGCCGACCGTGGACCGCGGGTTCTTCGACGTGGACTTCTGGTCGATCGAGATGGCCGGGGACAGGCCCTCGATGAAGTCGACGTCCGGCTTCTCCATCTGCCCGAGGAACTGCCGCGCGTACGCGGACAGCGACTCGACGTAGCGGCGCTGCCCCTCCGCGTAGATCGTGTCGAAGGCCAGCGAGCTCTTGCCCGAGCCCGAGAGGCCGGTGAACACGATGAGCGCGTTCCGAGGGAGCTCCAGCGTGATGTTCTTCAGGTTGTGCTCACGGGCCCCATGAATGACAAGCGTGTCGCTTCCCACGACGGGCATTGTACGGGGGCCCCGGACACGGCCCTCACGGGCGCGCGGCCTCGGCCCCCAACCGTCGAGCGCGCGCGGTCGAGGCCAGCCCGAGCACGCGCCGGGCGCCGCGAACGTCGAGTAGTCTCCGGTCGTGCGCGATCGATCCAAGCTCGACGAGCTCACCTCAGCGGAGCTCCACGACCGCGCCACGCGGCTGGCGTGGCGACGGCTGGACGTGTCCTTTCTTTGGCACCTCCTCAGCACGATCCCCGAGGCACGCGCGGCGGTCGGCGACGAGGAGCGGAGCGAGATCGACATCATGCGACCGCTCGCCCTGCTGAACGACCTCGTCGACGCGGACCAGGGGGAGCTCGCCGACGCGCTCCGTCCCCTCTACATCGACTACCTCGCCGAGCACGGGGACGGCGAGGGCGAGGACGATGCCTGACCGGGATCTCGGGCCGTACCGATCCGAGTTCCCGGTCCTCGAGCGCAAGTCGTATCTGATCAGCGCGTCGCTCGGCCCCATCTCCGAACGCTCCCGGCATTACCTCGACGGGTACCTGGACGCGTGGGCGACCAAGGGCGCGCCCGACCACGTGTGGTTCGAGGACATCTTCCCGAGGATGCGCGCGCTGAAGTCATCGTTCGCGCACCTCGCCCGGTGCGACGCCGACGAGGTCGCGATCACCACCAACATCTCGATCGCGATCTCCACGATCGCGTCGGCGCTATCGTTCGCCGAGCGCCCAAAGGTGGTGATGTCGGAGCTCGACTTCCCGACGGACGGTCACGTGTGGCTGGCGCAACGCGACCGTGGCGTCGAGATCGAATGGCTCCGCTCCCCCGACGGACTGACGATCCCACTCGAGGAGTACGAGCGCGCGATCGACGAGCGCACAGCGGTCGTGATGGTGAACCGCGTGCTCTACCGTTCGAGCGCGATCGTGGATGCCAAGGAGGTGTGTCGGATCGCCCGCGAGCGAGGCGCGCTCTCGTTCCTCGACGATTACCACGGCATCGGGATCGTGCCACTCGACCTGCACGACCTGGGCTGCGACGTGTACGCGGCCGGCGTCCTGAAGTGGCTCTGCGGCGGTCCGGGCTTGGCCTTCCTCTACGTTCGGCGCGACCTGATCGCCGAGCTGGAGCCGGCGGTGACGGGGTGGTTCGGGACGGCGGAGCCGTTCTCGTTCGACACGCAGCAC
>JBMDWR010000242.1:0-2683 GCA_048594645.1 Actinomycetota bacterium
CTCACCGACCAGCGCGTGCTCGGCCTGCTCGAAGCGCTCTCCGTCCGACGCGGACAGCGTGAAGACGTACCGGTTCGGGGCCCAGACCTCGCGAACGCCGACGGTCTTGCCCGCGTCCATCTCGCGCATCATGCGCTTGGCAAGCTCGACCGGCTGCAGCCCGGAGCGGAATGTGGTCGCGAAGAAGCCCTCGACGAGTCCGCCGAGACGTCGCTCGAAGTCGCGAAGGATGGGCACGGATGCTGTTTCCGCTGGTCGGAAGCCTGGGTGCGCGATTCTACCCCGCGTGCCGCGCGCCGGAACGGGCCGTGGCGACTGCTACGATGCCGGTCCACGCAGGGGCGAGTGGCGGAATCTGGCAGACGCGCAGGATTCAGGTTCCTGTGTCCGCAAGGACGTGGGGGTTCAACTCCCCCCTCGCCCACCACTTCCGGAAGGTGACGGGCCGGCGGCACGCCGCCGGCCCGTCCTTCGATCGTGGATGCGCTACGGGCCGATCAGGTAATCGAGCGCGAGATCCATCATCTCGTCGCGCTGATCCTCCTCGACGACGTTCTCGAACGCGAACCCGAGGTAGAGCGTTCGGAACGCCGCGTCCGGCGGCGCCATCGACACCGCGGCGCCCTCCGTGTAGCCCACGTCCCTCGTCCTGATCCAGTCGAGCGCGTTCGGAGCGCTGCCCTCCGGAACCGCTCCGACCGTCCACGTGCCTGTGTCGGTCTCGAAGTTGGTGCTGACCCCGACGTCCGCGGTGGGCGCGACGATGTCGTCGACCCACACCCCGAGCCCCTGGGCGGCCCAGTCGCTCGCGTACGAGATCGAGACGGTCACCTCCTGGCCCGCGTACGCCGAGAGGTCGAACGACCACTTCTCCCAGCCCTTCGAGCGACCGGACGCGGCGTTCCACCCGGCGCCGCTGCAGTCCGCCCCCTGGTACGTCTCGAGGAACGGGTGCAGCTCGTGCCAGCCCTCGGCGCAGGAATCGCCGGTGCTGGTGCTGGTGTGTCCGCCGGCCTCGGGTAGCGTCACCCAGTCGCCGTCGGGCTCGTGGACCTCGACGAACACGAAGTCCCAATTGGGCTCGGTGTCGTGCGAGATGAAGAACTCCAGCGGATCGCCGCTGCCGTCCACCATGAACGTGTTCATGAGCCGTTGATAGCGGACGTCGGCCCGCTGCGAGTACATGTAGTAGCTGCCGGAGTGCGGCTCGTACGCGCCGGCCACGCCGGTCGCGTACTCTGCCGGCGCCGTGCTCGTGAACTGGGGGTACTCCGATGTCTTGAGGATGCTGCTCGTGGTGACGAACGACTGGTTCGTGGCGTCTCGTCCGGCCACGAACGACTGATCGATCTGCCACGGATCCGTCGTCGCGACGTCGTACGGCGTATCCGTCCCGAGGACGTCGAACGAATCGCCGTTCTCGTCCGCACCGCCGTCCTCGACGAAGATGTAGGCGCCGAGCCAGTACTGCAGGAAGTCGTCCGACAAAAACAGGCATCCGTCGTCAACCGTCTGATCGACGTTGTCACAGAACGGCCGCTTCGTGACGACGGGGTGGTAGTCGAACGCGTTCGCGAACTGCCACCCGGCGTGACGACCCGTGTAGAGCAGCTTGCCGCCCTCGTTCAGGAACGCGCGGACCTCGAGCATCATCGTGTTGGCCTGCGTCTCGGCACCGGTACCGCCCGGCTGCCCGGCGACCCTGGAGAGGAGGTCGTTCGCCGTGTACCAGATCACGGCGTCGTAGTGCCCGAGCACGCCCAGGTGGTCGGGCGCCCCGAGCTGGTCGACGTCGTAGAGGTCCGAGCTCCTGCCGGCCGCTCCAACGGCTTGCTCGTACACCCCGGCGAACGGCGGTGTCCCGTCACCCGCGGTGTACGCCGGGACGTTCGACGGGCCGGTGTAGTCGGTGTCCGCGAGGATCAGCACCTCGGCCGCATGCGCCTCGTCCACGTGGAACGTGAACGAGTCGCTCGTGTGGCCGCCGCCGCTGAACCAGACCTCGACGTCCTGGCCGGCCGCCGCACCGCTGACGTTGCCGCGCATGATGCGGTAGTACACGTCGCCGCCGCCACCGAAACGGTCACCGCCGGACCATTCGCTGGTGGGAGCCGTCTGCTCTACACCGCCGTCGATCCGGTAGTGCAGCGTCACCGGGTCATCGGTGCCGTCGTCGTCGAAGTCACGCTCGGCGAGCACCTGCACCGGCTGGTTCGCGCCGTTGAACGAGTGCGAGAACGTGAAGTCGCTCATCGGGTTGAACGACTTCTGTGGATCGATCTCCGCGACGTTCAGGTAGAACGGATCGGTCTGGATCTTCGCCGGTGACTTGGGATCGTCCGGGTCCCCGGCGGACTCGGCCGCCGCGACGGCGAAGTCGAGGTTGATGGAGAACTCGCGCTGCACCTCTCCCTCGCTGTCGGGGAAGATGAACCCGTCGTCCCGCGTGCCGTCGCCCAGCTCGGGGGTGATCGCGAGCGATCCGTACTGCGAGTAGGCGTAGTCGGTTTGCTCGCCGTTCGTGGTGTACAGGTCGGCGCCAACCCCTGGGTTGTACCCCTGCACCGCGGGCTTGTGGTCGGTGCCCGCCCAGGCGACGAAGACGGGGTCGTCCGCCGAGGGCGTGTTCACCTGGAACCCGTAGGGATACAGCAGCAGCTCACCGTACGAGTGGTAGCTGATG
>JBMDWR010000243.1:0-8425 GCA_048594645.1 Actinomycetota bacterium
ATCCGCGTAGTTCTCCAGCAGGTGCTGGTACTCGTGCGCGAACACCCCCTCGTACAGGAACGGCCGGGCGTTCGCGTTGAGGCACAGATCGGACGACGGCTCGTTCGGCGGGTTCGCACCCGTGCGGTGGAGCCAGTCGAACGCGTCGATCGTCATGACCAGCCTGTCGAAGTAGAAGTCGTACGTGGAGCTGTAGAAGCCCGCGATGTACGTGTAGCCGTTCTGGTTATCGGTGTCGTAGAAGTTCTGGTCGCGCACGTTGTCGATCAGCGCCACGATCCGGTCGCCCGGACCTTGGTAGTAGTTCGCCGGAAGGTCGAGGAGGCCCGGCAGGAACGCATCCGTTCCGTCGCGAGGCGGAGCCACGCTGAACGCGCTCGACTCGACGGGGTTCATGTTGCTATCGAACTCGTCGATAAGGTAGTCGACCTGCGCGTCGGTGATGACGTTGCGCTCACCGTCGTTGCGGCAATCCCCCGCGGGGAAGTCGGTGTTCGCCGCAGTCTTGTCCTCGTCGCTCGCGACCCAGACCTCGATGTGATCGCCGACCCCCCGCAGGGTGAAGTTCTTCGCGTAGTCACCCTGCGTGTCGTCGTAACCGACCCAGAGCCGCTCCTCACCAACGACGGGAGGCGCGAGGGTCCTCGGCAACGCGGCAGCGGCTTCGCGGATCTCGGCCTTCGCCTGCTTGTTGAGCGCGAGCTCGTGCTGAGCCTTCGGATCCAGCTCGCGAGTATCCGACCCGAGCGCGCCGCTTCCCGAGCCCGGCGCAGCCAACGTCACGGTCGGCGCGATCGCCACGGCCAACGCCGCGGTCAGCGCCAAAGCGGTTCGTCTCACAGGACGGTCACCCCCCTCTCCCCCTCGCCGCGGGGCACGGCGGGCACGAAGCGTACTCCCGCGTGTGGAAAACGTCTCGCGGGTTCTGTGGGTTACTGCTCGCCGGCTAGGGCCGCGTCGGGGCGCCACCGGCCACTGCCGGAAGGATCGAGACCGTGTCGCCAGGTTGCACCTCGGTCTCGAGCGAGCCGAGGTACCGAACGTCCTCGTCGTTCAGATAGACGTTCACGAACCGGTGCAGCGCACCGTCCTCCGTCAGCACCATCTGGGTGATGCCGGGGTAGCGGGCCTCGAGGTCCTCGAGCACCTCACGCAGGGTCGTCCCGCGGGCGTCCACGTCCTTCTCGCCACCGGCGTGCGGCCGGAGGATCGTCGGCAGCTTCACGCGCGCCACGGTGATCTCCTCCCCATCCGCCGTCATGCCGTCGCCACGCCGTGCTCGGCCTCGGGCGGCGCCTGTCCCGGTGTGAGCCCGCAGAAGGCCTCGTAGTCGATCAGCTCGGTGATCGTCGGCTCCTTCCCGCAGACAGGACAATCTGCGTCCCACCGCACCTTCACGGTCTGGAAGTCCATCTCCAACGCGTCGAAGATCAGCAGGCGGCCGACCAGCGGGTCGCCCTTCCCCGTGATGAGCTTCACTGCCTCCGTCGCCTGGATCGAACCGACGATCCCGGGCAGCACCCCGAAAACGCCGCCCTCGGCACAGCTCGGAACCGTCCCCGGCGGCGGCGGTTGCGGGAACAGGCACCGGTAACACGGAGCGTCCCGGCCGGGCATGAAGACCGTCGCCTGCCCGTCCCACTGGTAGATCGACCCGTACACGAGCGGCTTGCCCAGGAACTGCGTCGCGTCGTTGACGAGGTACCGCACCGGGAAATTGTCTGTCCCATCGACCACGATGTCCCAGGGCTCGAGGATCTCGAGCGCGTTCCGCGACGACAGGATCGTGTCGTACGGGACGACCTCGATCGTGGGGTTGATCGCACGCACGCTCTCGACGGCGCTCTCGACCTTGGAGCGGCCGATGTCGGCGGTCGAGTGCAGGAGCTGGCGCTGCAGGTTGGATTCGTCCACCGTGTCGAAGTCCAAGATCCCGAGCGTCCCCACGCCGGCGGCGGCGAGGTACAGCGCCACCGGCGAACCGAGACCGCCGGCGCCGATCACGAGCACTTTGGCATCGAGGAGCCTGCGCTGCCCCTCGCCGCCGATCCCCGGCAGGATGATGTGCCGCGCGTACCGGCGAACCTGGTCCTCGGTGAAGCTCGGGAGGCTCACGTGATCGCGACCTCCTCCTCGTCCACCCGTCCGTCGGAGAGCCGGTAGCCACGGAGCACCGGCTTGCTCCGGTCCGACAGGGACATCAACAGGTAGAGCGCCTCGGGATAGAAGGCCTGACGCAGGTCAGTCTCGGAGGGATAGGCGTCCGAATGCGTGTGCGTGTGGAAGATCCCCAGGAGGTCCCAACCGGCGTCGTCGATCTCGTCGAAGACCCGAAGCTGCTCCCGCGGGTCGAGCCGGTAGCTCACGGGGCTCGCATCCTGGTTGCTCATCGCGAAGAACTTCGTCGGACGTCGTTCCTTACCGGCCAGCAGACCACACGCCTCGTTGGGGAAGGCTGCGAGGCCGTGCGCCACCATCTCGTCGAAGAAGACCCGGTCCAGTTCGAGCATTGCAGGTGCAAGTAACCCTACCAGCGCGGTGGTATTCCCTTGCCGTGCCCGCGACGAACGGCCGGGCCCGCAGGCCCGGCCGTTCGTGCGTGCGGATCGCTCGCGTCAGGCGAAGACGCGCTCGCGGCTGCGCGCGCCGGCGAACGACGGGATGCGGACCAAGGCCCACACACCGGCGAGGCCGACCAGTCCGTAGACGATCCGCGTGATCGCGTTGGTCTCGCCGAACTCCAGGCCGAACACCGCTGCCACGAGGTCGAACTCGAACAGCGCCACGAGCCCCCAGTTCAGAGCTCCGACGACCGCCAGAAGGATCGCCGCCACGTCGATCTTCCTCATCGCTCCCATCCCCTTTCGTCTAGGGTTTGTCGAGGGTCAAGATACGGCCAGCACGACGTTGATGTCAACTGTTCGTCCAGATTTCGTCGAGATCCATGTAGGATCTTCCCGTGATGAGCGATCCTCGAGTGAGCGAGCCGGCCCGCGAGTCATACGGGCACGTCCGGATAGGCGAGCTCGCCCGGCGCACCGGCGTCTCGGTGGAACTGCTGCGCGCCTGGGAGAAGCGATACGGGCTGCTCAGCCCACGTCGGACGTCGGGCGGGTTCCGCCTGTACGACGCCGACGACGAGCGGCGGGTCCGCCGGATGCGCGAGCTCATCTCCGGAGGACTGTCCGCGGGCGAGGCGGCGAGCGAGGCGCTCGCGCGGACCGGCGTCCCACCGGACGGGCTCACGAGCGACGAGACGCCGGAGCTCCAGCGTCTGGCCGTGACGCTGGAGGCGTCCTTGGACCGGTACGACGAGGCGGCGGCCAACGAGGTCCTGGACCGGCTGCTCGCGGCGTACACGATCTCAACGGTCCTCGGTCGGGTCCTTCTCCCCTACCTCCACCGGCTCGGCGAACGTTGGAGCGCGGGCTCCGTCAGCGTCGCGCAGGAGCACTTCGCGTCGAGCGTGGTCCGCGCGCGGCTCCTCGGACTCGCCCGGGGATGGGGTCGGGGCGTCGGGCCGCACGCGCTCCTCGCGTGCCCGCCCGGGGAGCTCCACGACCTGCCGTTGATCATGCTCGGCGTTCTCCTGTCGAGGTTCGGGTGGCGGATCACGTACCTCGGGACCGACACGCCGCTCGACACCCTCGGCCGCGCGGCCCGCGACCTCCGCCCCGACATCGTGGTGCTCGCCGCCACCGATCCCGGACGCTTCGACGCGGTCGCGGAGGGACTCACCGGCCTCGGCGGGACGGCGCCGACGGCTCTGGCGGGCGCGGGCGCGAACGACGACGTGGTGGCGCGGCTCGGCCTGTCGCGGCTCGAAGGCGATCCCGTGACGGCGGCGGAGGCGCTGGCCGCCGGCTGGCGACCGCCGGCGCGCGAACCCGCGGCTCGTTCCTAGCTCGGGGACGGCTGCGCGAGGCGGCCCGTGACGGCGATCGTTCCGGGGCGTCCGTCGACCGTGACGCCGATGTCGGCCCATGCGATCCCCCGGCCCGTGAGCTCCTCGGCCATCCACTCGCGGTCGAGCGCCGCGATCAGCAGCCCGCCCGAGGTCTGCGCATCGGCGAGCACCAGCTGCTCGGGAAGCGAGAGCCTTCCCCACTGGACGCTGGACCGCAGGTGCCGGTGGTTCCGGTGCGTGCCTCCCGGCACGACGTCCAGCATCGCCAGGTCCAGGACGCCCGGCAGTACCGGCACGGCCGACGCGTCGACGCGCGCGCCCACGCCCGAGGCCGCCAGCATCCGCTGGAGGTGGCCGAGCAGCCCGAAGCCGGTGACGTCGGTCGCCGCCTCGGCTGCGACCTCGAGCATCGCCTCGGCGGCCGCCTCGTTCGGCGTCGTCATCAGGTCCACGGCGCGGCCGAGCAGCTCGGGCTCCGCGATCCCGCGCTTGTGCGCCGTGGTCGCGATCCCGATCCCGAGCGGCTTGGTCAGGAACAGGTGCGCCTCGGGCGGGACGGTCGAGTTGCGCACGATCCGCTCGGGATCGGCGAGACCGAGCGCGACCATCCCGTACTTCGGCTCGGGATCCGTGATCGTGTGACCGCCCAGCACCGCGGCGCCGGCCTTGCTCGCGACGTCGATCCCTCCCTGCAGGACCTGGCCGAGCATCTCGAGCGGCAGCTCGTCCACCGGCCAGGCTGTGATGTTGAGGGCCAGGAACGGACGCGCGCCCATCGCGTAGACGTCGGACAGCGCGTTCGTCGCGGCGATCCGACCCCACTCGTAGGGGTCGTCCACGATCGGCGTGAAGAAGTCGAGGGTCGCGACCAGCGCCTGCCCGTCGGCGAGACGGACGACCGCCGCATCGTCGCCGGTGTCGGCGCCGACGAGGACGTCGGACGTCATCTCCGGGAGAGACAGCGTCCCCAGGACGGACTCCAGATCCGTCGGCCCGAGCTTGCATCCGCACCCGGCGCCGTGGCTGAAGCTGGTCAGTCGCCGCTGCTCCACGGTCCGAGGATGCCACACTGCCGAACGTGCGAACCGCCGTGGTCGGCCATACCGAGTGGATCGAGTTCGGACACGTCGACACGGTGCCGGCGGCGGGCGAGATCGTGCACGCGACCGAGGCGTGGGAGGAGCCCGGCGGCGGCGGCGCGGTCGCGGCCGTCCAGCTCGCGCGCCTCGCCGGCGGGTGCACGTTCTTCACCGCGCTCGGCGACGACGAGCGCGGTGACTTGACGCGGCGACGCCTGGATGAGCTGGGCGTCCGGGTCGAAGCCGCGACCCGGGACGAGCCGAGCCGGCGTGCGGTGGTGTTCGTCGACGCGAACGGCGAACGAACGATCACGACGCTCGGCCGACGCCTCGTGCCGACGGCGGCCGACCGTCTCCCGTGGAACGAGCTCGAGGCCGTCGACGCCGTGTACTTCACGGCCGGGAACCCGGGCGCGCTTCGCGAGGCGCGCCGGGGACGCGTGCTGGTCGCGACGAGCCGCGTCGCCGACCTGCTCGTCCGCGCCGACGTCCATCTGGACGCCGTCGTCGGCAGCGGCAACGACCCCGCGGAGGCGTTCGATCCGGAGGCGCTCACCCACCCGCCGCATCTCGTCGTTCGGACCGACGGCGTCCGCGGCGGCCGCTACGAGACGAGTGACGGGCGGAGCGGCTCGTACGAGGCGTCGGCCGCTCCCGGATCCGTCGTCGACACCTACGGATCCGGCGATTCGTTCGCGGCGGGCCTGACGTTCGCGCTGGGGGCCGGGTCCGACATCGACGAGGCTGTGGCACTCGCGGCGCGGTGCGGTGCCTGGTGCGCCTCCGGCAAAGGCCCGTACGGCAACCAGTTCACCTCTGCGGAGCTGAGATAGCGCTTGTCTGGCTGACTCAACCGTCCGTCGCGACCTCGAGTCGGTGATGGTCGCGAACGTCCATCGAAGCCACGAACGTCGCCGGGCCGAGCAGCGGATCGCCGTCCCGGAGCTCTTCGCGGATCCTCGCGAGCTCCCGCCTAGTGAAGTCGCACCGCGGCGGCACCGGTTCGATCCCGTAGAGCCGTGCCGCGTTCCGCCCGAGCACCTTGGCCTTCACATCCTTCGTGAGCTTCGGGTAGCCGTAGCGCTCCTGGAACTCGTCCGAGATATGGAACGCCCGGAACGCCTGGATCTGCGGTTGCGGCGATCCGTAGAACAGGCAGTCGGTTCCCCACACGACGTTGTCCTCGCCGACGTGCTTCAGCAGCTTGCCGAGCACGTGCGCAGCCTGCGTCGGCGAGCGCATCAGGTTCCACCACGTCGTGCCGAGCTCGGCGTACACGTTCTCGTTCGGCCCGATGCCCGCGCGCTCGAGCGAGGCGATCAGCCGGTTCACGCCGACCTCGGACATGGCCGAGGTGTACGGGCCCTCGAAGACGTCCGTCTCGAAGCCGGAGTGGTAGACGACGAAGTTCGCGTCCGGGTGCTTCCGCGCGGCCGGCCCGATGTCCCGTGGCGAGGAGAACCGGCTCCCGCCGGACAGGCCCTTGTGCACGCAGATCGTGGGGACGCCCAGCTCGAGGCTCCTGCGGATGAACGGCTCACCGACGGCCGGCAGCGCCCGGTCGTGGTCATCGAGCCACCACGCCCCGCCGCCCGGATCGAAGAAGTCGGGGAAGTGCGTGAACGTCTTCCAGGCCCGGATCGGGTAGCGGTCGGCCGTGGCTTCCATGCCGCGGAGGACCGAGCCGAGCGACCCGATGTTCGGCAGGACCTGGCCGTGCAGCAGGATCCGCTCGTCGCGGCACAGACCCTCCACGATCCGGCGCGTCTCGAACATGATCTCGGGCGACAGCGGCGAGCCCTCCGGGTAGATCGGCAGCGCAGAGAGCACCACGACGTCGGTGTCGCTGCGGATGAAGAACGCCTCCAGGAAGTGCTCGATCGAGTAGCAGACGCGCGGGTCGTCCTCGCCGCAGTACTGCTGCGGGAACGCGGCGTAGAAGCCCTCGCCGTGGAAGACCGGGTTCAGGTCGTACTCGAGCAGGTGGCCCTGCACATCCATGATGAACTCCTTGCCCGCCACGGCGTCCTCCGCCGCCTCCGGCTCGGTAGTGGCCTCGGGCGGGACCTCGAACCTGCCGCCGGGTTCAAACGTCGGGACGTCCGGCGAGGCACGATGGGCTTCGCGCGTGCAGGCATCGAGCGCGAGAAGCACCGTCGAGGCTGCGCAGAGCGAGCGCAGGAACGTCCGGCGCGACATCCGGAGACGCAGCGCGTTTTCCTCGCACGCCTCCAACGCTCGCCGGCGGGCCTCGCGGACGACCGGCGAGAGCGGCACCGGGTCGTACTCGCCATTCGAGCAGGGCCCGAGCGGGATCGGTAGGTCGGGTTCCGTCACGGCTCGATCGACAGACCGCGTGGACAGCGCGCGGGTTCCGGCCGACACCGCGTCGAGCGTACGCTCAGGCCGTGGACGTCCGCTCGTTCCTGGCCGAGCATCCGCCCTTCGACGCGCTGAGCGAGGAGGCACTCGATCGCGTGGTCGCGAGCGTCGAGATCGAGCACTTCGCGCCGGGGACGGTGATCCTGGAGCAGGCCGGCGCGCCGGCGACGCACCTGTACGTCGTCCGCAAGGGCGAGGTCGAGATCGTGGACGACGGCCGCGTGATCGACGAGGTCGGACAGGGGGAGGTCTTCGGCATGTGGTCGCTGCTCGGCCACGTCGCCCCGTTCGCCTCGGTCCGGGCGACCGACGACACGCTGTGCTACCTCGTCCCCGAGACCGTCGCCAACCAGGTCCTCGAGACGGGAGCCGGCGTCGCGTTCGTCGCCCAGACCGTCCGCCGCGACATCTCCCGGTCACAGGCGCTCCAGCGCGCGGCCGTCGACGCAGGTCCGTACCGGGAGGTCGGCTCCCTGGTCCGGCGACCGCCGGTGACGTGCGACCCAGGGATGCGCGTCTCCGACGCCGCCGAGCTCATGGCGCGCGAGCGCGTCTCGAGCCTGCTCGTCCCGAACGCGAACGGGACGATGGGCATCCTCACCGATCGGGACCTGCGCTCGCGCGTCGTCGCCGAACGACGGACGGCCGACACACCCGTCCGCGACGTGATGACGGTGCCCGCAGAGACCGTGTCTGCCGACACGATGGCGGGCGAGGTCCTGCTGCGGATGCTGGAGGGCGGCTTCCACCACTTCCCCGTCGTGGATGCGACCGGCGCGGTTCGCGGCGTCGTGACCGACACCGACCTCATGGGCATCGGCAGAGACACACCCTTCGCGCTGAAGAGCGCCATCGAGCGTGCTCGCGACCGCGACGCGGTCGCGAGCGCGATGACAGACCTCCCCGCCGTGATCGCCGCCCTCGTCGACTCGAGCGCCGATCCGGTCGACGTCGGCCACATCATCGCGTTCTCGATCGACGCGGCCACGCGCCGGTTGCTCGAGCTCGGGATCGATCGGTTCGGTGACCCTCCCTTCCCCTGGGCGTGGCTCGCCCT
>JBMDWR010000244.1:0-2670 GCA_048594645.1 Actinomycetota bacterium
ACGCGAGATCGACCACATCTGGGTCCGCTACGAGCGGACGGGGCCCACGCCGCTCCGCCTCCGCCTGCCTCGGCCGGAGAAGGACCAGGGCCGGTTCGAGCGCCGTCCGCGGATGGGTCGCGACGGCGGTCGGGGCGGGCCGCGCGGCCGACGCTGACGATCCCTACACCCCTCGGGCCGTCCGCAGCTCACGCAGCGCGAGGGATCGCGTGTTCCCGAACAACCATGCGTAGACCCGCGCGGCCGAGCGAGGGTAGCGCTTCGATACGGGACGGATCGACCGGCACCGAACCTCGTTCGGCCGATGCGCGTCATGACCGAACGTACCGTGGGTATCATGGCTTCGGCTGCCGCGATCGTCCGGCGTCGGCCTTGGCGCCAGGGGCGAGCCCCAGGGAGAGGTGAGTGAATGAGCGAACCGACCGGAGCCGTCGAGCGCCCGAGGCGCGTCTCCTTCCGGGCCCACGCCTCGGAGCAACCTTTCGAGTACCCGCTGAGGCGCGAGTTCGTGGAGCCCGACTGGACCCGGCTGCCCGGATTCAAGGACGTGACGAAGGAGCAGTGGGAGTCCGCTCAGTGGCAGCGGGCGCACTCGATCAAGAACCTCGCCGAGTTCAAGCGGGCGTTCGGCGACCTCCTCGGCGACGATCTCTACGCCGACATCGAACGCGACCAGCAGGAGCGGGCGACGATGTCGATGCTGATCCCGCCGCAGATGGTGAACACGATGGACGAGGCGGACCTGCGTTCGGATCCCGTGCGCCGGTACATGGCGCCCGCGTTCTCCGACCGCGAGCAGGAGTTCCCGTCCCACCCCATGGCCGGCCGCGACTCCCTCCACGAGGCGGAGATGTGGGCGGTCGAGGGGCTCACCCACCGGTACCCCACGAAGGTCCTGGCCGAGCTGATCCCGACATGCCCGCAGTACTGCGGCCACTGCACGCGCATGGATCTCGTGGGGAACGACACGACGCAGATCCTGAAGTACAAGTTCGAGATGAAGCAGAACGAGCGCTGGGACGCGATGCTCGAGTACCTGCGCAAGACGCCCAGCGTTCGAGACGTCGTCGTGTCGGGCGGCGACATGGCGAACATCCCGATCAAGCGCCTTCAGGAGTGGCTGTTCAAGCTCTTCGACCTCGACAACATCCGCGACGTCCGCATCGCGACGAAGGGACTGATGGGTATCCCGCAGCACTTCCTCCAGGACGAGGTGCTCGAGGGCTACGAGGCGATCGCGGAGCGCGCTCGCGAGCGGGACATCGACGTCGCGATCCACACGCACGTGAACGCCGCGCAGCAGATCACGCCACTGGTGGGTGAGGCGGTCCGGAAGCTGCTCGACATGGGCTTCCGGGACGTGCGGAACCAGGGAGTGCTGCTCCGCGGCGTGAACACCACCCCCAACCAGATCCTCGAGCTGTGCTTCATGCTGCTGGATCACGCGAAGGTGCTGCCCTATTACTTCTACATGTGCGACATGATCCCGAACAGCGAGCACTGGAGGCTCGCGGTGTGGGAGGCCCAGGAGCTGCAGTTCGCGATCATGGGGTACCTGCCGGGGTTCGCGACGCCGAGGTTCGTCTGCGACGTCCCGTTCGTCGGCAAGCGTTGGGTGCACATGGTGAACAGCTACGACCGTGAGAAGGGGATCTCGTACTGGTGGAAGAACTACCGTACCGGGATCGAGTACGACGATCCCGAGGCCCTGTCACGCGAGTACCCGTACTACGATCCGATCCAGACGTTGCCCGAGGAGGGACAGCGCTACTGGCGGGACTTCATGGCGCAGCAGCAGGGCAAGCAGCTCGAGCCGGTCTGACCCGCGGGCCGCCGTCCATCGACACGCGCGTCAGGGCAGCAGATGCAGCGTGTGCTCGCTGTTGCCCGTGTCGTCGACGATCACGACCGTCACGGAGCCGCCCGCGTTCTCGAACTCGTCGGTCCCGCCGGTGACGGCGAGCGTCCACGTCCCGCCGACCTCGAGCTGTGACACCGGGATCAACCCCAGCGCCGTCACGGTTCCGCGTCCCTTGATGTCGTAGACCTGCGAGCAGGAATCCCGCTTGCCGAAGTGCACCGAGCAGTCCACGTAGAGGTGTCCGGCCACCACGTCGCCTGCGTCGGTGAGCTCGCTACGGAAGATGTACCGGTCGCCGGGACGGAAGTCGTCGGCGCCCCCCGCGAGGTCGAGCGTTCGCCCCTTCAGCGTGTGCTCGCCGAACACGAGCGTCTCTTCCAGCGCGATCCCCGATGCCGCGACGGCACTGGTGAGGCCTCCCGCAACGATCCCGATCAGGCTCACCCACAGCACCATGGCGAACCGACGCATGTCGCCCCCTTTCGACATATCCGGCCGTGGCATCATGACCGGGCTCCGTCCATCGTGCAACGGAACGGCCGGCGGAGCCTGAAAGGGGTCCGGCCCATGCCCAAGACGTTCGTCCGCGCATCGGCGTTCGTCTTCGCGTTCGCGATCCTCGGGAGCGCCTGCGGCGAGGATGCGCCGGCGTGGACGCCACTGCCGCCGCTCGACTACGGCACGGCACCGAAGCGCTCCGACGCCGACATGTTCGACACGATGACGCCGATCAAGCACGTCGTCTTCGTGATCAAGGAGAACCGGACGTTCGACAACATGTTCGGCCTGTTCCCCGGCGCCAACGGCGT
>JBMDWR010000245.1:0-6084 GCA_048594645.1 Actinomycetota bacterium
GTGCGATCCCAGCCCTGGTGTCGATGGACCTCCGGGTCGCTGCGGTACGTGGAGATCGGCTCGGCGTCCTCGGGCCGCGAGCGCCGCAGCCGCAGGCGCTCGGTCACGATCGAACGGAAGTCGCTGTCGACGCGCATCGGCGCGAAGCGTAGCCCGGTCGGGGCGCTTCAGAGGTCGAACGCCTGGCCGACGCCCTGCGCCGTCGCGCGGTCGAAGACCAACCGCGCGGTGGCCGCGTCCTCTACGGCGTGGCCGGTCGACTTGTACAGGGTGAGGTCGTCGGGCGAACGCCGGCCCGGGTGCGTGCCGCCGAGGACCTCCCCCACCTCGGCGATCGATGCGGCCCCGAGACCCTGGAGCTCCGCCGAACCCGTGGGCGGCGGGTGCTCCGCGGCACCTCGCCACTCGACGAAGACCGTCGCGGCGGCGACCGTCTCGGGATCGACCTCGGCACCGACGCCGACCGAGCTGACGTGCGCCCCGGGCGCCACCCACGACCACGAGACCACCGGCTCCGCCGCGTCGGTGCAGCAACACACGAGATCCGCGCCGCGCACGGCCTCCTCGAACGATGCCACGGCTCGAGCCCGCGGATCGGTCAGGGCGAGCACCTCGGCGTGCTCGTGGCTCCTGGAGGCCACTCGGATATCCGCGAGGTCGAACATCTCGACGAACGCATCGAGGTGCGACCGCCCCTGGACGCCAGCACCGAGGATCGCGAGCGTGCGGGGATCCGGCCGTGCCAGCGCCCGGGCGGCGACGGCAGACGTCGCACCGGTGCGCACCGCCGTCACGACCGTCCCGTCCATGACGCACCGAGGTTCGCCCGTCTGCTCGTCGAACAGCGCGATCAGCGCCTGGTGCGACGGCAGCCCACGGTCGTGGTTGTTCGAGAACACGGTGACGAGCTTGGCCTCGAGGCCGGCGCCCGGCAGGTAGCCCGGCATCGCTCCGAGGAAACCGTCGGGTGTGCGGGCCACGACGCGGGGTGGGACGGATGCCGTCCCTGCGCTGATCGCCCGGAGCGCGTCCTCCAACCGCCCGAACAGCGATCGCAGGTCGATCAGCGCTCGGACGTCTTCGGCGCCGAGGAGGAGCAGCCGGGTCACGCCGCGATGATAGGGATGGGCCGGGACGCTAGGCGCCGCCCTCCTCCAGCGTCACCTCGATCGGCTCGAACTCGGCACCGTTGATGTCGACGTCGAGCTCCTCGAGGTTGGCATGCGCCTCCTCGATGATGTCGTTGGTGAACGCCTCAGCGTCAGCGGGCTGCGTGAGCACCGTCGCCCCCTCGAGGTTGGGCGTGTCGAGCGCGATCTCGACCGTGCGATCCCACGCGGCCTGGTCGATGTACCCCACGCCGTCGTCGGCCGGCCAGATCAGCTTGTTGATCTCGTTCATCTGCCACAGCTGGTGGCTGTTGCCGAGCTTCGAGCCCTTGGCAACCACCAGGTCGCGGCAGGCCTCGACGTTGTCGCGGCAGTAGGCCCACCCCTGGAGCGACGCCGTCACGAAACGCACGGCGATGTCGCGGTAGGCCTCGTCGTTCGCAAGCCGCTCGCCGTCGGCCCAGATCGCGTCCTGGAGCATCCCGACGCCGATCTCCTCGTACGAGACGACGGAAAGATCCTCCGGCTGGTACAGCTCTCCGGTGTCCGGGTTCACGGCCTCGAGGACCTGCGCGTACTCGTTGTAGGTCATCGCCTCGGCCGCGTCGATGTCGCGGCTGAGCAGCCCCGACATGTCGAAATCCTGCTGCACGAGCGTCACGTCCGTCGCCGGGTCCAGGCCGGCCTGCGCGAGCGCCGCGAAGATCTCATACTCGTTGCCGAATCCCCAGTTCCCGACGGTCTTTCCGGCCCAGTCCTCCGGCGAGTCGATGCCGGAGTCGGCCCACGACACCTGGAGCGTGCCGGAGCGCTGGAACACCTGGGCGATGTCCACGATGTTCGCGCCGGCCTCGCGGGTCGCGAGCGCCTTCGGCACCCACGCGATCGCGAAGTCGGCGACGCCGTCCGCGAGCTGCTGCTGCGGCACGATGTCGACGCCACCCTCGAGGATCTCGACCTCGAGGCACTGGTCCGCGTAGAAGCCCTCGTCCTGCGCGGCGAAGTACCCGGCGAACTGTGCCTGGATGAACCACTGGAGCTGGAGCTTGACCTGGTCGACCGAGTCGCAGCCGCTCGTGTCGCCGCCGCCACCGCCACCACCGCCGTCGTCGTCGCCACCGCAGGCCGCCGCGACCAGGGACAACGCGACCAGCGCCGCTCCGAAGATACGGAAGCGCTTCCCCCTCATGCCTCGTTCCTCCTCCCCGGGGCGTTCCTGCCCCGCCTCGGCCCCTTCCGCAGCGCGCCATCATGCCCCATCCGCGGCGGAGACCGCCACGCACTCCGCTCGACGAACACGCCACCGGTGCCGCTGCTCACGGACCGCCCTTGGGGGCCGCGACGCCGCCGGGCGTGGCGACGCGCTCGAGCGCCACGGCCGCGACGTAGAAGGCGAGCCCGAGCAGGCATGCGCCCAGCACGTAGGCCCACGCCGTGGCGTTGCGAGAGATCGCGATATTGCTCACGATCCGGTTCCCGAGCCCGTTCTGCGACCCCCCGAAGTACTCAGAGACGAACGCCGTGATCACGGACGCCGGCGCGGCGATCTTCAGCGCGGTGAACAGGTACGGGACTGCGTTCGGCACGCGAACCTTGCGCAGGATCGTCACCTCGCTCGCGGCGTAGGAGCGCATCAGCTCCACGTGCGTCGCCTGCACCTCGCGCAGGCCGCGCGCCACGTTCACCAACACGATGAAGTACACGACCAGCGTCGCCATGAGGCGCCGAGGCACCTCGCTTGTCGCCGGATACATGTTGTTGAACAACGCGACGAGGACGAAGATCGGAACGGCGTTCAGCGCGATCGCGAGCGGTGTCACGAGGTCGTTCAGCAAGCGGAACCGTCCGAGCAGGAAGCTCATCGCGATCCCGAGCGCCGTCCCGACCAGCAACCCGATGAGCGCGTTGGTGCCGGAGACGCGCGCCGCCTCCCACACGAGGGTGTCGTTCAGCCGGAACTCCGTCCAGATCGCGGAGGGGCCGGGGAGGAAGTACGGCTGGAAGTCGAAGACCTTCACGGCCGCCTCCCACACGACGAGGAACGCGACGCCGAACACGAGCGGCGGCCACACCGCGCGCAGCACCGCCCCCGACGAACGCCCGACGCTCACGCGATCGGCGTCTCCTGTTCCATCTCGACGGCCTCGATGTCTGGTTCGACCCCGGGGACCTCGACGCCGCGCAGCGCCTCGCGCACCTCGGTCACCTTCCTGAAGAAGGTGTCGGCCTCGCGGGTGTCGACGCCGCGGCGCTCGCCGAGGTCGATGTCGCTCACGGCGGTGACCCTGCCCGGACGCGGCGACATGACGACCACGCGGGTCGACAGGAACACGGCCTCCGGGATCGAGTGCGTGACGAACACGACCGTCGTCGACGTCTCGGCACAGATGCGGAGCAGCTCGCTCTGCATGTGCTCCCGCGTCATCTCGTCGAGCGCTCCGAACGGCTCGTCCATCAGCAGGAGCGGCGGGTGGGCCGCGAGCGCCCGTGCGATCGCCACGCGCTGCTGCATGCCGCCCGAGAGCTGCCACGGGAAGTGCTCCTGGAACTCGGCGAGCTTGACCAGCTCGAGCATCTCGAGCGCGCGCTCGTGGCGGCGCCGTTTGTCCCATCCCTTCAGCTCGAGCGGCAGCTCGACGTTCTTGACGACGCTCCGCCAGTCGAACAGGCCGGCCTGCTGGAACGCCATGCCGTAGTCCTGGTCCAGGCGCGCGGTGCGCGCTGGCTTCCCGTTCACCAGCACCTCGCCGGTGGTCGGCTCGAGCAGGTTGGCGATCAACCTGAGCAGCGTCGACTTGCCGCAGCCCGAGGGACCGATCAGCGAGACGAACTCGCCCGGCGTGATCGCGAGGTCGATGTCGACGAGCGCCTCGACGGCGTTCGGACGGCCGACGTTGAACACCTTGGAGACGTCGCGGACCCGAACGGCCTCGGTCATGCCAACACCTCCTCGGGCGGCCGGTTCCGCATCGCGACGAGATCGACCAGCGCGACGAGACCGGCGACCACGAGCCCGAGCGCGGCGGCGCCGAAGACGGCCGTGTACACCTTCGCGGGGTCCGCCGTCGCCTCGCGCGCGTACTCGATGATCAGCCGACCGATGCCGCCCGCCAGCCCCGTAGAGATCTCGGCCACCACGACGCCCACCACCGACGCCGTCGCCGCCAGGCGCAGCGCCGGCACGATGAACGGCATCGCCGCAGGGAACCGGAGCTTGACGAGCGTCTGCCGCCACGATGCCGCGTACGAGTCCATCAGCTCGAGCGCGGTGGCCGGCGTCGACGTGAGGCCCTTCAGCGTCCCGACGGCAACCGGGAAGAACGCGAGGAAGGCCCCCAGCACCGCGGCCGACAGCCACCGGGGCCACTCGAAACCGCCGATCGAGAGACGCCCGCCCCAGCTCACGACCAGCGGAGCGAGCGCGATCAACGGCACCGTCTGCGAGATCACCAGGTACGGAAGGAGCCCGCGTTCGACGACCGAGAACCGGGCCATCAGCACCGCGAGGCCCAGCCCGAACAGCGCGCCGATCACGAGCCCGGTGAGCGCGAGCCGGAACGTGAACCAGGCTCCCTGCAGGATCACCACGAGGATCGGCGTATCGAAGCCGAGCCGCTCGGGCTGGACGTAGCGCGACAGCATCTCCCACACGTGCGGCATGGCGCGGTCGTCGGTCCGGGGAAGCACGGTCCAGCCGAAGATCGTCCCGCCTTCCTCGGGCCCGAGCCACTTGTAGATCTCCCACAGGAGCGCCACGAGCACGAGCGCAAGCGCGAACATCGCGGCGCGCCTCAGGCGTCGAGGCAGGTCCCGAGCCGGCGCCCTCGTCACGTCTTCGCGAGCACGCTCTCGGCCATCGCAGGCACGACCTTCTCGCCGTAGGCCTGGAGGGTCTCGTCCTTCGCGTCGTGCTGCAGGTACACGGCGAACTGCCCGACGCCCAGGTCGCGAAGCTCGTTCAGCCGGCGGACGTGCTGCTCCACCGGCCCCAGGATGCAGAAGCGGTCGACGATCTCATCCGGCACGAACTGCGTGTGGACGTTCCCGGCCTGGCCGTGCTCGTTGTAGTCGTAGCCTTCCCGGCCCTTGATGTACTCGGTCAGTGCGTCCGGTACCTCGGAATGCTCGCCATACCGGGCGACGATGTCGGCGACGTGATTGCCGACCATCCCGCCGAACCAGCGGCACTGCTCGCGCGCGTGGGCCAAGTCATCTCCGACGTACGCGGGGGCGGCGACGCACATCGTGATTTCGTCAGGATCGCGTCCCGCATCCTCGGCCGCCCTGCGCACCGCTGCGATCGTCCAGGCGGTGATGTCGGGGTCCGCGAGCTGGAGGATGAACCCGTCGCCGAGCTCGCCGATCAGCGTGAGCGCCCTGGGGCCGTACCCGGCGATCCAGATGTCGACGCGGCTCTTGGAAGCCCACGGGAATCGGATCGTCGACCCGCGGTACTCGACCGCCCTGCCGTTCGCGAGCTCGCGCACGACGCGGACGCACTCGCCGAGCGTCGCGAGCGTCGTCGGCTTGCCGTTGATCACGCGCACGGCCGAATCGCCCCGCCCGATCCCGATGATCGTGCGGTTGCCGAACATCTCGTTGAGCGTCGCGAACAGGCTCGCCGTGACCGTCCAGTCGCGCGTGGCGGGGTTCGTCACCATCGGCCCGACCATCACGTTCCGCGTGTTCGCCAGGATCTCCGTGTGGATCGGGAACGGCTCCTGCCACAGGATGTGGCTATCGAAGGTCCACACGTGACTGAACCCGTAGGTCTCGGCACGCTTGGCGAGGTCCACGACCCGCGCGCTCGGTGGGGTGGTCTGCAGCACCACGCCGATGTCCATGGTTCTTCCTTTCTCGGCGCGAAGGCTCAGCGGGCGACGAGGTCCTCGTACGCGTCGGGGCGCCGGTCCCGGTAGAACGCCCAGCGGTCGCGGACCTCTCGGATCTTGCCGAGATCGAGCTCGCGAACGAT
>JBMDWR010000246.1:0-2891 GCA_048594645.1 Actinomycetota bacterium
GACCTCGCGGTGCGCATCGAGGCCGGTTGCGACTTCGCCGATCTGTTCGAGGTCAAGGACGCACTCGACAAGAAGGGGAAGTACTACACCCGGATCGACGGGGGGCTCCGGCTCGGGTACGAGCGCGACACGTTCAGACGCGAGACACAGATCTCGGCCACGGAGTCGACGGTGGCGGACGAGGATGGCATCACGTTCAGCGTTCGGATCGAGCCGCATCGCACGTGGACGACGGAGGTCGACGTCATCGCGGTGCTGTTCGGCAAAGACGATCGCCCACTCCTGCCGAAGGTCGCGACGGCCGGGCGACGTGCACGCCCGAACATGGAAACCGACCTCGAGCGATGGATCGCACAGGCGCCGCGACTCGACTGTGATCGTGAGTCGCTCCGCGCGACGTATCGACGCAGCCTCGTCGACCTCGCGGCGCTTCGGTTCTCGCCCGTCATCGCCGAAGGGCGCAGCCTGCCCGCCGCGGGCCTCCCGTGGTTCATGACGATGTTCGGCCGCGACAGCATCTTCACCAGCCTGCAGGCGCTGCCGTTCACCCCCGAGCTCGCCGCGACGACGCTCCGCATCCTCGGCCAGTGGCAGGGAAGCCGCCTCGATGACTTCCGCGACGAGGATCCGGGCAAGATCCTGCACGAGATGCGGTACGGCGAGATGACTGCGTTCGAGGAACGTCCACACTCCCCCTACTACGGTGCGGCCGATGCCACGCCGCTCTTCGTCGTGCTGTTGGACGAATACGAACGCTGGACGGGAGATCGAAAGCTCGTTCGCGACCTCGAGGTGGAAGCGCGTGCGGCGCTCGCGTGGATCGACGACTACGCCGACCTCATGGGGAACGGCTACGTCTGGTACGAGCGCCGCAACCAGGAGACGGGCCTCGAGAACCAGTGCTGGAAGGACTCGTGGGACTCGATCTCCTATCGGGACGGCAGGCTGCCCGCGTTCCCTCGTGCGACCTGCGAGCTGCAGGGATACGCGTACGACGCGAAGGTCCGGGGCGCACGTCTCGCTCGCCTCGTGTGGAACGATCCGGCGCTGGCCGACCGACTGGAGGCGGAGGCGGCCGACCTGAGGCGCCGCTTCAACCGCGAATTCTGGATCGAAGACAAGGGGTACTTCGCGCTTGCGCTCGATACGCAGGGTGATCCGGTCGACGCGCTGTCATCGAACAACGGACACCTGCTCTGGAGCGGGATCGTCGACAAGTCCAAGGCCAGGTCCGTCGTGGACCATCTGATGAGCCCAAGGCTCTTCTCCGGCTGGGGCATCCGAACCCTTGCCGAAGGAGAGGGCCGCTACAACCCCATCGGGTACCACGTCGGCACCGTCTGGCCGTTCGACAACTCGTTCATCGCCTGGGGCCTGCGACGCTACGGGTTCAAGGAGGAAGCGGCTTCCGTCGCCGCCGGAAACCTCGATGCGGCCGAATTCTTCGACGGGCGTCTGCCGGAGGCGTTCGGCGGGTACGAGCGGTCGCTCACGAAGTACCCGGTCCAGTATCCGACCGCATGCAGCCCGCAGGCATGGTCGACGGGTGCGCCGCTCCTGTTCCTACGGACGATGCTTGGCCTCGAACCGGTCGGAGAGCACCTCGTCGTCGACCCGGCGCTGCCGAGCAGCATCGGACGGGTGGAACTCCTCGACATCCCCGGACGGTGGGGGCGTATCGACGCATTCGGGCGCGGACTCGTGGACGTCGATCGCCGAGCGAGGCGCGGACCACGCCGTCGCACGAAGCGGTCCGAAGCCGGATCACGATCCGCGTAAGGCCACCTTGGGCCTGCTGGCTCTGGCCCTCGCGCCGTGTCACGATGCCGGACAACGACGCGGCGCCCCCCACGCCGCTCTATCAGGGAGGGATCGCGATGGAGGGTGGGTCGGTTCTCGCGACGATCGTCGGTGCGGCGATCCTGCTGTTCGTGGCGAGCCTCGTGGCGTTCGCCGGGTATCGACTGTTCCTGATCCTGCTTCCGATCTACGGCTTCTTCTTCGGGCTCTCGTTCGGCGCGCACTCGGTGCAGGCGCTGTTCGGCGACGGCTTCCTATCGACCACGACGAGTTGGGTGGTGGGGTTCTTCGTTGGCCTCCTGTTCGCCCTGCTCTCGTACCTGTTCTGGGTGTTCGCGGTCGCGTTGATGGCCGGATCGCTCGGATACTCGCTGGTGGCGGGATTCTTCAGCCTCTTCGATGCAGACCTGACGGCGGTCGTCTGGATCGTGGGCGTCGCCGTCGGCATCGTCTTCGCGGTCGCCGCCATCGCGCTGAACATCCAAAAACCGATCGTCATCGTAGCCACGGCGCTCGTTGGCGCCTGGACGATCGTCGGAACCTTCCTGTTCCTGTTCACTTCGGCCACGGCGGAGACCATCGCGGAGGACGGTGCGAAGCTCGTGCTGGATGAGTATCCGGGTTGGTTCCTCGTCTTCGCCGTGGTGGCCGGCCTCGGCATGGTGTTCCAGTTCCAGGTGAACCGGCGCTACGAGGTCCGGCGATACAACCGCTGGACGGAGGACATCGAGGTATCGGTCGGTCCGCCCGCCATCTAGACGGTCTCGGCTCCCCTGCTCGACCGATCCGAGGGAAGACTCTGGGTTGCCGGTCACCCCATCGGGTTGATGCCTCTCACACCGCTCCCACCTAGCATCTCGATGACGGGAGGAGGATCGGATGAGCAGACGGGGGAAGGGCGGCGGCTGGGCGGACCTCGCGGCGGTGGTGTTTGCGATCGTCGGGATCTCCAACGCCGTGCAAGGGCTGGCGGCACTGTTCAAGAAGGAGTACTTCGCCGAGAGCGGGCTGATCTACGAGAACCTCCGGTTCTGGGCGATCGTCTGGATCGTTGTGGGGGTCGTGCAGATCGGCGCGGCGTCGCTACTCGT
>JBMDWR010000247.1:0-5656 GCA_048594645.1 Actinomycetota bacterium
GCCAAGCGCATGATGCGCGAGATGGACGCGGGCAAGACCGTCGGCGTTCGCGAGGTCTGGGCCCCGAACCGGTACGTCTTCACGCTGTCCGCGTCGGACGGAGAGCGCTTCGAGCAGGCCGAGCACGCGCTGGTCGGTGAGCTGAAGCAGGTCGTCCGCGACGCGGCGGCCGAACGCGGGTGGGGCCTCGTCGGCCCGCCCGAGGTCGAGTTCGAGATCGACGAGGCGCTGGGGAAGGGCCGGTTCGAGTGCGTCGCGTCGTTCGTCGAGGGCGAGGAGGAGCTGGCGCCGCAGCCCGCCGTCGGCCAACGGGGATGGCTCGTCGAGCTTCCGGGCGGACGCAGCCACGCACTCACGGGGTCGCAGCTGACGCTCGGGCGCCTCGCCGAATGCGACGTCGTGGTCGACGACCCCGGCGCGTCGCGCCAGCACGCGCGCGTCAACCGGACGGACTCCGGCTTCGTCCTCACCGATCTCGGCTCTACCAACGGCACGCTCGTCAACGGTGAGTCGATCCGCGAGCACCTGCTCGAGGACGGCGACCGCATCACGATCGGGGAGACGATGCTCGAGTTCCGGAGGGGCTGACGTGTCGCCGTTCGTCCTGTCCGTCCTCAAGTACTCGTTGGTCGTCCTCCTGTACTTCTTCGTCTTCCGCGCGCTTCGCTCGGTTGCGGTCGACATCTCGGGCCGCAGGCGGGGAGCGACCTCGCAGGTGCGAACGCCGGCGGGCGCTCCCGTCGCCAAGCCCTCGCGGGGCGGAAGGGCGCCGACGCAGGTCGTCGTGCACGACGGAGGCGACGGCCGTCCGCGCACGATCAAGCTCACCGATCCCGCCGAGATCGGCCGCGCCGAGCGATGTGCGATCCGACTCGAGGACACGTACGTTTCCCAGGTGCACGCGCGCCTCTACGCCAAGGACGCGACCTGGTTCGTGGAGGACCTCGGATCGACGAACGGCACCTTCCTCAACGACCACAGCGTCCGGCAGGGCGTCGAGGTGCACACCGGCGACGTCGTGAAGGTCGGCAAGACGATCCTGGAGCTGCGTCGATGAAGGTCGACGTCGGCGCGGCGACGGACATCGGGCAGGTCCGAGAGGGCAACGAGGACTCATACCTCGTCGTGGCGCCGCTCTACGCGGTCGCCGACGGCATGGGCGGCCATCGTGGAGGAGAGGTCGCCTCGACCCTTGCGCTTCAGACCGTTCAACAGCTGTTCGAGAGCGGCGAGGGCACGCTCGCCCAACAGGTGACCGAGGCGAACCGCGCCGTGTTCGACCGGTCGCGGAGCGACCGGAGCGTCTCCGGCATGGGCACCACCCTGACGGCCGCCCTGATCGATGTCGATCGGGTGCATCTCGTCCACGTCGGGGACTCGCGCGCGTACCTGCTCCGCCGCGGCGAGCTGACGCAGCTCACGGAGGACCACACGCTCGTGCACCGCATGGTGATGGAGGGCGAGATCTCGCAGGAGGAGGCCGAGACACACCCGCATCGCAGCATCCTGACGCGGGCGCTCGGCGTCGACCCGAACGTGCAGATCGACGAGGGTGACGTCGAGGTCGTCGACGGCGACCGGCTGCTGCTGTGCACCGACGGGCTCACGGGCATGGTGCCCGAAGGCCAGATCCGAGACATCCTCACCGAGAACGCCGACCCGCAGGAGGCCGTGGATCGGCTCGTCACCGTCGCGAACCGAGCCGGCGGTGTCGACAACATCACCGCCGTGATCCTCGACTTCTCCGACGACGGCGACGCTCGCGCGCGGGGCGATACCAAGCAAGCGGCGATCCCGCGACAGCCGACGCCGGAGCAGCCGATCTCGGCTCCTGCGGAGCGCAGCGACATCACGGACGTCGGCGCTCCGACCCCCGACCCTCCTGCGGAGACGCTCACCTCTGCGACACGCTCGCAAGCGCTCGCCCGGCGCCCGGCCCCGTCGGCCCGCGGTCGCTCCCGCTGGCGGCGGGTCGGGATATGGGCCGCCGTCACGCTCGCGGTCATCGTGCTCGCAGCGGTGGGACTGCGCTTCTACCTGGACCGCCAGTGGTTCGTCGGGGTATCGAGCGGACGTGTCGCGATCTTCCGAGGCATCCCGACCGAGGTCGCGGGCGTCGACCTGCACACCGTGGTCGTCGAGACGGACATCCCGGCGAGCGGCGCCCAGACGCTGGCGCTCTACAGAGACCTGCCCGACGGCATCACCGCCGACGACCGCGCCGGCGCGGAGCAGATCGTGGAGCAGATCCGCACCGACATCGCCGACGTCGCGCAACCGGCATCGTGAGCCGGGCGGCAGCCGCGCGGGGCCGCTCGTCGCTCGTACCCGCGATCGCCTTCACCGTCCTGGCGCTCGTCCTCGCGATCGGCGCATACGTGATCGCGGGCTTCGGCAAGCGCGGTCACCTCCCCGCGACGTTCGCGCTGTACGCGACGATCTTCACGGGCGGCTTCGCGGGGACGCTCCTCGTGATCCGCGGGTTCGCCCCGCGCGCCGATCCCGCCCTGTTCCCCACGGCCGCCGTGCTCGTCGGGCTGGGCTTCGCGATGATCTTCCGTCTATCGGGCGGCCTCGCCGCCGAACAGGCGACGTGGATCCTCGTCGGCCTGCTCGCGTTCGCGGTCACGCTGGTCGTGGTGCGCGATGCGCGCATGCTCGACGCGTACACGTACACGATCGGCCTCCTCGGCTTGGTGCTCCTGCTGTTACCCGTCGTGCCGGGGATCGGCAGGACGATCAACGGCGCTCGGCTCTGGGTCCAGGTCGGGCCGATCGGGTTCCAGCCCGCCGAGATCGGCAAGGTCCTCATCGTGATCTTCCTCGCGTCGTACCTGACGCAGAAGCGCGAGCTGCTCCAGGTGGCGACGTCGCGGATCGGCCCCCTCCGCCTCCCACCGGCCAAGCACCTCGGACCCGTGCTGCTCGCGTGGGGCGCGTCGCTCGCGATCCTGTTCGTCCAGCGGGACCTCGGCGCATCGCTCCTGTACTTCGGGATCTTCGTCGTGATGCTGTGGGTCGCGACCGGTCGCGCGGCGTACCTGGTGATCGGTTCCGTGCTGTTCGCGATCGGCGCGTACTTCGGGTGGCTCCTGTTCGACCACGTGCAGCTCCGGGTCGACATCTGGCTGAACGCGCTCGACCCCGCCAAGGTCTTCGACCAGGGATACGGCCAGCTCGCGCAGGCACAGTTCGGCATGGCGACCGGTGGGCTCGTCGGTACCGGCCTCGGTCAGGGCTCGCCCGGGCTGATCCCGTTCGCCGAGACCGACTTCATCTTCGCCGCGATCGGCGAGGAGCTCGGGCTCCTCGGCACGACCGCGGTGCTCCTCCTGTACGTCGTGCTCGTCGGCAAGGGGCTGCGGATCGGACTGTCGGCGCTCGACGGCTTCTCGACGCTGCTCGCCGTGGGGCTTTCGACGCTGGTGGCGCTCCAGGCGTTCGTCATCGTGGGCGGCGTCACGCGGGTGATCCCGCTGACGGGCGTGACGCTCCCGTTCGTGAGCTACGGCGGCTCGAGCCTGGTTTCCAACTTCGTCCTGCTCGCGCTGCTCGTACGCGTCTCGAGCGGGCCGCTCGCCGCGCGGGGCGGTGGCTGAGGTGGAGCGCCAGATCCGCCGTCTCGGCCTCGCGCTGCTGGTGCTGTTCCTGATCGTGTTCGCGCAGATCAACTACATCCAGGTTTTCGCGGCGGACCGGATCGCCGACCACGACGCCAACGCCAAGCGGCAGCTGATCGCCGAGTACAAGGTCGATCGCGGCAGCATCCTGGCGGCGGACGGGACGACCGTCCTCGCGTCCAGCCGCAAGAGCCCCGGCGATCTCCGCTTCCAGAGGCAGTACCCACACGGCGACCGGTACGCGCACGTCACGGGGTTCTACTCGTTCGTCTTCGGGAGCACCGAGCTCGAGAAGACCTTCAACGACTTCCTCGCCGGCGACGCCGCCGAACTGCTGCCGCAAACGCTCACCGACCTCGTCCTCGGCAGGCCGAGGCGCGGGGCCACGATCGTCACCACGCTCGTCCCCGAGATCCAGGAGGCCGCCGAGGCCGCCGCCGCGGCGCAGCCGGGCGACGTGGCGATCGCCGCGATCGAACCGGCGACCGGCAACGTGCTCGCGCTCGTGAGCGAGCCGACGTACGACCCCAACCCGCTAGCGTCGCAGGACCCGAAGGTGGTCCGTGATACGTGGGCACAGCTGAACGACGATCCCGAGAAGCCGCTGCTGTCGCGCGCGAGCGACGAGCTGTTCCCGCCGGGATCGACCTTCAAGCTCGTCACGGCGGCAGCGGCGCTCGAGAGCGGCTTCGGTCCCGACAGCCTGTGGCCGAACCCGAACGAGCTCGACCTCCCGCTCACGGACGCGACGATCGAGAACTTCGGCGGCTCGACGTGCTCGGGCGGATCGCAGATCACGCTCGCCGACGCGCTGCGTCAGTCGTGCAACGTGGTGTTCGGGGCCGTCGGTCTGGAGCTCGGCGCCGAGCGGCTGGCGGCCCAGGCGCGCGCGTTCGGGTTCACCGAGGAGGCGGGGCAGGACGTCGTGCCGTTCGATATCCCGTGGACGTCGGGTGTCTTCCCGGCGGCCGAGACGTTCGAGCAGCGAACGCCCGCCGTGGCGGTCTCGGCGATCGGACAGCAGGACGTCGCCGCCAACCCGCTCCAGATGGCGCTCGTCGCGGCCGCGATCGCCAACGGCGGCGTCGAGATGCAGCCGCGGCTGGTCACCGAGGCTCGCGACCCGAGCGGTCGCGTGATCGCCGAGTTCGGTCCCGAGGAGTTCTCGCAGCCGCTGTCGGCGCAGAACGCCGCCGCCTTGACGCAGATGATGGTCTCGGTCGTCGACGCGGGGACCGGCACCGCTGCCCAGATCCCGGGCGTGACCGTGGCCGGGAAGACCGGGACCGCCCAGCATGGGGAGGGCGCGGCGCCGCACGCGTGGTTCGTGAGCTTCGCCCCGGCCGAGACTCCTCAGGTCGCCGTCGCGGTCATCGTCCTCGACGGCGGTAGCCTTGGCAGCGAAGCGACGGGCGGCCAGGTGGCCGCGCCGATCGCCCGGGCTGTCCTGGAGGCCGGCCTGGGCGTCTGACACCAGCGACGCGGAGGGATCGACATCGCGACACGGAGGGCATCGACATCGAACTTCCGGTGACGCTCGGCGGACGGTACCGGGTCGAGCGTGAGCTCGGCCGAGGCGGGATGGCCAAGGTCTTCCTGGGATCCGACACGGTCCTCGACCGGACCGTCGCCGTGAAGGTCCTCGCGCCGCAGTTCGCGGACGACCAGAGCTTCGTCCAGCGCTTCCGCCGGGAGGCGCAGGCGGCGGCGAGCATCGGGAACCCGCACATCGTCTCGGTGTTCGACACGGGGTCGGACGACGGCGTGCACTACATCGTGATGGAGTACGTCGAGGGTCGAACGCTCGCAGAGTTCCTCGCCGGCGGCGGCCGGATCCTTCCCGACCGAGCGATCGACATCGGCCAGGACGTGTGTCGCGCGCTCGAGGCGGCGCACGCGCGGGGCGTGGTCCACCGCGACATCAAGCCCGGCAACATCATGCTGAACCCGCGCGGCGAGGTGAAGGTCACCGACTTCGGCATCGCCCGGGTGACCGCGACGGCGGAGACCGTCGCGCAGACCGCCTCGATCCTGGG
>JBMDWR010000248.1:0-6145 GCA_048594645.1 Actinomycetota bacterium
GGCCCGGGCCGGATGCCGGGGACGAACCCGCCGTACTTGCGCAGGTTGTCCGCGGTGTCGACCGGGTTGAACGCGATCGCGGTGTAGAAGTACGCGAAGAAGATCACCAGGAGCCCGTAGACCGCCATGTAGACGAGGCTCCGCTGGTTCGTCAGGAAGTTGTTGACGAAGTTGGTGAACCACTCGGCGTGGTACACGCTGGCGAGCAGCGTCGGGAAGTACAGGACCGAGCTCGCGAAGATGATCGGGATCACGCCGGCCTGGTTGACCTTCAGCGGGATGTACGTGCTGCCGCCCGTGGTCATACGGCGGCCGACCACGCGCTTGGCGTACTGCACGGGGATCCGGCGCTGCCCCTGCTCGATGAAGATCACCGCGACGATGATTGCGAGCCCGATCAGCAGGACGACGACGAACTTCGTCGTCCCGCCCGAACGCAGGATCGCGTTGCCCTCCTGCGGCAGCCGCGAGATCACGCTCGCGAAGATCAGGATCGACATGCCGTTGCCGATCCCGCGCTGGGTGATCAGCTCACCCATCCACATGATCATCGCCGTGCCGGCGGTCATGACCAGGACGATGAGCGCGATGTTCGGCGCCGTGAACTCGCCGGGCGGGAAGATGTCGACGCCGCCCAGCTGGTCCGAACGCGAGTGGAACAGGAAGACCAGTCCGGTCGACTGGAGTAGCGCGAGGACGACCGTCACGTAGCGCGTCCACTGATTGATCTTCTTGGTGCCGGACTCGCCTTCCTTGTGCCACTGCTCCAGCTTGGGGATCACGACGGTCAGCAACTGCATGATGATCGAGGCGGTGATGTACGGCATGATCCCGAGCCCGAACACGGCCATCCGCGTCAGCGCGCCGCCGGAGAACAGGTCGATGAACGACAGGAACCCGGTGTTGCCTTGCGCCGTGAGCGCGTCGGTCAGGATGTTGATGTCGACCACGGGCACCGGCACGTGCGAGCCCAGCCGGTACACCGCGATGATGAACAGCGTGAACAGGATCTTGTTCCGTAGGTCCGGAACCTTGAACGCGTTGACGAAGGCGCGAAGCACAGGACCCCTATCCTACCCCCGGTCCGAGAGCAGCTCGGCCCTCCCCCCGGCCGCCTCGATCTTCGCCTTCGCCGCCTGACTGAACGCGTGCGCCTTGACCGTCAGCGCCTTGTCCATCTCTCCTCGGGCGAGGACCTTCACGGGCCGGCCCTTGCGGACGAGGCCGTGCTCGTACAGGGCGGTCGGGTCGACCTCGCCGTCGAACCCCTCGGCCAGCGTGCCGACGTTCACCACGGCGTACTCGACGCGGTTCGGGTTGGTGAAGCCCTTGAGCTTGGGCACGCGCCGCTGTAGCGGCATCTGACCGCCCTCGAAGCCGGGCTTCGGGTTGTGGCGAGCGCCCCAGCCCTTGGTGCCGCGGCCGGCGGTCTTTCCGCGCGTCCCCGCTCGCCCGCGACCGACGCGGGTGCTGTCCTTCTTGGCGCCCGGGGCGGGCTTCAGGTGATGCAGCTTCACGAGCGTTTCCTCCGGGTTCCTTCGCCGGTGCCCTCTTCGGGAACCTCTTCCACGACCACCAGATGCCGCACCTTCGCGATCATCCCGCGGATCTCCGGCCGGTCGTCCTTGACGACGCTGTCGCGGATCCGGTGCAGGCCCAGCCGGCGCACGGTCTGCTTCTGGTCCTTCGGGCGATGGATCACGCTCCGGACCTGGGTGACCTTGAGCTTGCTCACCGGCGGCGGCCCCCTGCGTCCGGCGACGCCTGCGCCTGGTCTCCGTAGACCTCCTCGAGCTTGGCGGCACGGGTGGCCGAGAGTCGCTCCTGCGCCGCCGCGACCGCCGCGAGCATCGGCTTGGGCGCCACCTCCTGGAGGTCACGGCCACGCAGGCGCGCCACGTCCTCCGGGCGCTTGAGCCGCTTCAACCCGGTCATGGCGGCCTTCACGATGTTGATCGCGTTCGAGGAGCCGAGCGACTTGGACAAGATGTCCTTGATGCCGGCGCACTCGACGAGGGCTCGCACGGGCCCTCCGGCGATCACGCCCGTCCCGGGCGCCGCGGGCTTCAGCAGCACGATGCCGGCGCCGTCCCGAGCGGTGACCTGGTGCGGGATCGTGGTGCCCATCATGGGCACCTCGAACATCTTGCGCTTGGCCTCCTCGACGCCCTTGGCGATCGCCGCCGGCACCTCCTTGGCCTTGCCGTAGCCCAGGCCGACGCGCCCCGCGCCGTCGCCGACCACGACCAGCGCGGCGAACGAGAAGCGCCGGCCACCCTTGACGACCTTGGCAACGCGGTTGATCGCGATCACGCGCTCCTCGTAGATGCTCTTCTCGCCCTGCGAGTCGTAGCGACGCATCAGATCTGCAACCCCTTCTCCCTGGCTCCCTCGGCGAGCGCGGCCACGCGCCCGTGGTACAGACGCCCACCCCGGTCGAACACCGCGCGGTCGATCCCGGCCTCCTTGGCGCGCTGCGCGAGCAACTCGCCGACGGCCTTCGCAGGCGCGGTCTTCCCATCACCCTCCGCTCGCACCTCGCGGTCCGAGGCCGAGACGAGGGTGCGGGCCGCATCGTCGTCGACGAGCTGCGCGTAGATGTGCCGGTTGGAGCGGTACACGGCGAGACGCGGCCGCTCCGCGGTGCCGGCGATCTTCGTGCGCACGCGCGTGTGGCGCCGGACCCGAGCTGCGCGTCTGGTCTTGGCGTCCATCATGCGGTCGCACCCTTCGCGGCCTTGCCGGCCTTCTTGCGGACGTGCTCGTTCTCGTAGCGGATGCCCTTGCCTTTGTACGGCTCGGGCTTGCGGATCTTGCGGACGTTCGCGGCAACCTCGCCGACGAGCTGCTTGTCGTTGCCGCGCACCACGATCTGCGTGGGTGTGGGCGTTTCGAACTCGATCCCCTCGATCGCGGGCACCGTCACCGGGTGCGAGTAGCCCACCTGGACCTCGAGCGCCTTTCCCTTCATCGCGGCCCGGTAGCCGACGCCGACGATCGCGAGACGCTTCTCGTAGCCCTTGGTAACGCCCTCGACCATGTTGGCGATCAGCGAGCGGGTTAGGCCGTGCAGGCTGCGATGGAACCCCTCGTCGCTCGGCCGTTCGACACGGATCGATCCGTCCTCCTGCACGATCCGCATCTCGGGATGGACGCGCTGGCTCAGCTCCCCGCGCGGCCCCTTCACGGTTACGACGGCGTCGTCGCCGATCGTCACGTCGACGCCGCTCGGGATCTCGATGGGCTGTCTACCGATCCGACTCATCGCTCACCACACATGTGCCAGCACCTCGCCGCCGATGCCCTTGCGGGAGGCCTCCTTGTCCGTCATCACGCCCTGCGACGTCGAGACGATCGCGACGCCCAGCCCACCGAGGACGCGCGGGAGGTCGTCGCGACCCACGTAGACCCGACGACCGGGCCTGCTGATCCGCTTGATGCCCGAGATCGTGCGCTGCCGCTTGGCGTCGTACTTCAACGTGACGCGATAGACGCGCTCGATCCCCTCGCCCTCCTCCGTGAACCCGCCGACGTACCCCTCGTTCGCGAGGATCCGCAGGATCGCGCCGTTCATCTTCGAGGCGGGGACAAGAAGGTCGTCCTTGTAGGCGATGTTGGCGTTCCGGATCCGCGTGAGCAGATCGGCCACCGGGTCGTTGACGTTGGTCGCCAGCCTCACCATGACGCCTTCGTCACCCCCGGCAGCTCGCCCGCGTGCGCGAGCTCGCGGAAGCAGATGCGGCACAGGAGGAACCGGCGGTACACGGCCCGCGACCGGCCGCACCGGCGGCAGCGCGTGTACTCGCGCACCTTGAACTTGGCCTGCCGCTCCTGCTTGTTCTTCAGCGCCTTCTTCGCCATGTCCTCGTCCCGCCGTTCGCTCCGCGATCCTCGCCTTCGGCTCAGATCGACGCCGTTGCCGCCATCGGGATCCCCTCGAAGGGGAACCCGAGCGCGACGAGCAGCGCCCTGCCTTCCTCGTCGTTCCTCGCGGTCGTCACGACCGTGATGTCCATCCCCCGGATCTTCACGACCTTGTCGTAGTCGATCTCCGGGAAGATCAGCTGCTCGGTCAGCCCGAGCGTGTAGTCGCCGTGACCGTCGAACGCGTTGGGGTTCAACCCGCGGAAGTCCCGGATCCGGGGGATCGCGATCGAGACGAGCCGATCGATGAACTCCCACATCCGGTCGCCCCGCAGGGTGACCTTCGCGCCGATCGCCATACCCTCACGAAGCTTGAACCCGGCGATGGACTTCCGGGCCTTGGTGATCACCGGCTTCTGACCGGTGACGATCGTGAGATCGTCGACCGCGGCCTCAAGCATACGGCCGTCCTTCAACGCGTCACCAACCCCCATGTTCACGACGACCTTCTCGAGCCTCGGGACCTGCATGACGTTCGAGAGCCCGAGCTCGCCCTGCAGGCGAGGTCGCACCTCCCGGAGGTAGCGCTCCTTCAGACGCGGCATCGGCCGATCGCTCACTGATCCGCACCGCACTTCCTGCACACGCGGATCTTCGAGCCGTCGCCCTCGATCCGGTAGCCGACGCGCGTGGTCTTGCCGCACGAGTTGCACACCAGCATCACGTTCGAGATGTCGATGAACAGCTCCGTGTCGATGATCCCGCCCTGCTGGAGCTGGGACCCGCTGGCCGAACGCTTGCCGCTGGTCCGCTGGTGCTTCTTCGCCATGGCGGCGCCCTCGACCATCACGCGCCCCTCGCGCGGGAGCACGCGGATCACGCGGCCCGTGTGGCCGGCGCTCTTGCCGGTCATCACCTTCACGGTGTCGTCCTTGTGGATGTTCACGCCTGGCACGTCACAACACCTCCGGAGCGAGCGAGATGATCTTCATGAACCGGCGCTCGCGCAGCTCGCGGGCGACCGGGCCGAAGATGCGCGTCCCTCGCGGGTTACGCGAATCAGCCGTCAGGATAACGACCGCGTTGTCGTCGAAGCGGATGTACGAGCCGTCCGGGCGCCGGCGCTCCTTCGCCGTTCGCACCACGACGGCCTTCACGACCTCGCCCTTCTTCACCGCGCCGCCGGGGAGCGCGTCCTTCACCGAGCCGACGACGACGTCGCCCACGTGCGCGTACCGGCGCGAGCTGCCGCCGAGCACGCGGATCACGAGGACCTCCTTCGCCCCGGTGTTGTCCGCGACCTTGCAGCGCGACTCCTGCTGGATCACCTATCTTGCCCTCTCCACGATCTCCACGACGCGCCACCGCTTGCTCTTGGACAGCGGTCGGGTCTCGGCCACGCGGACCAGGTCGCCGACGTGCGCCTCGTTGTTCTCGTCGTGCGCGGCGAGCTTGTTCGAGCGCGCCACGGTCTTCTTGTACAGCGGGTGCCGAACGCGCCGGTCGATCCGTACGAGGACGGTCTTGTCCATCTTGTCGGACACGACCACGCCCACCCGAACCTTGCGCCGGGCACGCTCGCCCGTGCTCATCTCCGCGCGGGACGAAGACCGCACCGCCTCGGGCGGACGAGCCACGTCGGATCCCTCGCCCATCGTCTCTTCGGGCCTCGGCTGCTCGCTCACCGCTCCTCCTCTTGCGTCGCGGCGCGCTCCACGGCGTCCCCTTCGATCTCGCGTTCGCCAACGATCGTCAGGATCCGCGCGATCTCGTGCCGCACCTGCTTGATGCGCATCGGGTTGTCGAGCTGACCCGTGGCGAGCTGGAAGCGCAGGTTGAACAGCTCTTCCTTGTCGGACTCGAGCCGCTCGACCAGCTCCTCGTCGCCGAGGTCCCGAAGCTCGCGGACCTTCGCCACTACTCCATCCCTCCCGCTCGCGCGATGAACTTCGTCTTGATCGGGAGCTTGTGCGCGGCGCGCGACATGGCCTCACGCGCGAGCGACTCGGACACCCCGGAGAGCTCGAACATGACCCGACCCGGTTTGACGACGGCGACCCACGACTCGGGGTTGCCCTTGCCGGAGCCCATCCGCGTCTCCGCCGGCTTCTTCGTCACGGGCTTGTCCGGGAAGATGTTGATCCAGACCTTCCCGCCCCGGCGGATGTGGCGCGTGATCGCGACACGAGCCGCCTCGATCTGGCGGTTCGTGATCCACGCGGCTTCGAGCGCCACGAGCCCGTAGTCACCGAAGTGCACCTCGGTGCCGCCGGTGGCGCGG
>JBMDWR010000249.1:0-3425 GCA_048594645.1 Actinomycetota bacterium
GTGAGCCGCTCGACGCTTCGGGCGAGGTCCCCCACCAGCTCGACCTCCGGGACGAAGTGCTCGTCGATCTCGGCCGGGACCGAGTCGATGCAGACGATCCGCTTGTCCTTGCGCGGGTTCCAGTGCCGGGGCGCGTGCTCGACGAGGTCGTACCCGATCGCGACCACGACGTCCGCCTCGTCGAACCCGCTCATCTCGTAGTCGCCGGGCTGAAGCCCCACGGCGCCGAGCGCCTGGTCGTCGTCGGGATCCATCAGCCCTTTGCCCATGAACGTCGTGGCGACCGGGATGCCCGTCGCTCGAGCGAACCGCCGGACGGCGCTCGCGGCCCGGCCGCGGACGGCCCCGTTCCCCGCGAGCGCGATCGGCCGCTCGGCGCCGCCCAGCAGCTCGCCTGCGCGTTCGATCTCGGCGGCCGGCGCCTCCGAACGCACGGGCGGCGTGCGCGCCAGCGGCTCGCCGTCGGTGTCGGCCGCCATGACGTCCTCCGGCAGCTCGATGTGCGTCGAGCCGGGCTTCTCGGCCTCGGCCACCTTGAACGCCTTGCGAACCACCTCCGGGACGATCGCGGGATCGGTCACGCGCGCGTTCCACTTGGTGATCGGCCGCATGATCTCGAGCACGTCCAGGTACTGGTGCGACTCCTTGTGCATGCGTTCGAGGTCGCCCTGCCCGGTCAGGACGACGAGGGGGGCGCGGTCGAGGTACGCGTCGGCCACGCCGGTCACGAGGTTCGTCGCTCCGGGCCCGAGCGTCGCGAGGCACACGCCGGCTCGGCCCGTGAGCCGGCCGTACGCGTCGGCCATGTACGCGGCGGCCTGCTCGTGGCGCACGGGAACGAACCGCACGCCCGAACGCGACAGCGACTCGTTCAGGTCGACGGTCTCTTCGCCGGGGACGCCGAACACGACCTCGACGCCTTCGGCCTCCAGACACGCGACGAGGAGATCCGATGCCTTCGCACGCTCGGTCATGACGAGCGGTCGCTGCCGGTCGTCTCGCGCTGCTCCAGGCCGACGGCTGCGCGGAGCTCCCGGATGTCGCGCCGCAGGTCTTGGTCGTCGGCGCGTTCGGCGAGGTGATCCATGAGGTCGGCCAGACCGTCCGCCACCGCGTTGAGCTTGTGCTGGATCGCCCGATCGCTCCGCGTCTGGCTGTTCTGAAGGAGCGCGACGAGCAGGAACGTGATGATCGTCGTCGTCGTGTTGATCTGCAGCTGGTAGCTGTCGCCGAGGAAGGCGGATGCTCCGTCCGTGGCGATCCGGATCGCCCCCTCGACCAGCCAGGCCGCGACGAGCAGGAGGCAGAACGCGAAGAAGGGCGCACGGCTGACGAGCTCGCTCGCGCGGCCGGCGAACCGGTCGAAGACGCCGACCCGGCCGGTCACCTCGCTCGGGAACAACGAAGGACGTTGGCTCATCGGGACTCCTTCCTGATCGTCAGCCGAAGCTCGGCCGAAGCGGGAGACCGGAGCGACCGCGGTCGAGCTTGACCGCGAGGACCTGATGCACCTGCGTCCGCCCGGCCTCGAAGTTCAGCGCGGACGCCGCCATGTACAGACGCCAGATCCGTGCGCGCCCGGCTCCGGCCTCGGCCACGGCGTCCTCCCATCCGTCCTCGAGGTTCCGTACCCACGCGCGGAGCGTGAGCGCATAGTGCTCGCGCAGGCTCTCCACGTGTCGCACCTCGAGCCCGCTCTGCTGGATCGTCGAGACGACGTCGCCGACCTCGTGCAGCTCGCCGTCGGGGAACACGTACCGGTCGATGAAGCTGCGGTTGCGGAAACGCGTCCGGCCGCGGTTCGGCGGACGGCTGATGCCGTGGTTCAGGAGCCGGGCGCCCGGTCGAAGCAGTCGGCGGATCCCGCGGAAGTACACGCTCAGCTGCGAGAGCCCGACGTGCTCGAACATGCCGATCGAGCTCACCGCGTCGAACGGACCGTCGCGGACGTCCCGGTAGTCCTGGTACCGGATCTCGACGCGGTCGGAGAGCCCGGCGTCGGCGACCGCCTTGCCCGCCCACTCCGCCTGGCGGCGCGAGAGTGTCACGCCGACCGCGCGGACGCCGTGGTTGGTCGCCGCGTGCATCGCCATGCCGCCCCATCCGCATCCGACGTCGAGGAGCCGCATCCCGGGTTGCAGCCCGAGCTTGCGGCAGACGAGCTCGTACTTCGCGGCCTGCGCGTGCTCGAGCGTGACGTCGGGGGTCTCCCAGACCGCGCACGAGTACGTCATCGACGGTCCGAGGACGATCCGATAGAACGCGTTCGAGACGTCGTAGTGGTGGGCGATCGCGGCGGCGTCGCGTCGACGCGAGTGACGCGCGCCGCGCAGCCGCGCTTCCTCGCGTGGCACGGGGAGCCGCCGCGGGGGCGTTCGTCCGACGAGCCGCGCCGCCTCCTTCCACCTCCGGGCGTCGAAGGTTCGGAGGTCCGGGACGCGGGCGCGGAGCGCGGAGAGCGCGGCGAAGATGTCGCCCTCGACGTCGAGCTCGCCCGAGACGTAGGCGCGACCCAGACCCAGCTCGCCGGGCGCGGTCAGCATGCGCTGGAAGACCGTGGGGGAGCGGATGACCACGGTCGCCGGGGCGTCGGCCGGGCCGAGATGGCTCCCGTCGTACGCGCGGACGCCGATCGGAAGGTCCGGGCCGAGGATCGCTTCGAGCGCCCGCGCGACGGTCACGGCACCAGCCCGAACACCGTCCCCGGCGCGCCGGAGCCGTTCACGTTCCGGGGGCTGCCTAGCACGATCCAGGCGCCCGTGGGCGGCAGCCGGTCGAGGTTCGTCAGGTTCTCGATCGTCAGGCGGTGCCGTCGTAGCGTCAGCCACGACGGCACGAACGCGGCGTCCGAGGACGGATCGGGCCCGAACGTGTCGCTCCCGAGCGCGCCGGTCTGGCCCAAGACGCCGGTCTCGATCAGCCACCTCACCGCGTTACGCGAGAAGCCCGGCTGGTGCACGCCACGGCGTCCGCTTCCGCAGTTGTAGTAGTTGGGTTCGCCGTCGGCGTCGCCGCGGCCCCAGAACGCATCGCAGCCGGTGAGCAGGAGCACGGCCGCTCCCGACGGCATCTCGCCGAACTCGTCCTCCCAGGCCCGCAGGTCCGTCACGCCGACCACGTGGTCCGGGTTCGCGGCCACCTCGTCTCGGACGTCGATCACGACCGCAGGCAGGATCAGGTCCGAAGGCGCCAGGTCGTCCATGCACAGCGCTCCCTCGCGGAAGTGGCACGGGGCGCTGTAGTGCGTCCCCGTATGCGTTCCTTCCCGCACCACCTCGAGGTAGAACCCGTCCTCCGGCACCGTGAAGACCGTCCGGATCCGGAACGCCGGATCGCCCGGGAACAGCGGCGTCTTCGCGGGCGCGTTCACGTGGCTGAGGAACACCGCGCGGCCGAACGCGGGCAGCTGCACCGGCGCGCGTTCG
>JBMDWR010000025.1:0-9398 GCA_048594645.1 Actinomycetota bacterium
GCCCTCGGGGTCGACGTGCTGGCGTTCGCGGACGTCGGCCGTGATCACGACGTCACCACCTCCACCTCGCCGTCGGTCGATCGGATCGCGTGTATCTCCTCCGTCACGTCGATGCCGACCGGGCACCAGGTGATGCATCGACCGCAACCGATGCACCCCGAGACGCCGTACTGGTCGATCCACGACGCGAACTTGTGCGTGAGCCACTGCCGGTAGCGAGACGCTCGCGAATCGCGCACGACCGCCATCGCCGCCCACGAGTGCTCCTCGCTGAAGCACGACGCCCACTCGCGCGTGCGCGTCGCCTCGGTCCCCGACGGGTTCACGCCGTCGACGACGTCGTGGCAGAAGCACGTCGGACACACGTTGGTGCAGTTGCCGCACGCGAGGCACCGCTCGGCAACGTCCTGCCAACGGGGGTGCCGGCGGTTGTGATAGAGCAAGCCGGGCATGTCCGAGACGTCGAGCGTCCGGCCGATGCGCTCTCGCGCGCGCCTTGCCACGCCCTCGACCTCGGCCTCCTCTTCGGCCGTCGCCTCGCGGGCGGCGAGGTCGTCGAGCAGTTCGCCGCCGAACGGCGTGCCGACCTCGACGACGAAGCCGTCGTCCAGTTCCGTCAGGGCGAGGTCGAACCCCATCGTGCACCGCGGACCGGTGCCCATCGACGCGCAGAAGCACGTCTCGGCCGGCTCCTCGCAGTTCACGCCGATGAAGACGGCCCGCTCGCGGCGGCGGCGGTACGTGGGATCGAGGTCCATGAAGATGCGGTCCTGCACCGCGATCGCGTGCAGGTCGCAGGAACGAAGGCCGACGAACGCGAACGGCCTCGCGTCGTCCTCGGCTGCCTGCACGGACATCCCGCCGTTGCGCGTGATGGTCGCGAGCAGCTCGCGCGCCGGGAACAGGAAGCGCTTCGCCGAGTCCGGCCCGTGCGCCCACCCGAACGCGCGGTCGTCCGCTCGCCGGGTGAGCCGGTAGGACCCGGCCGCCTGCGTCTCACCGACGCCGTTCGGCAGCTCGGACGCGCCGTCGAGATGCTCGAGGACGATGGCGCCGTCGCGTACCGTCGGACCGATCACGTCGTAGCCGCGCTCGACGAGCGCGCCGAGGAGCCCGTCCAGGCGGGCACGGCCCAGATACCTCACGCGGCACCTCCAGGGGAAAGCCTCACCGAGATGCGGGGGCGGCCCTCGGGGCGAACGACGGGTCGCGGGGGGGACCTCCGCCCCCCCACCCGCCCTTCGGGGCGACGCCCTCCGGTAGCCTTCGCGCATGGCCAGCGGGCTGGTCACGGACCTGTACGAGCTCAACATGGCCGCCAGCTACCTCCAGCGGGGCATGGGGGGCGAGGCCACGTTCAGCCTGTTCGTCCGCCAGTTGCCGCCCTCGCGCGGGTTCCTGGTGGCGGCTGGGCTCGAGCCATGCCTGGCGTTCCTCGACGGCTTCGGCTTCGCCGAGCAGGAGCTCGACTACCTCGGGCGCGAGCTCGGGTTCGAGGACCCGGTCCTTGACGCGCTCGGGGCGCTGCGGTTCACGGGCGACGTGTGGGCGGTGCCGGAGGGACGGGTCGTCTACGCCAACGAGCCGCTGCTCGAGATCACGGCGCCGATCGCGGTCGCCCAGCTGGTCGAGCCGTATCTGCTGAACCAGATCACGTTCCAGACCACGATCGCGTCCAAGGCCGCCCGATGCGTCCTCGCGGCCGACGGACGTGACGTCGTGGACTTCTCGCTCCGTCGCACGCAGGGGCTCGATGCGGCGCTCGCCGTGGCGCGGTGCTCGTCGATCGTGGGGTTCGCGGCCACGAGCAACGTCGAGGCCGCCCGCCGGTACGGGCTGCTGCCCGCCGGGACGATGGCGCACTCGTACATCGAGTCGTTCGAGACCGAGCACGAGGCGTTCCGGACCTTCGCTCGCGACTTCCCCGACCGGACGACGTTCCTCGTGGACACCTACGACACGCTGAACGGCGTGCGGACCGCGATCGAGGTGATCCGCGAGCTGCGACTCTCGGACCACGTCGGCATCCGGCTTGACAGCGGCGACCTCGCGGAGCTATCGCGCGGCGCGCGGACGCTCCTTGACGAGGCCGGGCTGGAGAACGTGCGGATCTTCGCGAGCGGCGGCCTGGACGAGTATCAGATGGAGGAGCTCGTGCGGGGCGGAGCGACGATCGACGCGTTCGGCGTGGGGACGCGGATGGGGGTCTCGGCGGACGCGCCGTCGCTCGACTCGGCGTACAAGCTCGTCGAGTACGACGGGCGACCGATGCTCAAGCTCTCGGAGGACAAGGCGACGGAGCCCGGACGCAAGCAGGTGTTCCGCGGACCCAACGGCGACGTCATCGGCCTGCGGGACGAGCCGCTTCCCGACGGCCACCAACCGCTGCTCGTCCCCGTCATGACCGGCGGCAAGCGGACGGGGCCGACGCGAACGCTCGAGACCGCGAGGGGGCTGTTCCGCTCCGACCTCGAGCACGTCCCGGAGAGCGCGCGCCGCATCGTCGAGCCCGTCGCGCCGATCCCCGCGACGTCGCCCGCGCTCGAGCGCCTCACCGAGGACGCGAAGGCCGACGCGCTCCGTCGCGCCGGCCTGCCTTAGGCCGCTAACCTACGCCGTCACGACGAGCCCTCGCCGGCTGCGGATGCGCCGCTCGACGACGCCGAAGAAGGCCTCGACCATCATGCCGACGATGATGATCATCAGCATCACCGCGAAGATGCGGGACACGAGGAACACCTGCCGGTTCGCGTCGAGGAGGTGCCCGAGTCCCTTGCCACCGGTCGAGATCAGCTCCCCTGCCATCAGCGCTCGCCATGCGAGCGCCCACGCGGACTGGAGGCCGGCCACGTACCCTGGGATCGCGGCGGGGAACACGACCCGGCGCTGAAGCACCCAGCCACGAGCGCCGAGCGTTCGACCTGCCCGGACGAACAGTGGAGGCACCAGCCTGATGCTCGACGCCGAGGCGATCGCCATCGCGGGGATCGACGCGATGATGACCACGAACAGGATCGCGCGCTCGGACAGACCGAACCACAGGATCGCGAGCGGCAGCCATGCGATCGACGGCAGCGCCTGCAGACCCGCCATGAGGCTGCCGACGCTCCGCTGCACGAGTGCGGACGACGCCATGGCCAGCCCGATGACCGTTCCCACGACGACCCCGATCGACAGACCGACGGCCAAACGGATCAGGCTGGCCTGGGTCGCCTCGAGGATCGACTCCCGCGGTGGGTCCGGCGAGAGGAAGCTGTCGGTGAACGCCTGCAGTACCGCTCCGGGGCTCGGAAGGACGCTTTCGCTGAACAGCCCCGAAGCGGCCGTACCCCACCATGCGAGGAGGAGGAGGCCGATCGCGGCGAGCCGCGGCAGGACCTGCGCGGCGGCGCTACGCCATCTCACGCTGTTCGCGTTCGACAACCTTCTCCACCTCCCTCAGGAGGTGGTCGTGGATGTCGACGACCACCTTCGAGAGCAGGACGTCTTCGAACTCGCGCGGCCGCGGCGCGGTGATCCGGTGCTCGGCCACGAGCGACCCAGGCGGCGCCGACATCAGCACGACGCGGTCGGCCAGGAAGACTGCCTCCCGGACGTTGTGGGTCACGAACACGAACGTGTTCCGTGTCTCGCTCCAGACCTCCTGGAGCTCCACCTGCAGGATCTCGCGTGTCTGAGCGTCGAGCGCGGCGAACGGCTCATCGGCGAGCAAGACCTGCGGCTGACACGCCAGCGAGCGCGCGATCGCGGCGCGCGAGCGCATCCCGCCGGAAAGCTCGTGCGGCTGTGCGTTCGCGGATCGTCCGAGGTGCACGCGCCGAAGCCAGTGCATCGCCCGGTCCTCCCGTTCGTCCTTGGGCACGCCGATCAGTTCGAGCGCGAACTCGACGTTGGCGCGGACACTGAGCCATGGGAAGAGGGCGGGGTCCTGGAACAGCACCGCGCGGTCGGGCCCGGGTCTGGTGATCGGCGCGCCGTCCATCCGGATCTCTCCCGTGTCCGGCCGATCGAGGCCCGCGAACAGGTTCAGGAGCGTGGTCTTGCCGCACCCGCTCGGACCGATGAGGCACACGAACTCCCCGGGCCGGATGTCCAGGTTCACCTCACCGAGGGCGCTCACGATCCGGCCGCGAGCGTTCCGGAAGGTCTTCGAGACGCCTCGCGCCGAGAGCTTGGCGGTGCCGTGTTCCGCGTCCGCAACGGTCACGAGAGAGCGCGCGGCCCTCACAGGGCGACCTCGATCACCGGGATCTCGAGCCCCGCGAGCACGTCGTTCAACGGGTCGAGCCGGAACAGCGCCGAGAGGTCCGTCGGCTGGCCCTCGAGGAACCCGAGCGCGTACGCGCTCTCAGCGCCCTGCGCGAGGCTCGACGCGACCGGGTCGACGGTGAACGTAAGCCTGCTCCACGCTTCGTCCACGACCGCCTGGTCGAGCGTGGGAGCACCCGCCCTCACCAGCCCAGCCTGCGCGGCGGCCTTCGCAGCGGCGGGATCGTCCTCGATCAGCTCGATCGCCTTGACGTTCGCCTCGACGAGGCCCCTCACCAGCTCGGGATGGGCGTTCATGAACGTGGTGTTTACCAACAGCACCGTGGTCGTGAAGGCACCGTTCGGCCAGAGGTCCGCTTCGTCGACGAAGGGCTCGGCGACGCCCGCCGACACGAGCAGGCTGGGATACGGCTCGGGCTCCCAGGCTCCGTCGACGTGACCGGCCTCGAACAGACCCAGGAGCTCGGGGTTATCCACCTCGAGCACGTCCACCTCGCCGCCCGCGTCGTTCGCCTCGAGATCCTGCTCGTGCAGCCACGTTCGCAGCGCGACGTCCTGCGTGTTCCCGAACCCGGGCACGGCGATCTTCTTGCCCACCAGATCGGCCGGCGACGAGATCCCTGATCCCTTGCGCACCACGAACGAGGCGCCTCCCGAGGTGACACCGGATACGATCGCCACGTTGCGCTCGGGCTGTAGATACAGCGCGGTCGCCGGCCCCGGGCCGATGTAGGTCGCGTCGATCGAGCCGGACGTGATGGCCGCGCCGGCATCCGAACCGGAGTTGAAGTACGTGACCTGGATCTCGACACCCGGAAGCGTCTGATCGAAGAAGCCCTCCTCGAGCGCCACGTAGCCCGGCGCGTGCGTGAGGTTGGGGAAGATGCCGAGGCGAAGCACATCGTCGCTGCCCTCCGATCTTTGCTGCGAGCTCGAGCACGCGGCGGCGAGCAGCGCCATCATCGCGACCCCGACGACGGATCTCCTCATGCGACCTCCTCCGGAACGCGAAAAGGCCGCGACACGGATGTGCCGCGGCCTCCAGTTGTCTGGTCAGCCGAACCCGCGCAGGCTATCCCGGCTCGTTCGAGCGTGTCAACGATGCTGTCCTACACTCGACACGAAGCCGGAGGACGGAGGGCGGCATGGGCGAGACACAGCAGGCGTGGAACGAGGTCGGCGAACGCTTCGCGTCGTGGGGCCGGCACGTCGCGGACCGCTACAAGGAGACCGGAGCCACGACGAAGGAGGCCGGCAAGGAGACCCAGCGCAAGCTCGAAGATGCGGCTCGCGACGTCACCGACATCTTGGATCGCGCCTTCACGGCGCTCGGCGACACGATCCGTGACGAACAGGCCAAGAGCGATCTCAAGGACGCCGTCCGAGCGCTCGGCGATGCGGTCTCGGTGACGGTCAACGAGACGAGCGAGCAGATCCGCAAGCGCGTGGGCGGATCGCCCGCCAAGCAGGACGACGCGACGAAGCCCGGGACGCAACCACCAGAGGAGCCCAAAGGGCCCTAGCTCGACGTAGCGCTCACGACCGAGCGGTCAGCGGAGTCGGAACTTCTCTGCCATCTCGATCTGGACGACCTTCCCGTCCTGGACGACCAGCAGGATCGTGCCGAACTCGATCCTTCGAAGAACCTCGACGACACGAAGCACGACCTCGCGCTCCTCATCGCTGAGATCTTCCGGCTGTCCGACGCCTCGGCCTTCCTTGGCCTCCATTGCGGCCCCGACGGTATCCGGGTGTCCGGCCTTCGCCAAGGCGGCGCGCCGAAAACCGCGAACGAACGAGATCCCTTACCTACCAGGCGAACGCCTCGGGGGCGGGACCGCCCGGTCCCGGCCAGATCTCCTCGAGGCGTTTCAGCGCCGCATCGTCCAGCTCGAGGTCGAGCGCACGCATCGCGCCGTCCAGCTGCTCGAGCGTCCGAGGCCCGACGATCGGCGCCGTGACGACGGGCCGTGACAGCAGCCACGCCAGCGCGACCTCCGACGGTGGCGTTCCGAGCTCGGCGCAGAGCTTCTCGTACGCCTCGACCTGCGGGCGATGCTTCTCGAGCTTGTCCTGCACCACGCTCGAGCCTCGTCTGCCGCCCTTGCCGGCGTCGTGCACACCGGCGAGGAGCCCGCGCCAGAGCGGGCTCCACGGGATCACGCCCATGCCGTAGTCCTCGCAGGCAGGGAGCACCTCGAGCTCGACCGTCCGCTCGGCGAGGTTGTAGATGCACTGCTCGGACACGAGGCCGAGGAAGTGACGCGCCCTCGCGGCCTCGTTCGCCTTCGCGATGTGCCAGCCCGCGAAGTTGCTCGAACCGACGTAGAGCACCTTGCCCTGCTGCACGAGCGTCTCGAACGCCTGCCAGATCTCGTCCCACGGCGCGGCGCGGTACACGTGATGCATCTGGTACAGGTCGATGTGGTCGGTGTGCAGGCGGCGCAGGCTCTCCTCGCATGCGCGCCTGATGTGCAACGCCGAGAGCCGGGACTCGTTCGGCCACGTCCCCATCTGGCTGTACACCTTGGTGGCGAGCACGACCTTGTCTCGACGTCCCTCACCCTTGGCGAACCAGGTGCCGACGATCGTCTCCGTCGTGCCGACGCCCTTGCGCTGTCCGTACACGTTGGCGGTGTCGAAGAAGTTGATGCCGAGCTCGAGCGCTCGGTCCATGATCGCGTGGCTGTCGCGCTCGCTCGTCTGCGGCCCGAAGTTCATCGTGCCGAGGCAGAAGGGGCTCACCTTCAGCCCCAGGCGGCCGAGGTGCCGGTACTCCATGTGCGTTCGAGTCTAGCCGGGCACCGGCAGCGACTCGGGCTCGAGGACGCGGTCGAGCGAGCCGTCGCGCTCCGGTTCGCGCGCCCCGGGATAGAACATGAACGCGACCGTCACCAGGGCGCCCGCCACGCCGGCCACGATCAACGTCGCGTCGACGCCGAACGCGGCCGCGGCCGGTCCGACGATGGCGAAGCTGAGTGGCACGCCTGCCGAGGAGATCATCCAGTCCAGGCTCGCGACGCGACCCAGCAGCTTGGACGGCACCAGCCGCTGGAGCAGCGTCATCCAGATCACGATCAGCGCCGTGATGCAGCTCTCCGAGACGAACGCAACGGCCATCGCCTGCCACACCTCCGAGACGATGCCGAACCCGGCGGTCATCAGCATGCCGACGGCCCACGTCGCGTACAGCATCGTCACGGCCCGCTGCGGAAGCCGCCCGCGCTGCCCCATCACCAGCGCGACGGTGACCGAGCCGACGCCTCCGGCGCCGAAGACCAGCCCGAGTGCGGCCGCCGAGCCGCCGAGGTCGTTCCGCACCACGTACGGGACGAGCACCTCCCATGGCCCCCAGGTCGCGAGCAGGCTTACGGTCGCGGCGACCATCGCCACCCAGAGCCAGGGCCTGCCGCGCACGTACCGGAAACCCTCCTTGAGATCGGCCCACGGCGTCGTCCGCTCCTCGTCACCGCGTGGTCGAGGGCGGCTGCGCATGAGGCCGATCATCACGGCGGAGAACGCGAACGTCGCCGCGTCGGTCACGAACGCCCAGCCGGCGCCGAGGCTGGCGACCAGCGCGCCGCCCACGAGCGGTCCGATGAGCGTCCACGCGACCGGGCGGACGAACTGCCCCAGCGAGTTCGCCTGGACGAGCAGGTCCTCCGGAACGACCTGCGGGACGATCGACGAGTACGCGGGGCTGAAGATCGCCTGCCCCGCGCCGAAGACGACCACCAGCACGACCAACGAGGTCATCGTGAGCGAGCCCGAGATCGACAGCGCCCCGATGGTGCCGATCGCGACGCCGCGGATCACGTCCCCCGCGATCATCAGGTGCCGGCGATCGAGGCGGTCCGAGAGGACCCCGGAGGCGAGCAGCAGCACCGCCTGCGGGAGGCTCCACGCGACACCGACGGCGGCGAGCGCCGAGGGCGAGTTGGAGAGGTCGTAGGTCTGCCATGCGATCGCGACGAGGTACACGCCGTCGCCGACGAACGACACGGCGAGCCCCGCCCACAGCAGGGCGAAGTCCCGAACGCGGAGCGGCCGCAGGATCCCGATCCGTTCGACGAGGTCGTGGCTCCGGCTCACCAGCGAAGGATAGGCACGGAGATGGGCTCCCTGGTGTGCCGGGCAGCACCTCCGGTCAGCTGGGCCGGGTGATGGCGCCTGACCGTCCGGTCTGCCACCATCCTCGCGCGATGGGCGAGTGGGTGGTCCTGCTGCACGTCATGGTCGCGTTCTGGTTCGTCGCCGGGTTGCTCGCCCGGAACCTGACGATGGCGAAGGCGCGCGCGAGCGACGACATCCGCGTCCTGGATGAGCTCGTCGAGCTGAGCGGACGGTTCGAACGGCTGATGGTGATCCCCGGCTCGGCCGCCGTCCTCGTGGCCGGGCTGCTCGCCACGTGGGCGCAGGAGCGGCCGCTCGCCGGGACCGACGACTGGTGGCTGCTGGTGTCGCTGCTGCTGTTCGTCGCGCTCGGTGTCCTCGTGCCGACGGTCTTCCTGCCTCGCGGCAAGGTCTTCGAGCGTGCGCTCGAGGACGCGAAGCGGCGCGGCGAGGTGACGCCCGAGCTGCGTTCGTCGATGCGCGACCCGGCCGTGGCGGCCGCCCGGGCGGCCGAGATCGTGGTCGTGGCGGTGATCGTCGTGCTGATGGTCACCAAGCCGTTCTGACCGTCCGGCTCCCGCTCAGCCGAGCTCCGGCGCGATCCGGTCGGCCCAGTCCCTGATCGCGTCCCAGTCCCGGAAGTCGCCGTCGGGCGCCTTCACGGCCTTCACGATCATCCGTTCGCCGAACCCGAGCTTGTCGCGTTCGAGCGCGCCGAAGAAGATCCGATGATCCCTGGGAGAGAGCGCCTCTCTCAGCTCGTCCAGCTGCCGGGGCTGCTCCTCCGCGTCCTTCACCTCCTCGCCGAGCGGTCCGCTGCTGAACAGGTAGACGGGGAGCCGGGCCAGCGCGTCCCGATGGCGTTCGACGAACGCCATCGCCTCCTTCATCCACGAGCCCGCGTACACGGCGCTCCCGAGCACGACCGCGTCGACGCCGTCGAGGTTCTCGACGTCTTGGACCGATCGCGCGTGTGCAGGCGTTCCGAGCTCGTTCAGGCGGTCGGCGATGGAGCG
>JBMDWR010000250.1:0-1145 GCA_048594645.1 Actinomycetota bacterium
GCCGATGGTCCGAGGTTCCGGCGTGGGGTGTGCTCGCTCTTCCCCCCGCGCGTGCAACGCGACCTGCTCACCGCGTGGGAAGTCGCGATCGACAAGACGGGCGGCTACCTGTATTCGCGTCTCCTGCTCGCCATCATCAACGCGACGTTCTCGTTCATCGTGCTGCAGGCGCTCGGGATCCCATTCGCCGCCCCGCTCGCTCTGTGGCAAGGGTTCGTCTCGCAGTTCATCCCCGTGGTCGGCACCTACATCGCGGCTGCGGTCCCGCTGCTCGTGGCGCTGCTCGAGGACCCGTGGAAGGCGCTGTTCTTCCTGATCTTCGTGCTGGTCTACCAGCAGATCGAGAACTACCTGCTCGCCCCCCGGATCACCGCGCGGACGATGCAGCTGCATCCCGCCGTCGCGTTCGGAGCGGCGCTCGCCGGCGGCTCCGTCAGCGGCCTGATCGGGGCGTTCATGGCACTCCCGGCGGCGGCCGTCATCCAGTCCACCGTGTCGACCTACCTGACGCGTCACGAGGTCGTCGAGAACGAGCTCACGCGTGAGGACGAATCGACCGAGGAGGAGCCGGTCCCCGCCTCGCCGGAACCCCGGCGCAGCGGGCGGTTCGGGTGGGTGACGTGGCGTCGGCGCTCGGAGGCGGACGACTAGGTGGCGCGGTCGCTGCTGCGCTGTCGCGGAGGGATCCGCGAGACGCCGATGGCGACCACCGTCACGAGGTACAACTGGCCGACGAGGCCTTCCAAGGCCGCGATGATCCGCGGCAACTGGTGGATCGCCGTGAAGTCACCGTACCCGACGGTCGCGATCGTGATGAAGCTGAAGTACAGGAAGTCGAGCGGGTGCTTCGCCTCCGTCTGCACGAAGAACGGCCCGTCCATCGCAACAGCGATCAAGCCGAACACGGCCGCGAACGACATCCCGATCAGGAGGTAGATCGACAGGAGGCCGAGCACCGTCCGGCCGCTTACGGTGTGCTCCTCGGCGAGGCTCCGGGCGACGAACCCGATGGCCGTCACGGGAAGGACGACGTTCACGATCGCCGCCACGACCTGTGCGATCCGCTCGTCGTTCACCCGTCCGACGACGCCGAGCACGACGCCGATCGAGACGAGCACCCACGCCACGAACATGTCGCGACGATC
>JBMDWR010000251.1:0-9387 GCA_048594645.1 Actinomycetota bacterium
CTCGTCATCGGCCGGGCCTCCCGCAACGTCGCGCCCGACGCGGTCGGTGACTACATCGCCGGGTTCACGATCGGCGACGACTTCGGCCTACACGATTTCCGCGACACCGACGCGGGCTCGATGCTGCGGGTGAAGGGCTCGGACACGCTGTGCCCGCTCGGGCCGGGCCTGGTGGACGACTGGGACTTCCACGGCAGGCGGATCCGAACGCTCGTCAACGGCGAGGTGCGGCAGGACGGCTCGACCGACGAGATGCGCTGGGACATGCACTACCTGGTCGCGGACATCGCGCGCACGATCACGCTGGTCCCCGGCGACGTGATCCTCTCGGGCACGCCGGCCAACTCCCGGCCGGTGGAACCCGGCGACGTGGTCGAGGTCGAGGTCGAGGGCCTCGGGAGGCTCCGGAACACGATCGTCGAGGGCGACGTGCCGGTCCGGGAGGACGTCGGCGCGCAGCCCAGCGCGTCCGAAGAGGTCGTCTCGACGGCGTTCGGCGGCGATTGGGAGTTCCGAGGGATCCGTCGTCCCAAGAAGGTCTAGGTCGAGCTCGAGGCGCTGTTCCGGTCGATCCAGTACACGCGGTGCCATAACCCCTTGTAGTCCACCTCACGGTCGACGCGCATCCCGAGTTTCTCGGCCACCCGGCACGACGCGACGTTCTCCGGTCTGACCAGCGAGGTCACGTGGTCGACGTCGAGGTTGGCGAAGACCCAGTCCCGTGCGGCGGCCCCCGCCTCCGGTGCGATGCCTTCACCCTTGCGGCCCGGAACCGTGTGCCACCCGATCTCGACGTCGTTCGCGCCGTCGACGACCTGGAGGGTGGGCCCCGCCGTCCCCAGGAACCGACCGCTGCCCCTCTCCACGACGATCCACAGGCCGAACCCGTCGTTCCGATATCGCTCGAACGTTCGCTCCAGCCACGCCCGCGTGCCCTCGAGAGCGAACGGCTCGGGATACCAGCGCATGTGCTCGGGATCGGAGAACATCGCGTGCAGGTCGTCGAGGTCGTCCCATCGGTACGGCCGCAGGACCAGCCGCTCGGTCTCCAGCCGGAAGCCCTCATCCATCGCCGCCAGACCCTACCCGAGCGCCGGCGCAGGCGGCTGGACTATCCTCGCCTGGTTCCCCGACCGAGGAGCGTCGATGGACATCAAGGGCAAGCGGTTGCGGCTGCTGTACTCCGACGTCCTGGGCGTCGAACGCGGCAAGTACCTGTTCGGTGACGTGGCCGATTCCGGACGGGCGGCGTTCTGCATCGGCGTGTTCCCGCTCACGACCGACAAGGAGATCCTCGACATCTCCGGTCAGCAGTTCGACGTGGGGCTCCCCGACGTCGAAGCGTTCGTCGACCGCGACACGCTCCGCCCCGGATGGGAAGAGGACACGATCGTCGGCATCGCCGACGTGGAGCAGCACGGCACACCGCTCGACGTCGACCCCCGCAACGTGCTGCGCAAGGCCGTCGAGCCGTGGCACGCGATGGGTCTCGAGCCGATGTTCGCCTTCGAGTCCGAGTTCTACCTCCTCGAGCCGTCGGAGAACGGCGCATGGCAGCCCGTCGGGCTCCCATCGCACCGCGTCTACGGCACCGGCATGTCCGTCGACCCCAGCGGGACGGTCGACGCCATGGTGCGTGCCGCGCAGCAATGCGGGTTCCCGGTCGAGAGCTGGGGAAGCGAGTTCGACACCGCCGCCTACGAGGTGAACATCCGATACAAGGAGGTCATCCCCGCCGCAGACGAATGCTTCCTGTTCCGGCTGCTCGTGAAGGAGATCGCGGCCAAGCACGGGAAGCTCGCGACGTTCATGGGCCGGCCGTTCAACGACCGAGGCGGCAGCGGCCTGCATCTCAACGTGTCCTTCCGCAGGGAAGACGGGTCGAACGCGTTCCACGACCCGAACGCGCCGGACGGGCTCGCGCCGCTCGCTCGCGAGTGCATCGCCGGCCTGCTCGCCCACCACGAGGGGCTCTCGGCGATCGCCGCCCCCCACGCCAACGCGTACAAGCGTCTGCAGCCCGACATGCTGAACGGCTACTGGGCCAACTGGGGGTTCGACGACCGTACCGTCTGCGTGCGCGTCCCGCCCGCCAGGGGCGAGGGAACCAGGCTCGAGCACCGGATGGCCGACGGGGCCGCCAACCCGTACCTGGTCGCCGCCGCGATCCTGCACGCCGCCCGGTTCGGCGTCGAGCATCAGATGTCTCCGCCGGAGCCGCAGAAGCTCGGCGAGGCACCCAACACCGAACGGCGCGTCCCGCCCACCCTCGACGCGGCGCTCGAGGCGTTCGAGGCCGACGACGAGCTCAGTTCGGCGCTCGGCCCCTGGCTCGTCGAGACGTTCACCAAGCTGAAGCGCGCCGAATGGGACCGGTACGCCAAGACCGTGGGTGACCCGAACACCACCGAGGTCACCCCCTGGGAGATCGACTACTACCTGCCCTTCTTCTGAGCGGGTTCAACCCCTCCGCAACCGTTCCGATCCTGACGGCCCCTCCGCCCAGGACCGTGCAGCCCTGTCGAGCGTATGCCTCGCACCGGAGCATCGATGCAGGACTCCGAGGAGGGGGTGTTCGAAGTGTCCGTGGCACTCGGTTCGAGGGGCACCACCCGCGAAGAGAAGGGCTTGAAACGGGGGGCCATCGGCGTGGTCTCGGCGACGGTGATCGGGGTAGCGTCGACCGCTCCGGCCTACAGCGCGGCCTGCACGCTCGGTCTCGTGGCCGCGGTCGTCGGGTTCCTGTCGCCAGCGATCATGCTCGTCGCGTTCATCCCGATGCTGTTCACGGCGACGGCGTACTACTACCTGAACCGGGTCGACCCGGACTGCGGAGCGACGTTCTCGTGGGTCACGAGGGCGATGGGTCCGAACGCCGGATGGCTCTCCGGGTGGGGCGTCGTCGTCGCCGACATCGTCGTGATGCCAAGCCTCGCCTGGGTGGCGGCGTACTACACGTACTCGCTGTTCGGCCTCGATGACCTGGCGAGCAACACGTGGGCGCTGCTGATCTTGGGCTCGATCTTCATCCTGGGTATGACGCTGATCACGTGGCTCGGCATCGAGCTGTCGGCGAGGACCCAGCTGATCCTGCTCACTACGGAGATCGTCCTGCTGGTCGGGTTCTCGGTCTGGGCGCTGATCAAGGTCTACCTCGACCACCCGGCGGGCTCGACGACGCCCTCGTGGGAGTGGATCAACCCGTTCTCGCTGTCGGCGACCCAGCTGTCGCAGGGCGTGCTGCTCGCCCTGTTCATCTACTGGGGCTGGGATAGCGCCGCCAACGTGAACGAGGAGACGCGCGGCGCGCGCACGGCGTCCGGGATCGCGACCGTGATGTCCACCGTGATCCTGGTGGGGACGTACATCGTCGTCGCATTCGCCACCACCGCGTACAAGGGACCGAGGTTCATGTCGAACAACCCGGATGACGTGCTGACGACGATGGTCGGCAGCCCGGGCGCCGAGCTCCTCATGATCGCCGTCCTGTCGTCGGCGATGGCCTCGACGCAGACGACGATCCTGCCCACGGCCCGGACGACGCTGTCGATGGCCGCGCACGGAGCCATGCCGGGCGCGCTCGCCAAGATCCACCCGAAGTACCTCACCCCGACGTGGTCCACGTGGTGGTTCGGCATCGCGTCGGTGCTGTGGTGGATCGTCCTCGTGCTGATCGACAGCAGCGAGAACATCCTGTGGGACTCGATCACCGGCCTCGGGTTCGCGATCGCGTTCTACATCGGCATCACCGCGCTGGCCGCGCCGATCCTGTTCCGCAAGCACCTGTTCAAGAGCTGGAAGAACTTCCTGCTGGTCGGCGTGGTCCCGCTCGTCGGGTTCGCCACGCTCGCCTGGGTGTTCGTGAAGTCGGCGATCGACACGTTCTTCTGGAGCAGCGAGACGGCGTACACGCCGGCCTGGTTCGCGTTCGGCGGGTTCGAGGGACTCGGCGCGCCGTTCGTGATCGGCATCGGCATGCTGGTCGTGGGCATCCCGCTCTGGCTCTGGGCCCGTAAGGCGTACCCGAGGTTCTTCGCGCGAAGCGCTGAGGCGGCGGACTCGCTCACGGACCTGCTGCCGGACGAGCTGCGAGTGACCGAGGAGACGACCGAGGTCGCCGCGCGGCTGGAGGAGTTCCCCATGCCTTCGGTACCCAAGAAGGCGCCCCAACGGAAGGAGTGATCGCATGAAGATCCTGCTGATCGGTGTCGGAGGCGTCGGCGAAGCTATCGCCGTCCTCGCGAAGGGACGTCCGTGGCTCGAGCGCATGGTGCTCGCCGACTTCGATCGACAGCGCGCGCACGAGGTCGCCGAGCGTCTGCACGAGCCTGAGACGTTCCCCGTGGAGTTCGTGGACGCGAGCGACAAGGAGCTGGTGCTCGAGCTCGCGCGGCGCCATGAGGTCGACCTGATCATGAACGCGGTCGAGCCGCAGTTCGTCGAGCCGATCTTCGACGCGGCATACGAGGCGGGCGCGACCTACATCGACATGGCGATGTCGCTGTCCAAGCGCCACCCCGACGACCCGTACCGTCAGACGGGCGTGATGCTCGGCGACTACCAGTTCGCGCGCTCCCACGAGTGGCGCGACAGCGGCCAGCTCGCGCTCGTCGGCATGGGCGTCGAGCCCGGCCTGGCAGACGTGTTCGCGGCGTACGCGAACAAGCACCTGTTCGACCGGATCGACCGTGTGGACGTCCGCGACGGCGCCAACCTCGAGGTGAAGGGGTACCGGTTCGCGCCGAACTTCTCGATCTGGACGACGATCGAGGAGTGCCTGAACCCGCCCGTGATCTGGGAGAAGGAGCGCGGCTGGTACACGACCGAGACATTCAGCGAGCCCGAGGTCTTCGAGTTCCCCGAGGGCATCGGCCCGATCGAGTGCGTCAACGTCGAGCACGAGGAGGTGCTGCTGGTCCCGAGGTGGATCGACGTCGGCAGGGTCACGTTCAAGTACGGGTTGGGACAGGAGTTCATCGATGTGCTGAAGACGATCGAGCTCCTCGGCCTCGACTCGACCGATCCGATCGACGTGAAGGGCGTCAAGGTGGCCCCGCGTGACGTGGTCGCGGCGCTGCTCCCCGACCCGGCGCACCTCGGCGACCGGATGGTCGGCAAGACGTGCGCGGGGACGGAGGTCACCGGGATCAACGACGGCAAGCCCCGGCGCGTCTACCTGTACCAGGTCGCCGACAACGAGGTCACGATGCGCGACCACGGGGTCCAGGCCGTCGTGTGGCAGACGGCCGTGAACCCGGTGATCGCGATGGAGTTGCTTTCGGAGGCGATCTGGAAGGACGCCGGGGTGCTGGGTCCCGAGGCGTTCGATCCGGATCCGTTCCTCGAGAGACTGCCCGCATACGAGGCCCCCTGGCACATCCGCGAGACGGAGTGACCAGCGCCGGCGGGAGTTGAGGGGCCGCGGCCGAAGGCCGCGGCCCCCACGGTTGCCTGTCCCGTTCGTTCGGTCGCAAACTAGCCTCCCACGCGTCGCGACCGAGCCACGCACGAGGAGCGAGAGGGGCCCGAGGTGAGCGTTCGACTGGACGAGATCGACCTGTCGAGTCACGACGCCTTCGTCGACGAGGTTCCGCTGTGGGCCTTCCGAGAGCTCCGGCAGCGAGATCCCGTGCACTGGCAGCCCGAGGCCTCACCCAACCGCGGCTTCTGGACGATCACGCGGTTCCACGACATCGAGGAGGTCCTGCGCGACACCAAGACCTTCTCGTCGGCCCGCGGTGTGACGCTCGAGGAGCAGTCCGAAGACGAGCTCGAGGCGCGGCGATCGATGATCGACATGGACCCGCCCGGCCACTCGCGGCTCCGACGCCTGGTCAGCAAACTGTTCACCCGCAGCGCCGTCGCCCAGTACGAGGACTTCGTGCGCGAGCAGGCCCGGCTGGTGCTCGACCGAGGGCTGCCCAAGCGCGAGTTCGACTTCGTCGAGGAGATCTCGCGCGAGCTCCCGATCCGCGTCCTCGCACGGATCATGGGCGTGCCGAGCGAAGACCTTCCGATGTGCATCGAGCTCGGAGACGCGATGATCGCGCAGGCCGACCCCGAGTACTCGCGCGCGGTGATCGACAAGGAGGACACCAGCGAGTACCGCCTGCTCCCCTTCCGGAGCCCGGCGGCCGTCGAGCTCATGGCCTACGGGCACCAGCTCGCCGAGCGGAGGCGACAGGAGCCGCGCGACGACCTGATCACCAAGCTGGTCAACGCCGAGGTCGATGGGCAGCAGTTGTCCGCGCGGGAGTTCGACAACTTCTTCTGCCTACTGATCGTGGCCGGGAACGAGACGACGCGTCATGCGATCAGCCACGGCGTGCGCGCGCTCGTCGAGCATCCGGATCAGTGGCGGCGGCTCCGCGACGATCCCAGCCTGATGCCGCTCGCCGCCGAGGAGATCCTGAGGTACGGCTCGCCGACGATGCACTTCCGCCGGACCGCGACGCGGGATCTGGAGATGCACGGCACATCGATCCGCGAGGGGGACAAGGTCGTCGTGTGGTTCGTCTCCGGCAACCACGACGAGGAGATCTTCGACCAGCCCGAGCGCTTCGACGTCGGCCGCGACCCCAACCCGCACATGGCGTTCGGCAGCGGTGGGCCGCACGTGTGCCTGGGTGCGCACCTCGCCCGGCTCGAGGTTCGCGTGATGTTCGAGGAGTTGATCCCGCGCCTGTCCGCCGTGGAGATCACCGGCCCGATCGAACGGCTCCGCTCGAACTTCATCAACGGCATCAAGCACATGCCGGTCCGCGTCGAGTCGGCCTGAGCCGTCTCAGCCGGGGGCGCTCCGAAGGAGCGAACGAAGCAGCGACGCGAGCTGCTCCTGCTGCTCGGGGTCGAGGTGCGCGGTGAGCGCCGCCTCCTCCTGGTTGAACCGCGGAAACAGCTTCTCGATCTTGCGCCGTCCCGCGGCGGTGAGCGAGACGCGCACGAGGCGTCCGTCCTCCGCGGCCTTCGAACGCCGGACGTAGCCGCGGCGCTCGAGCGTGGTCACCACGCCCGTCGACGTCGGGCGACTGATACCGATCGCAGCCGCGAGATCTCGAGACTCCATCTCGCCCCACACCCAGAGAACCCACATGGCCACGAACGAGGTCCACGAGAGCCGGTCGGAGGCGAGGACCTTGGCCTCCATGTGGCGTCGGATCGCAGCCGACGCACGGAACAGGTTCGAGACCGCGGCCATCGCTCGGAAGTCGAGCGGCAGGTGGCCGAGCCGCTCAACGACCTTGCGTTCGGCCGGTAGGAGGTCGTCGGCGCTCATCGGCGCATCGTAGCGAGCGCCCTCCCGGTCAGCAGGACGGCGTCCAGGACGACGAGCCATCCGCGGGGGAAGTCGTGCGTTCGACGGCATCGTTCCGCTGATCGCCTTAGGCCCGACGATGGCGCGATCCGTAGGCCAACGGAGGTAGAGGACATCGCCCGCCGTTTCCATACTCAATCCACCACATGGGCTACGGAAGGGCTTGAGCGGATGAGGACGACGGATCGGGCTGGTGTTCCTCGCTGCGATGGTCCTAGCCAGTGGAACCCGGACGTGTGGCGATGGACTTCCCCCGTAGCGATCGCCGCTGCGGCCGATCGCGTTCCTGCTTCGTCGCTGATCGGCGCGTGGAACGGCGGCCGGGTGCATCGCCGCACCGTGGAGGCACAAGGAGGAGTGGGATGCTGAGTACTTTCGCCGCGAATATCCGCGCCGGTTTCTCCCTGATCACCCGCCTGACCGCCGGGAAGCTCGCGGTAGGGACGATCATCGCCGCCTGCCTCGTGACGCCGCAGGGGTGGCGGCTGCTCGCCACCATCGTCGCCCTCGGTCTGCTGTTCGCCGGTGCCGGTGCATACCTCGGTATCGACCTCGACGCGGGAACGAAGGAGGAGAACACGGATGCTTTCGCTGATCTCTCGTAGGCTCCGAAGGGTTCACGACGACGAGGGCGGCGCGGTCCTGCTGATCGTCGTCTTCGCTCTGCTGGCCCTGGGCGGGATGCTCGTCCTGGTCTTCGACCTCGGGTCGCTGCTGTCCACGCGCAGGACGGCGGTCAAGGCGGCCGATGCAGCGGCCCTGGCCGCGGCGCAGTCATGCTTCGATGGAGACGCGGCCGGCGCGTCGGTCGCGGCCGAGCAGGTGGGACTGGCTAACGTGCAGGACGCCGGCGCGAGCCTCTCGGGGACCACCTCCACCATCGTCGCGCAGGAGGGCTGCGGGACGAACAGGGACTACGGCTATGTGACCGTGAGGGTCGCCGCGACCCAGGACCTGTTCTTCGCCCCGATCTTCGGCATCGATTCCCACGGCATCTCGGCGGAGGCCACGGCGGCGTGGGGCATGGAGGTCGGACCGCCGGTGCCGATCATGGCCTCGATCGGCGGTCCGAACGCGTTCTCGTCGTGCGATATCCCCGACCCGACGCCGGGTCAGACGTGTTACATCCTGATGGACAACGACCACAACGGAGGGGGCCAGTTCGGGTATCTCAGTCTGACCGATTGGTATCCGGTGGGGACCGACCCGCTGATGATGGATTGCAGCTCTGCGGGCGGCACGAACCTCCTCCGCGATCAGATCGCCGGGATCGGCATGCCGGGGTACGTCTACGGCGCCCCAGCGTGGTCGTGCAAGGTGCCGGGCGAGAGCGCCCAGACGTGGCCGACGCTGACGGGGTTGACTCGATGGTTCCCGCTGACCAACCCGGCCATCACCGAACCGTCTGGGAAGTTCTATTACGTCGAGGGGTTCGCGCAGGCCACGATCATCAGCGTCGAACAGAAGAGTTGGAGCGACGTCGCGACCGACCCCGGCAACGGCAACGGGAACGGGAACGGTGGCAACGGTGGCCAGGGAGATCCCCCGCCGATCGACACGACACAGCAGACCTGCGGCGACGGCATCCTCGTCCCGCCGAACGGCAGCTACTCCTGCATCGGAGTGACCTGGCACACACCTCTGATGTCTTCGCCCGGCGACACGGCGATCGCCGAAGGGGTGCGTCTCATCAAGTAGCAAAGGATCTCAAGCCGAGGAGTCAGGTAGGAGGGACCATGCGGAAGTACTCGTTCATCGACGATGTGCAGGGGAACGACATGTCCCGGAACGGATACGAACGGTTCGAAGAGGAGCAGGAGAAGCTCCCGGAACCCGACCACAAGTCCACGTTGAGGGCGCTCCTGCACAATGCGGACGAGGTGAGCAAGATGACACTGGACGAGCTGCGGGCGAAGATCATCGCCATCCTGCCCGGGGCCACCTTCGAGGTGGACGAGCTCGGCCATATCGTTATCCGCTCGAGTTCGCGGCTGCACATCGACCCCGAGGCATTGGCGGAAACCCTTCGTCAGAAGGCGCGCTATCACGTCCGGCCCAAGAAGCGTCGGTTC
>JBMDWR010000252.1:0-5326 GCA_048594645.1 Actinomycetota bacterium
AGCGCGGACTTCGCGACGAGGCTGAGGAGCACGTACACCCTTTCACCGAACAGGTAGTCGCTCCACCGGCCGATCCTGCGGTACTGGAGCCACATGTTCACGGCGAACGACATGAAGAACAGGAACAGCGAGACGAAGATCGCGTAGACGAATCCGGGAGCCTGCACGTCCGTGCCGATGCCCGCGAGGTAGATAGCGATCGCCACCCACGGCAGCGCGCCGACGATCGAGCCGAGCCAGAACGGGAGGAGGCTTCCGCCCGGACGTTCGTACCGCTCCTGGACCAGCCCGAAGAAGATCATGGCGGCGTTCGCCGCGAAGATCGCGATCACTGCCGCCACGTCGGTGATCCCGGTGATGAGCGCGATCAGCACGGCCATCAGCGACGCGCTGAGCGAGTACTCGATCCACCGGTAGTCGTTGCGACCGATCAGGAGCATCCGGCGGTACCGCTGGAAGATGCCGGGCGTCGCGATCAGGAGGTGCGCGACGGCCGAGATCAGCAGGAAGGCGGCGACGCCCCATCCGATCCGGAGATCGAACAGCGTGATCGTCTCCGACGGGGAACCCGGCGGCCCGGTGAGCGCGTGCGTGACGATGGGGATCGCGAAGTCGTTGGACAGCGCGAGGATCACTACGGCTTGGGCCGCGTGGATCAACCCCATCACGAGGTTGAACGATCGGAGCCGCTCGATGCGAGCGGAGACGTCCTGCTCGGACGCGCCCGGGAACAGGACGTCGTCGAGCCTGCCTTCGTGAGCGGCCGTCACCGGTTCGGTCCGGCGGCGCTCGAGCACGGGAGCAACCGGATCGCGTCCACCTCGTCCTCCAGCCTAAACGGCCATCCGGGGGACGGCAGCCGCTCCGATGGCCGCCGGTCAGACCGTGGCGAGGAAGTCCAGCACCGCCTGCCGCAGTTGATCGGCGACGGCAGGCTCGCCGAACCCGAGGATCTCGGTTCCGTGCTCGCCCGTGTCCAGGACGAGCACGGTCGCGGGTGCCGGAGCCGCGCGCTCGACCTCGGGCCCGAGCGTCACGGCGTCGTTATCGAACTCGCCCGTGACGAGGAGCTTCGGGACGCGGACGTCGCGAACCTGCTCGACGACGGGGACGCCGCCGTACAGGTCGACGCCCGAGATCCAGATCAGCCCGTCGGCGTCGAGGCCGCGGCTGAGCGCGAACAACGACTCCATCGCTCCGAGGCTCGCGCCGCCGACCACCACCCTGCCGGCTCCTGCGTCTCGAAGGACGTCGACGGCGAAGGCGAGGTCTCGCCATCCCGGCTCGGTCGCCCTGCCGCCGGAGCACCCCAGATCGCCTCCCGGACACACCCCACGCCGGTCGTACGTCAACACGTCGTAGCCCTCGTCGGCCCGCAACGCCGCGAACCCGAACCAGTCGGCCTGGTTGCCGGGCCGCATGTGTCCGAGGACGACGCCCACCTCGCGGGAGCCGTCCCCAGCGAACAGACGCCCCTCCAGACGAACGCCGTCCGCGCCTCGGAACGCCACCGGCTCCGACATCTGCAGGGTGTCCGCCTCGGAGTACGACGGGAAGGCCGCTGCGGGGGTCGGCGACGCGTCCGCGGTCGGCACCGGCGACGCCTGCGTCGCCGCGCGTTCGTCCCCGCACGCGGCGAGACCGAGCACCGCTGCCAGGACGGCGACGACCGTTCGGACGTTCATCATCCGCGAGAGGGTACAGGTCGAACGCGAGGTGCCCTTCGACCGCGTCCGTAGACTTCGACCGATGAGCGACACGATCCAGTTGGTCGAGCGCGAGCCCACGCCCGAGGAGTACCGACGCCTTCGTGCGAGCGTCGGATGGAACGAGATCGCCGACGACCGCGTCCGCGCCGCGCTGCCACGATCGCTCTTCTCCGTCGTGCTCGAGCGCGACGGCGAAGCGGTCGGGTGCGGTCGTGTGGTCGGCGACGGCGGGATCTACTTCTACGTCCAGGACGTGATCGTCGTGCCGGAGCTGCAGGGTCGCGGGCTCGGCAGGCGGATCATGGACGCCGTGATGCGATACCTGGCGTCGGCGGCTGCGCCCGGCTCGTTCGCCGGTCTGATGGCCGCCAAGGGTGTCGAGGACCTCTACGTGCGCTACGGGTTCACCCGCCGACCGGGCGACGCGCCGGGAATGTTCAGGGTCTGGTAACGAATCCCTTATCTCGACGGCGGTCGCTAGCATGGATGGAATGCGCAGGTGGGTCGCCGTCTTCGCCGTGGTCGGGCTCGCCGGCATCGTGATCACGGCCGAGGCCGCCGAGCCGCTCCGGCCGCGCACGGTCCGCCCCCGGCACGAACGCGCCGCCGACGGCCCGGTCCGGACACGGTACGTGGTCGCCGCCGCCGGAGACATCGCCTGCGAGAACCCGCCCTACGGTTCGTCCACGCCGGGCCTGTGTCAGTACGACGACACCGCCAAACTGGTGAGGAGCCCGGGGCTCGCCGAGGTGCTCCTGCTGGGCGACAACCAGTACGACGAGGGCTCGTACGCGGCGTACACCAACTACTTCCATCCCAACTGGGGGCGCGCGTTCGGCAACATCTCGCCGTCGCCCGGGAACCACGAGCACGGCAACGATCCCTCGTCCCGGCCGAGAGGCTACTTCCGGTACTTCGGACCGCGGGTCAAGGGGCCCGACGGGCTCGGCTACTACGCGTTCGACCTCGGCGCGTGCCCGAACGCCCCGTGCTGGCGGCTCATCTCGCTCAACTCCGAGCTGTGCTTCGCGTCCGGAGGGTGCGGGCCCGCCGAGAACCCCGCCAACCCCGGTCTCGGGAACCTGATGTACGCGTGGCTCGAGCAGGAGCTCGCGACCCATCCCGACACGGAGTACCCGTGCACGCTCGCGTACTGGCACCATCCGCTGTTCTCCTTCTCGACGGGCAGCGGCGCGAGCATGGCCGTTCGTCCGCTGTGGGAGCTGCTGCACGCGGCGCGCGCGGACGTGGTGCTGAACGGTCATTCGCACAACTACCAGCGGTGGAGACCCCAGGATCCACAGGGCAACCTCGACCGGACGGGCGGGATCCGCGAGTTCGTGGTGGGCACCGGCGGGGCCAACCTGTACCCGCTTCCGGGGACCACGTTCCCCAACAACCTCGTCAGGGGGCAAGCCGACGGGTTCGGCGTCCTGCGTCTGACGCTCAGGGCGTCGAGCTACAGGTGGAGGTGGGTCCCGGCCGACGGCCAGCCGGCGTTCGCGGACGCGTCGGAGCGAGCCGTCCGCTGCGTGCGGACGGAGCAGCCGTAGGGACGGGTCTCCGCAGGCGAACGAGGCCGCGCGGGTCGCTCGCGGCCGCCCGGCCGTAGACTCCGCGCGATGAGATCGCTGCACGGGACGCCCGACCCGTTCCTGATCGAGATCGCCGGCCAGCCCGACGCGATGCGGCGGGCCGCGGCCGCCCTGGTCGACCAGCGCGACGAGCTCGAACGGATCCGGCAGGCCGGCGCGACGTCGCGCACGATCGTGTTCACGGGGATGGGGAGCTCGTACGACGCCTGCTACCCGGCCGTGAACGACCTTGCCGCCCGCGGCGTGCCGGCGCTGCTGGTCGACGCGGCCGAGCTGCTCCATTTCCGCAGGCCGATCCTGAACGCGCAGACGCTCGCGGTCGTGGTCAGCCAGTCCGGCGAGAGCGCCGAGATCGTCCGTCTGGCGAACGAGCTCCGGAAGCAACGGACGCGCCCGTTCGTCGTCGCCATCACCAACGGAACGTCCAACGACCTCGCCCGCCGAGCCGACGTCGCGCTCGACACGTGGGCCGGTCACGAATCCGGGCCGTCGACGATGACGTTCGCGGCGGCGATGTCCACGCTCTCGGGCCTCGGGTGGCTGCTCGCCGGCGACAGCGTGGACACTGCCGTGGACCGCACGCGGACGGCGGCCGAGGGCGCGGCGCGATCGGCCGAGCGCCTGCTGGACGATCCCGAGGCGTTCGCGACGGACCTGGAGGGATGGCACGGCAACCGCGAGGTGATCGTGCTGCTCGGCCGGGGCCCGGCTCGCGCCGCGACCGAGCTCGGGGCGCTCGTGCTCAAGGAGAGCGGCGTGATGGCCGAGTCCGTCGAGTCGGGCCTGTTCCGCCACGGCCCGCTGGAGCTCGCCGGGCCCAACATGACCGCGATCGTCATGGCGACCGAGCCCGAGACCCGGCGTCTGGATCTGGGCCTCGCCGCCGACCTCGTCTCCGAGGGCGCGGCCGTGCTCGTGGTCACGCCCGACGGCGAGGCGCCGAAGGGCGCGCGCCCGGTCGCCACGGGCTACCTCGACAGGGCGCTGATGTCGGCGGTGGGCGTGATCCCGAGCCAGCTGCTCGCGTGGCGTCTCGCGCGGTCCCGCGGACGAACGCCCGGCGCGTACACGCGCGCGTCGAAGGTCACGACGCGCGAGTAGAGCGACGGCAGGACCTGGGAAGGCTCGGCCTCGCTACAGCTTGTAGCCGAAGCGGCGGAGCAGCTCCTTGCGCTCGGTCTCGTCCTGGTCGGTCTCGATGCCCGCGGGCGGCTCCCCGTCGATCACGCCGAGGACGCCTCGGCCCTGCTCGGACTCGGCCACCACGACCTCGAGCGGGTTCGCCGTGGCGCAGAAGATCCGGCAGACCTCCGGGACGGCCTTGATCGCGTTCAGCACGTGGATCGGGAAACCGTCGCGGAGCGCGACGACGAAGACGTGTCCGGCGCCGATCGCCTCGGCGTTGCGAACGGCGACGTCCACGAGCTCGTCGTCGTTGCCGCTGCGACGGACGAGCCGGGGACCACTCGACTCGTTGAACGCGATGCCGAACCTCAGCCCGGGAACGTTGACGCATGCCTCGTGCAGATCCTCGACGGTCTTGATGAAGTGCGACTGGCCGACGATGACGTTCAGGTCCTCCGGCTTGTCGAACCGGACGGTGGTGATGTCCACCGGCACCTCCCTCGTTCCGCTCGCTCGTTCGGGTGGCAACGTTCTCAGGTCTGGTTCGTCGTCCGCGCTCAGGTGGCGTCGAGCCGGGAGATCAGGCCGGCGAGCAGCGCGACCCGAGGAACCACGCTCGACAGGTCGAGCCACTCCTTGGGGCCGTGGTCGTCACCGCCGATCGGCCCGAGCCCGTCGAGCGTCGGCACGCCGGCGCCCGAGGTCGTGTTGGCGTCCGATGCGCCCCCGGTCGAGGTGTCCTGGACGTCGAAGCCGAGCTCACCCGCCACCTGCGTCGCGAGCGCCGCGAGCTTCGCGGAGCCATCGTTCTTCTCCATCGGCATGTGCCAGCCGTTGCTCTCCATCGTCGCGGTCACGTCGGCCACCGTGTGCTCGGCGACGATCCGCTCGACGGCC
>JBMDWR010000253.1:0-4533 GCA_048594645.1 Actinomycetota bacterium
GCGAGTTGCTTGGCCAGCAGCAGTGGGTGCCGCAGCGGAGCGATCACCGACGCGGCCACCAGGCGCACGCGCTCGGTGACGGCGGCGACGGCGGCGAGCAGCACCAGCGGATCGGGCCACGGCATCGACGGGTCCTGGTTCGCGGGAAGCGCGTAGTCGCGCGGGTTGGCCGGAAGGCCCTCGGCGTCCGAGCCGGGGCCGAGCACGACGTGTTCGCTGACCATGACGGCGTCGAACCCGGCCTGCTCAGCCTCGACGGCCGCGCGGACGACGCCCCGAAGGTCGTGCGGCGACCACACCATCCAGTTCTCGGTCAGGACGAGGACGAGCCGGGGCGCCGCCCCGGCTCGTCCGTCCGACATCTCAGCCGCGAAGGTCGGGCAACGCCTCGCTCGCCGGCTCGCGTCCCTTGACGAGCAGCATGTACACGAGCCCGATCGCGCCCCAGATGAGGGCGTAGATCGGCGCGAGGATCGTCGGGCTCGGGACCTTGTAGAACGAGCCGAAGATCGCCGCCCCGGTGACCACGATGCCGACGATCGCGGCCAGGACGACGCCGCCACGGCCCGCGGCCTCGGTCAGGCCGACGAGGCCGCCGAGCGACATGAGGAAGTAGACGACCAGCAACGCGAACGCGCCGAACGTCGCGCCCCAGGCGAACACGGAGAAGTAGTGGGGCAGGTCCGGCAGCGCGAGCAGCGTGTCGTTAGCCTCGGCGACGACGATCAGCACGGCCTGGACCACCATCAGAACGACGATCGCGCCCGTCGGCGTCCCGAACCTCGACACCGTCGCGAACGCAGCCGGCAGCCGGCGGTCACGGGCGAGAGCGAAGGTGCCACGGGTCGAGGCCACGGCGGCGCCCACGTACACGGCCAGCATGTCCAGGAGGACGACCAGAAGCACGATCTTGAGCCAGAACTCCGATCCGTACGGGCTGCTCGGGTCGGCCAACGCGAACAGCGGCGCCGTCGCGACCGCCGGATCGAGGATCGTGCCGAGGTCGAACCCGAAGCCGGCCACCTCGACGTAAGCGGCGATCAGATAGAAGACCGTCACGATGGCGACCGCCCCCAGCACCGCCCGGGGGATCGACCGCTTCGGGTCGGCGGTCTCCTCGGCCAGGTTGGCGGCCGTCTCGAACCCCACGAACGCGAGGACGCCGTAGAGGACGCCGAACAGGATGCCGCTGAATCCGCCCGGGTCCGGCGTCGGGTCGAACGCCTTGGCGATGTCGTTGTCAGCCCCGAGGTCCGCGATCACCGTGATGAGGAAGATCAGGACGACAACGATCGAGATCAGCGCGAAGGTCAGCTGGACGCGCGTCGAGATCTGGACGCCGAACAGGAGCACGGCGGCCAGCCCGGCGGCGAAGATCGCGTCCCAGACCCAGATCGGGAAGAAGGGACCAACCTCGAAGGCCGGCAGCAGGATGTCGTGCACGTAGCCGCCCAAGAGCACGCCGAGGGCGGTGGTCAAGATGATCGTACCCCCGTAGTAGAGCCATCCGGATGCCGCGCCGATGGTCTTCCCGAGTCCCTGGGACACGTAGTCGTACAGGGACCCGGCCGCATGGATCCTCCTCGCGTAGACCGCGACGATCCACGCGAGAGCGAAGACGCCGATCGCCGAGAGCAACACCGCGAGCCCCGCCGACGTCCCGGCGCCGCGGCCCGCCGCGTTGAAGCCGAACATCAACGGGATGATGAATGCGGCGACGAACACCGGACCGACGAACCCCACCGACTGCGCGAGGACGTCGATCAGCGAGAGCTTCTTGCCACCGAGGCGCTCGTACTCCTCGGTCACCACCGACGGTTCCTGTTCCACGGCCCCCCCTTCCGTTCGTACGTGCGAACGCTACCGCAGCGCCCGACGCGTCCGCATCAAGCGGTCCACCCGTCGTTCGGCCGCTCGAACCACACATGCACCTGGCCGGTTCCGACCGAGGCCTCGTACTCGCTGAACAGCTCGCCGGGCGCCGTGCACGACCGACCTCCGAGCGCCGCGGCCATCATCAGGTAGTGGCCGAAGTGACCCTCCGGATACGCCTTGCGGTACTCGGGCATCCCGTCGATCACCCCGGCGTGGTCTCCCTTCTCGAGCATGCCGAGCACCTTCATGTCGGACTCGTAGTACGCGATGTCGTAGATGTTGTCGGGCGCCTTCTGGCTCTCGCGCTGCCGGAGCTCCTTGAAGTTGAAGAACCGATGGGTCATCCCACCAGAGGCGAGCAGCACGACGCGCCGGTCGCTCTGCGCGACGGCGTTGCCGATCAGCTCGCCGAACAGCAGGAAGTCGTCCGTGTCGCACGTCTGGTTGATCGCGACGCTGATCCACCGCGTCTCGGGGTCGCCAAGGAACGTCCAGATGTTCACGGTCCCGTAGAAGATGGGAAGGTACGGGTCGTCGCTCGCGAGGATCCAGCAATCGTCGCGATCCTCCGCCTGTGCCGCGATCAGCCCTGCGAGCTCGGGGTCGCCCGGCATGTCGTAAGGGATCTGCCTCATGCCGCGTGGCAGCTCGTGGCTCGTGAACTTCCCCTGCCTGCGCTCGTGTCCGGTGACGATGTGCTCGAACGTGGATTCCCAGTGCGTGTCGAACACGACGACAGTGTCCGGCTTCAGCCGGTCGAGGCACTCGGCCTTCATCCGGTGCAGGCCGGGAACGAGCGTGATCTCCTTCCCCTCGTTGATCTCGAGCCGGACCTCTTCCGGCAGCATGATCGTGGGGACGTGTGCGACCAGTGCCGCGCCGACGATCTCACCCATCCGATCCCTCCCAGGGAGCCATGCAGACGTTCTTCACGTCCGCGTAGAAGTCGAAGCTGTAGACGCCGCCCTCTCGGCCGACCCCAGACGACTTCGCGCCGCCGAACGGCGCACGGAGGTCGCGCACGAAGAAGCAGTTCACCCAGACGGTGCCGGCGACCAGGCGCTCGGAGACGCGTTCGGCGCGTGCCCGATCGCCCGTGTACACGATCGCGGCGAGCCCGTACTCCGTGTCGTTCGCGAGCGCGATCGCCTCGTCCTCGTCGTCGAACGTCTGGAGCGTCAGGACGGGCCCGAACACCTCTCGCCGAAGGATCTCGGCGCCGTCCGGGACCTCCCCGAACAACGTGGGCCGGTAGTACAGCCCGCCGAGTTCCTCGTTGGGTCCGCCGCCGAGGAGGACGCGGGCGCCCTCGGCCTCGGCGCGCCGGACGAACCCGTCGACTCGGTCGAAGTGCTCCCTCGTGATCTGTGGTCCGATGTCGGTCGCATCGTCGCGCGGGTCCCCCTGGCGGATCGCGCCCGCCGCGTCCAGGAACCGTTCGACGAACGCCTCGCGCATCGAGCGCTCGATGAGCAGACGCGTGCCGGCGAGGCACACCTGCCCGGCGTTGTCGAACTGGTTCACCGCCTGCTCGACGACCGCATCCAGCTCGGCGTCGGCGAACGCGACGAACGGCGACTTGCCGCCCAGCTCGAGGGAGACCGGCGTGAGGTTGGCGGCGGCGGCCTGTGCCACGAGCCTGCCGGTCTCGATCGAGCCCGTGAAGGCGACCCGGTCGACGTCGGGATGGCCCGTGAGCGCGGCGCCCGCCTCTTCTCCGATCCCCTGGACCACGTTGAACGCGCCGTCGGGCATGCCGGCCTCGCGGGTGACGTCCGCGAGGATCGACGCGGTGAGCGGCGCCCACTCCGGAGGCTTCGCGACCACGCAGTTGCCGGCGGCGAGCGCCGGCGCGATCCGCCACGTCGCGAGCATCAGCGGCGCGTTCCACGGCGTGATCACCGCCGTCACGCCGGACGCGTCCCACTCGGTCCGGCTCACGAACCCGTTCATCTCGAACGCCTCCTCGCCCAGCTCCATCAGCTGTTCCGCGAAGAAGCGGAAGTTGCGGGCGACGCGTGGCATCACCGACCGCAGGTGCGAGCGCAGCAGCGACCCGTTGTCCCGCGTCTCGACCGCCGAGAGCTCGGGGACGCGCTCCTCGACGATCTCGGCGACCCGGTGCAGGACCTTCGCGCGGTCCGCCGGCGACGTCCGGCCCCACGTGCCGAACGCTGTCCGCGCGGCCGCGACGGCCCGGCCGGCCTCGGCGGCGCCGCCGCGCGCGACCTGCGCGATCACCTGCTCGTCGATCGGCGAGACGTCATCGAACGTGCCGGAGGAGCCCACGCGCTCGCCGCCGATCCAGTGCTCGGTCGAGACCTCGACGCCCTCGATCGTGGTCGTGGAGCCCGTGCCGACCCCTTTCCCCAGCCCGATGCGTACGGACGGTCGTTCGGTCCCGAACGGTAGGTCCGCCCCAAACGGGGTGTCAAACCACGTCGTTCGCGCGCGGTACCGTGTACCCCTGAGTACCCGGAGGTCTCGATCGCATGCGGATGACGCGTTCGTGCTGATCACCATCATCGGCCGCGAGGACGTCCTGGCCGCCCACGATCGCATCCGCGATCACGTGCGGAGGACGCCGGTCGTCACGCTCGAGCCGCGAGCGTTCGGGATGCCATGCCGGCTCACGCTCAAGCTCGAGCTCATGCAGCA
>JBMDWR010000254.1:0-1122 GCA_048594645.1 Actinomycetota bacterium
CGCCGACATCGCGCTCGTGAGCGGCGCCGTCTACACGGTGGACGCCGCTCGCAGATGGGCGCAGGCGATGGCCGTCGAGGGCGGCCGGATCGTCGCCGTGGGGACCGACAGCGAGATCCGCGACCTCGTCGGCTCGAGGACCGAGATCCTCGACCTCGGCGGGAGGGTCGTTCTCCCGGGGTTCCAGGACGCCCACGTGCACCCTCCGTCGGCCGGTTTGGACCTGTTGCGCTGCAACCTTTCGGATGCCTACTCGGCGGAGGAGTACCAGCGGATCGTCGCGACGTACGCCGCCGAGCACCGGGATGACCCCTGGATCGTCGGCGGAGGCTGGTCGATGGACACGTTCCCCGGCGGCAATCCGCCCAAGGAAGTGCTCGATGCCGTCGTGCCGGACCGGCCGGTGTTCCTGACGAGCCGGGACGGACACAGTGCGTGGACCAACTCGACGGCGCTCGAGATCTCGGGCGTGACGAAGGAGACGCCCGACCCCGCCGACGGGTGGATCGTTCGGGACGACGCCGGCGAGCCGGCCGGAACGCTGCACGAGGGAGCACAGGGCCTCGTCGGATCCCACGTACCGCCCGTGACGACCACCGAGTGGATCGAGGGCCTCCGCGTGGCGCAGGCGCATCTGCACGCGCTCGGGATCACGGCGTGGCAGGACGCGATCGTCGGCGGAGACTATCCGACGCTGGATGCGTACCTGGCGTTCGCCGGGACGGGCGAGCTCACCGCCCGCGTGATCGGCGCGCTGTGGTGGGACCGGCACCGAGGACTCGAGCAGGTGGAGGAGCTGCTCGCGGCCCGCGAACGCGGGCGCGCCGGTCGGTTCGCCGCGACGAGCGTCAAGATCATGCAGGACGGCGTCGTCGAGAACTTCACCGCGGCGGTCCTCGAACCGTACCTGGACGCCGACGGCCGACCGACGGAGAACCGCGGGAAGTCGTTCGTCGATCCGGAGGTCCTGAAGGACGCCGTCACGCGGCTCGACGCGCTGGGGTTCCAGGTCCACGTGCACGCGATCGGGGAGCGCGCCGTCCGCGAGGCGCTCGATGCGTTCGAGGCCGCTCGGCGGGCGAACGGCCCCAACGACCTTCGGCACCACATCGCGCACATCCA
>JBMDWR010000255.1:0-1560 GCA_048594645.1 Actinomycetota bacterium
AGGTACGCGTCGATCAGCGGAAGCACGTAGGCGTTCGCGATGACGGTCGACGTCCGGGCGAACTCCCCGAGCTCGGGAGACACGTCGCTCGAGAGCGAGACGGCGACGCCTGGCGCCTCCTCACGCAAGATCGACCCGACCTTCCGTTCGTGCTCGGCGGAGCGATACGCATGCAACAGCGAGACGGCGACCGCCTCGACGCCGCGGCGCTTCAGCCCTCGCGCGATCCTGCGAACGTCGTCCGCGTCGAGCGGCCGGTCCTCCGACCCGTCGGCGAGGATCCGCTCGTCCACCTCGAAGCGCAGCCGCCTGGGGACGAGCGGCTCCGGCATCTCGAGGAAGAGGTCGTACAGGTCGTACCGGAGCTCACGTCGGATCGTGATCGTGTCCTTGAACCCCTTGGTCGTGACGAGCGCCGTCGAGGCGCCCTTGCGCTCGATCAGGGCGTTGGCGACCAGCGTCGTGCCGTGCACGACCTCGGTGACCTGATCGGCGGGCGCGTGCTGCAGCAGGCGGGTGATGCCGGTCTCCACGGCGACCGAAGGGTCACCGGGCGTAGTCAACACCTTCGCGTTGGCCTCGACGCGACCGTCCGTCACCAGCACGAGGTCGGTGAAGGTGCCGCCGATGTCGACGGCTATGCGTGAGGCCTTCTTGCGTTCGTTCGCCACGCGCCCCCACCCGGCGTCGACCGGACCCAGATACCTTGACGTCGAGACATCATAGTCTGGCCCCGGACCGGCTGCTCTCGCGCCGGCAGGCGGAGGAGGGGGCGGCGCGTCGGGGCGGCGCATCAGCTGCCCCGCCACCTCGCCTCGTTCGGATGACTGACCATGGCGCCGACGGGGTCGGCGGCGGGTTCCGCCTGTTGCTCGAACATACACCGCGTCTCGTTCGCCGCGCGAGGGCCGATGTCTGCGGATCCTTGCCGTTCACGCCTGCGCGACGCCCGCTCAAGGTGGCGGTTCAGCAGGTGCTCGGACCTGCTACCATCTAGCTCAGTTGGATAGCGGTTGAGTGGTCCCTGTTGACACTCTTCTCTCGCGTGCCTATCGTGATGGGCCGCGCGGGACCCCTCTCTTTGGAGACTTCCTCGGGGTCCGATGCTCGCACCTTGAGAACTGAACAGTGTGCCTAACTAGCCAGTGCGTTTTCCCCGTCAACCGGAAGGTGCGGTTCGTCGTGCCGACCGGAGGACGGTCGTACGAAAGCAACACAGGAGCCGAACCGGGAGTGCTTGCCCGGGGAGGTGACTTTCCAGAACGAACCCGAACCGGCTTCGGCCGGATCACGGTTCTCTACGGAGAGTTTGATCCTGGCTCAGGACGAACGCTGGCGGCGTGCCTAACACATGCAAGTCGAGCGGGAACCTCAGGAGGGGTAACCCTCTTGAGGGGAGAGCGGCGAACGGGTGAGTAACACGTGGGCAACCTGCCCCGGACACCGGGATAACCCAGGGAAACCTGAGCTAATACCGGATACTCCGGCGCGATCGCATGTTCGCGCCGGGAAAGCTCCGACGGTCCGGGATGGGCCCGCGGCCTATCAGCTTGTTGGTGG
>JBMDWR010000256.1:0-5461 GCA_048594645.1 Actinomycetota bacterium
CCGCCCTCGAGGGTCAGGAAGGCGCCGTACGGGGTGATGCGACTCACGGTCCCGTCGATGACCGCGCCGACCTCGAGATCCGCCAGGGCTCCTCCTCGTTCCTTCCCGGCGCACCGCCGGATGGGCCAGTGTCCCATCGGCCCGTTCGAGACGTCAATCCGGCCGGCGCGCCTACGTGGGCTCGGCGATCCACCGGTAGCCCACGCCCGGTTCGGTGAGGATCAGGCGTGGCGCCGCCGCACTGTCGCCGAGCTTCCTGCGGAGGGCCCGAACGTAGACGCGCAGGTACTGGCTCTCCTCGGCATAGCCTCGGCCCCACACGGTCCGCAGCAGCCACTGATGCGTCAGGAGCTTCCCGGCGTTCGTCACGAATGCCTCGAGCAGCGCGTACTCGGTCCTCGTGAGGTGGACGAGGTCGCCCCCCATCTTGACCGAGCTGCGGGCGAGGTCGACCTCCAGGTCGTCGAACTGCTGGAGCGGCGGCGCCGGTTCCTCCGGGTGCACCCTTCGGAGCTGCGCCCGAAGGCGGGCGAGGAGCTCATCCATGCCGAACGGCTTGGTCACGTAGTCGTCCGCGCCGGCGTCGAGCGCGGCGACCTTGTCGGCCTGCCGCTCCCGGACCGAGACGACGATCACCGGGACCGTCGAGAAGGCTCGGACACGCCGAAGCACCTCCGTCCCGTCCAGGTCCGGTAGCCCGAGATCCAAGAAGACGAGGTCCGGCGTTGACCCGGCGACCGCCTCGACGCCCTCCTCCCCGTTCGCGGCGGTCTCGACCTCGTAGCCGTGCGCCTGGAGGCTCGTTCGGAGCGCGCGACGGATCTGCGGCTCGTCGTCGACCACGAGGATCCGCTTCACGACGGCTCCTGGGGCGAAGGGACGACGTCGCGCGTCGGCAGCTCGAACACGATCGCGGTCCCGCCTCCGGGCGCGCCCTCGATCCAGATCCTGCCTCCGTGTGCCAGCACGATCGCGCGAGCGATCGCGAGGCCGAGACCGCTTCCCGCCGTCCGGCCGTCCGCGTCCCGCCGGAAGAACGGCTCGAAGACCCGGTCGCGCTCGTCGGCGGGGACGCCGGGACCCTGGTCGACGATGCGGACCTGGATCGACGCATGCCACAGCGACGCCGCGACGGTGATCTCGGCACCCGCCGGCGAGAACCGAGCGGCGTTCTCGAGGACGTTGGTCATGACCTGATCGATCTGCATCGGGTCCATCAGAACGTCCGGGAGCTCCGGCCGGATCACCGTGCGCACGCGGACATGCTGAAGCTCCGAGGACAACCGGTGCAGCACGGACTCGATGACGTCCTCGATCGAGGTGGGCGCCTTCGTCGGGCTGAGGGCGCCCGCGCGGATCTTCGCGAGATCCAGGATGTTGCCGAGGAGCCGATTCAGCCGGTCCGTCTCCTGCGCGATCGTCTCGAGCAGCTCGCGTTGCTGTTCGGCGTCGTGCGTCGCAGCGGGGTCGAGCAGGCTCGTGGCGCCCGCCTTGATGGAGGCGAGCGGCGTCCGCAGGTCGTGCGTGACCGAGGAGAACAGCGCAGCGCGCAGCTCGTTCGTCTCGGATGACAGCCTTGCCTCGCGGACCTGGGCATCGAGACGCTCACGCTCGATCGCGATCGCGATCTGCCTCGCGCACGACTCGATCAGGGCGAGATCGGGACCCTCCAGCGGTCCCGCCGTGGCCCCGCGGACGACGACGATCGATCCCGCCGGCTCGCCTCGCACGGTGACGGGGACCGTGACGGGCACACCCCCACCGTCGCCGCGCGGCATCTCGACCGCCACGTCGAGAGTGGGATCGCGCTCCACGTGGATCTCGGAGCGGACGAGGGCGAACGGGACAAGGAGCACGCGCGCGAGCTCACGCAGCAACCGGTCGAGCGGCTCCTGCTTCAGGAGCGTCGTGGAGAACTGGTTGAGCAGGCGGGTCTCCTGCTCACGACGCGTCGCACGCGTCCGCTCTTCGATCGCCTTCGCGAGCAGCAGCCCGACGATCGACGCGACCGCGAGGAACATCAGGAGCGCGACGAGATCCTCGACCTTCGCGATCCGGAACGTGTGCAGCGGCGGCGTGAACAGGTAGTTCAGCCCGAGGAACGAAAGCAGGGCCGCCCCGAGGCCGCTCCAGATCCCGCCCAGCGACGCCGCCGCGACGACGGCGAGCAGGTAGAGCGACGCGGAGGTCACCGTCCCGAAGTCACGGAGCGGAAGCGCGACGAGCGTCGCGGCGGTCGGACACGCGATGGCTGCGACGGCCGCCCTCGTCCGGGAAGCCGGTGCGGCGCGCAGGAACCGACTCACGCGTCCACGCTAGTCGCTTTCACGCGATCTTCACGGCGGCGCGGCGCTCTTTCACGCCTCGCTTACGCGACCGGACCCATGCTCCGTCGTGGAGGCGATCAGGGTGAAGACGCACGAGGCGACCCGGGAAGCCGAGGTCACAGAGCGGCTGGTAGAAGACCCGTCGACGCGGACGACGGGCCCCCGTCCGCGCAGCCTCGGGTATCTCGTCAAGCGCGCGGTCCTCGGCCCGGCGCTGCCGACCTCCCACCTGGCTCACGAGCGCCTCGGGAAGCCGACGGCGCTTGCGGTGTTCGCCTCGGACGGGCTGTCCTCCGTGGCGTATGCGACCGAGGAGATCCTCAAGGTGATGGTCCCCGTGGTCGGCGTCGCGGCGTTCGGCCTCGTGATGCCCGTCACGGGCGGAATCCTGGTGGTCCTGGCGATCCTGCTCTTCTCCTACCGCCAGACGATCAAGGCGTACCCGAGCGCGGGTGGCGCCTACATCGTGACGAAGGACAACTTCGGTCCGGTGCCCGCGCAGATCGCAGGAGTGGCCCTGCTCACGGACTACGTCCTCACCGTCGCGGTTTCGACCGCGGCGGGGATCGCCGCGATCACCTCGGCGTTCCCGGCGCTGTATCCGTACCGCGTGTGGATGTCCGTGGCCGCGATCTGGCTGATCGCGTGGGGGAACCTGCGTGGCGTGCGCGAGTCCGGACGCATGTTCATGGTCCCGACCTACTACTTCATCGGGATGATGCTGCTCCTGCTCGTCACCGGGGTCGCGCGCATCCTCACCGGTTCGCTCGAGCCGCTCGCGGTGCCCCGCGACGTCGGCGAGACGACGGGCGCGATCGGCATCTTCCTGGTACTGCACGCGTTCGCGTCGGGCGGCGCCGCGCTCTCGGGCGTCGAAGCGGTGTCGAACGGGATCCCCGCGTTCCGCCCGCCGGAGTGGAGGAACGCCCGAACGACGCTGATGTGGCTCGGCGGGCTGCTCGGGCTGATGTTCTTCGGGCTCTCGTACCTGGCGGTCCACCTCGAGGTCGTGCCGGCCGAGACGCGCACCGTCATCTCACAGGTGGGCCGGGCCGTCTTCGGGTCGGGCACGTTGGGGTTCGTGCTTTTCCTCATGCTCCAGATCGCGACGACGGCGATCCTGATCCTCGCGGCGAACACGTCGTTCGCGGACTTCCCGCGACTGGCCAACTTCCACGCCACCGACCGGTTCCTCCCGCGCCAGCTGACGACGCGCGGTCACCGGCTGGTCTTCTCGAACGGGATCATCGCCCTCGCGGTCGTCGCCGCGGCGCTCGTGATCGGCTTCCGGGCCGACGTGCACCGGCTGATCCCGCTGTACGCGATCGGCGTCTTCACGTCGTTCACGATGTCGCAGGCGGGGATGGCCCGACACCATCTCCGGGTGAAGGAGCCCAGATGGCGACGCGGCCTCGCGATCAACGGCATCGGCGCCGTGACGACGGCGGTCGTCGCGGTCGTGATCGCGGTGACGAAATTCACCCACGGTGCGTGGGCCGTGATCGTCTTCGTGCCGGTCGCGGTCTGGATCCTCACGCGAACCAACCAGAGGTACCAGCAGGAGCACGCGGACCTCGAGGACCGCCTGACGCCCTTCGTCCATCGTCCGCCCAAGCGCCCGGTGACGGTGCTGGTCGTGGACGAGCTCGATCGCGCGGCCATACACGCCCTCCAGTACGCGAAGACGATCCGAACGGGACCCGTGCACGCGGTCCACCTCCGGAGGGACGGCTCCTCCGACGCCCTCGAGCGACGATGGCACGAGCTCGGGATCGACGTTCCGCTCGAGGCGATCGGGAACGGCGGAAGCGTCCCGACGTCCGTCGCCGAGTACGTTGGCTCGCTCCCGGATGACGCCGACGTCAACGTCGTGATCCCGAGCCCCGCGACGATGGATGTCCTCGAACGGATCCTCCACCGGATCGCGACCGCTCGGCTCACCAGGGCGCTGCTCCCGTTCCGCAACGCTCGCATGACGCTGATCCACGATCACCCGGGACCGGGGCACGTGGTGACCGAGGCGCTGAACGGCTACCAGCGGCTTCGCGTTCTTCCGCGCCTCAGCCATCGCGCCATCGTGCTGGTCGACCGCGTCGACCGAGCGTCGATCAGGGCCGTTCGGTACGCGCTCGCGCTCGGCGCGACGGACGTGTGGGCGGTGCACGCGGCCCTGGATCGCGAACGTGAGCAGGAGATCATCCGGCGCTGGATGGAGCTGCGCCTGCCCGTCCCGCTCGACGTGATCGAATGCTGGGACCGCGACGTGGCGCGCTCGCTGGAGCGGTACGTCGCCGAGATGGCGGGCCGTCGGACCGAGATCACGGTCGTCATGCCTCGCCGCGAGTACGCCGAGCTGCGCCAGCGGCTCCTGCACGACCGGACGAGCCGGAAGATCGCTCGGGCGCTCGGCCGGTACGAGCACGTCGACATCGCGGTCGTGCCGTTCTCCTTCGGTCACCGACGCCAGGCATCGCGCGCCGGCTGACCGAGGGTCTTCGACCCTCATGCCCTGAGGCCCCCGGCCCTGGTCGCCACCCGCCTGCCGCGTACCCTTCGAGGCGAGAGGATGACCCGCGATGCTCGAGATCGACCACCTCACGAAGCGGTTCGAAGACGTGGTCGCCTTGGACGGCGCCTCCTTCCGGGTGCGGCCGGGACGGATCGTCGGCTTCCTCGGACCGAACGGCGCCGGCAAGACGACCACGATGCGGGCAATCTTCGGTCTGGTCCGACCCGAGCGCGGCGACGTCCGGTGGAACGGCGGCCCGGTCGGGCCGGCGGAGCGCGCGCGCTTCGGCTACATGCCTGAGGAACGCGGGCTCTATCCGAAGATGAAGATCGGCGAGGAGCTCACGTACCTCGCCGAGCTCTCGGGCGTGACGCGCGACGCGGCGAAGGTGGCCGTGGCGGCGTGGCTCGAGCGGCTGGGTCTGGCCGACCGGGCGGATGCCCGGCTCGAGGAGCTGTCCCACGGGAACCAGCAGCGCGTGCAGCTGGCAGCCGCGCTGGTCCACGAACCGCAGCTCGCCGTCCTGGACGAGCCGTTCAGCGGGCTGGATCCGCTCGGCGTCGGATCCCTCGCCGAGGTGCTGGTGCAGATCGCGTCGACCGGCGTGGCCGTCCTGTTCTCGAGC
>JBMDWR010000257.1:0-13990 GCA_048594645.1 Actinomycetota bacterium
GATCCGCGAGGCGTTCCACATCGCCCGGAGCGGGCGCCCCGGCCCGGTGCTCATCGACGTCCCCAAGGACGTTCAGCTCCAGGAGATCACCTGGCGCTGGCCCGAGTCGGTGGATCTCCCCGGGTACCGGCCGACGACCAAAGGCAACCAGAAGCAGGTGCGCTCGGCGGTCGATCTGATCTTGGAGTCCAAGCGCCCGGTGCTGTACGTGGGCGGCGGCGTGATCAAGGCCGATGCGCACAAGGAGCTGTTCAAGCTCGCCACCGACGGCATGCTGCCGGTGACGACGACGCTGATGGCCCGCGGGGCGTTCCCCGACACGCACGAACTCGCCCTGGGGATGCCGGGGATGCATGGCGGCTATCCGGCAGTCACCGCGATGCAGAAGGCGGACCTCCTGATCGCGCTCGGGGCCAGGTTCGACGACCGGGTGACCGGGCAGCTGTCTTCGTTCGCCAAGGACGCGAAGATCATCCACGTCGACGTCGACCCAGCCGAGATCGGCAAGAACCGTACGGCCGACATCCCGATCGTCGGCGATTGTCGGGACGTCATCGCCAAGCTGCACGCGGAGCTGCGCCGTCGTCAGGATGAGGGCGGCGTCGTTCCCGACCGGCGTGAGTGGCTCCAACGGCTCAGCGACTGGAAGACGCGGTACCCGTACCGGTACGACCAGCCCGCCGACGGCCCGCTGAAGCCGCAGTTCTGCATCGAGCGGATGCACGAGCTGACGAAGGGAGACGCGATCGTCGTGGCCGGCGTCGGCCAGCACCAGATGTGGGCCTCGCAGTTCTGGCGGTTCACCGAGCCGCGAACGTGGGTCAACTCCGGCGGGCTCGGGACGATGGGGTTCGCCGTGCCTGCGGCGCTCGGCGCGAAGGCCGGTCGGCCCGACCGCCGCGTGATCGCGATCGACGGCGACGGCTGCTTCCAGATGACCAGCCAGGAGCTCGCGACGTCGACGGCCGAGCAGATCCCGTTCATCACGGCGATCATCAACAACGCGCACCTCGGCATGGTTCGTCAGTGGCAGGAGCTCTTCTACGAGGAGCGCTACTCGCAGGTGTACCTGTCCTACGACGTGCCCGACTACGTGAAGCTGGCGGAGGCATATGGCTGCGTCGGCCTGCGGGCCGAGCACCCGGACGAGGTCGACGCCGTGATCGAGAAGGCCCTGTCGATAGAGGACCGGAGCGTCGTCATCGACTTCCGGGTCGACTCCCGGGAGATGTGCTTCCCGATGGTCCCGGCGGGCGCGAGCAACGACGACATCATCCTGGGGCCGGAGGGACTGCGGCCCGTCAACGACCCAGCGGAAGCGCCGGTCGCATGAGCCTGCACACGATCTCGGTGCTGGTCGAGGACAAGCCCGGCGTGCTCACGCGCGTGGCGGGCCTGTTCGCGGCCCGCGGCTTCAACATCGACTCGCTCGCGGTCGGCCCGACCAGTGATGACGGGCTGTCCCGCATGACGATCGTGGTGCAGGTCGACATGAAGCCGCTCGAGCAGGTCACGAAGCAGCTCAACAAGCTGGTGAACGTCATCAAGATCCTCGAGCACGAACCGGGTGAGGCCGTCGAACGCGAGCTGATGCTGGTGAAGGTTCGGGCCGACGGCGAGGCTCGGCCGCGCGTGATGGAGATCGCAACGGTGTTCCGCGCGACGGTCGTGGACGTCACGCGACGAACGCTGACGCTGGAGGCGACCGGCAAGCCAGAGAAGCTCGAGGCCCTCCTCCAGCTGCTCGGGGACTTCGGCGTCGTCGAGCTCTCGCGGACGGGCCGGATCGCGCTCGCCCGAGGCGACAAGGGGATCAGGGAGCGGGCGGCGAGGCTCCGAGCCGTCGGGGCGAGCGAGCCGGACTGGACGGGCGGCGGGGTCTGAGCGCCCCGGGAGACGAAAGGCGGAACCCCACCCATGGCCACGATCTACCACGACGAGGATGCCGACCCCGGTGCGCTCTCGGGACAGAGGATCGCCGTGCTCGGGTTCGGCAGCCAGGGGCACGCGCACGCCCAGAACCTGAGGGACTCGGGCCACGACGTCCGCGTCGGCCTGCGCGAGGGCTCGTCGTCGTGGCTCAGGGCCGAGGAGGCGGGCCTCGCCGTCCGCCCGACGGGGGAGGCCGTCGCCGAGGCCGACGTGACGATGGTCGTGCTCCCCGACACGGCGCACGGCAAGGTCTATGCCTCCGACATCGCGCCGAACCTCGAGGCAGGCAACATGCTGATGTTCGCCCACGGGTTCTCCGTCCATTTCGGGACCGTGATGCCCCCAGCCGACGTCGACGTGACGATGATCGCGCCCAAGGGGCCGGGCCACCTGGTCCGCCGCACGTATCAGGAGGGGATCGGGACGCCCGCCCTCGTCGCCGTGCACCAGGACGCCACCGGCACGGCGCTGAAGCGCGCGCTCGCGTACGGCGCCGGCATCGGCGCCGCGCGCGCCGGCATCATCGAGACGACGTTCTCGGAAGAGACCGAGACCGACCTGTTCGGCGAGCAGTCGGTGCTGTGCGGCGGGCTGTCGACGCTCGTCGAGGCCGGGTTCGAGACGCTCGTCGAGGCCGGGTACCAGCCCGAGATCGCCTACTTCGAGTGCCTGCACGAGCTCAAGCTGATCATCGACCTCATCTACGAGGGTGGGCTCTCGTGGATGCGTTACTCGATCTCGGACACGGCCGAGTGGGGCGACTACCGGAGCGGTCCGCGGGTCGTCGACGAAGGCGTGCGCGAGCGCATGCGCCAGGTCCTGTCCGAGATCCGGAACGGCTCGTTCGCCAAGGAGTGGATCGGGGAGGCCGAGGCCGGCTTCCCCCACTTCCTCGCGCTGCGCCGTGAGGCGCGCGGCTCGCAGATCGAGACGGTCGGCCGCGAGCTGCGTTCGATGATGCCCTGGCTGCACTCAGACGAGAAGGTGGTCCCCGATGGCGAACGCTAACGACCCAGACGTAGTATGGATCTTCGACACCACGCTCCGCGACGGGGAGCAGGCTCCCGGGATCGCGCTCACCCAGGCGGAGAAGGTCGAGATCGCGGAGCAGCTGGCCCGCCTCCAGGTCGACGTGATCGAGGCGGGCTTCCCCATCTCGAGCGACGGGGAGTTCGAGGCGGTGCGCGAGATCGCCTCGAGCGTGCGGGGCCCGGTGATCGCGGCCCTCGCCCGCGTCACGCCCGGAGACATCGATCGGGCCGCCGAGGCGCTGAAGGGCGCCGAGCGCTGGCGCATCCACACGTTCATCTCGACGAGCGACATCCACATGACGGACATGCTGCGGATGAGCCAGCGACAGGTGCTCGACGCGATCCGCGACGGCGTGAAGCTCGCGGTCGGGTACACGGACGACGTCGAGTTCAGCGCTCAGGATGCGACCCGCACCGAGCTCGAGTTCCTGCTCGAGTGTTTCAGGGTCGCCGTGGATGCCGGCGCGACGACGATCAACGTCCCTGACACGGTCGGCTACGCCATGCCACACGAGTTCGGGGAGCTGGTCAGGACCGTGCGCGAGGCCGTTCCCGGCCACGTCGTGATCTCGACGCACTGCCACAACGATCTCGGGCTCGCCGTCGCCAACTCCCTCGCGGGGATCGTGGGCGGCGCGCGGCAGGTCGAGGTGGCCGTGAACGGCATCGGGGAGCGGGCCGGCAATTGCTCGCTCGAAGAGGTCGCGATGATCGTGCGCACCAGGAGCGAGACGCTCGGCGTGTCGCACGGGCTGAACCTCAAGGAGGTCACGCGCACCTCGCGGCTGGTCAGCATGACCACCGGCTACAGCGTCCAGCCGAACAAGGCGGTCGTCGGCGCCTCCGCGTTCGCGCACGAGAGCGGCATCCATCAGCACGGCGTCCTGTCGAACCGGGCGACCTACGAGATCATGGACCCGCTCGAGATCGGCCTCGAGGGCAACCGGTTGGTGCTCGGCAAGCACTCGGGCCGCCACGCGTTCGCCGACGCGCTCGACAAGCTCGGCATCGAGCTCGATCCGGAGCACCTGAACCGCGCGTTCGGGCGGTTCAAGGAGCTCGCCGACCGGAAGATCCAGCTCACCGACCAGGACCTCGCCGCGATCGTCTCCGAGGAGCTCGGGGCGGCGGCCGAGGACGTGTTCGTCCTCGAGGCGCTCCAGGTCGGAGGAGGGACCCACCTGTCGCCGACGGCGAGCGTTCGGCTGCGCAAGGGCGACGAGCAGATCGAGGAGTCGGCGATGGGCGACGGGATGATCGACGCGGCGATGGGCGCGATCCAGCGGGCGGCCGGCATCGAGGGCCGGCTCGTCTCGTTCACGGTCTCGGCCGTGACGGGCGGGACCGACGCGCTCGGGGACGTCGTCGTGCAGCTCGACGCGCTGGGTCGCCGGGTGACCGGCCGGGGTGTCGCCACCGACGTCGTCGAGGCGAGCGCGCGCGCGTACCTCGCGGCGGTGAACCGCGCGATGCTGATGTCCGCCGCCGAGGCACAGCAGGAGGCGCAGGCGTCGGAGCCGGCCGGGGAGAAGGTCACGCCGTGAGCACGCCCGGCTACGCGATCGGCGTGATCCGCGGCGACGGCACCGGGCCGGAGGTCGTCGGCGAGGCGCTGAAGGTCCTGGACGCGGTCCGAGACGGCTTCGAGGTGCGGACGGTCGAGTTCGACCTCGGCGCCGAGCGGTACCTGCGGACCGGCGAGGTCCTCCCCGACGACGAGCTCGAGCGCCTCCGGCACGTCGACGCGATCCTGCTCGGCGCCGTGGGCGACCCGCGCGTCCGCCCGGGGATCCTCGAGCGGGACCTGCTGCTGCGGATCCGGTTCGAGCTCGACCAGTTCGTGAACCTCCGGCCCATCGTCCGTCATCCGGGCGTCGAGACGCTCGTGCCGAGCCATCCGGTGGACGACGTCGACATGATGGTCGTCCGCGAGAACTCCGAGGGCCTGTACACCGGTGGCGGTGGCTTCCACCGGAAGGGGACGCCGTTCGAGGTGGCCCTGCAGGAGTCGGTGAACACGCGACACGGGGTGGAACGGATCGTCCGGTACGCGTTCGAGCTCGCGATGCGCCCCGACCGCGGGCGCAAGGTCACGCTCGTCCACAAGACCAACGTGCTGACGTTCGCAGGCGATCTGTACCAACGCGTCGTCGCCGAGGTCGGCCGCGAGTACCCCGACGTCGAGCACGACTACGTGCACGTCGACGCCGCGTGCATCTACTTCCTCGATCAGCCGTCGCGGTTCGACGTCATCGTGACCGACAACATGTTCGGCGACATCATCACGGACCTCGGCGCGATGATCCAAGGCGGGATGGGGATCGCGGCAGGCGGCAACATCAACCCGGCCGGCGTGAGCATGTTCGAGCCGATCGGCGGGACCGCTCCGGACCACACGGGGAAGGGGACGATCAACCCGCTCGCGGCCGTCGGTGCGGTGCAGATGCTCCTCGCGCAGCTGGGGCAGGAGAGCGCGGCCGAACGCGTGCTCTCCGGCATCCGGTTCGCCTGCTCGAAGCTGCATTCGATGCGTGCCGGCAAGATGGGCTACTCCACCTCCGAGGTCGGCGACCTCGTCGTCGAAGGGGCGACGGCGTGAGCCAGATCACGGCCGCCCCGCCCGACGGCCGCAAGGTCGAGCTGTACGACACGACGCTGCGTGACGGGGCGCAGGGGACCGGGTTCTCGTACTCGATCGAGGACCGCCTGCGGATCCTCCACAAGCTTGATCAGCTCGGCGTTCCGTTCGTCGAGGGTGGGTGGCCCGGCGCCAACCCGCGCGAGACGGAGTTCTTCCGCCTGGCGACGGGCGAGACGCTCAAGCACGCGACGCTCACGGCGTTCGGCATGACGCGCAAGGCCGGGGAGTCGGCTGCGGCGAGCGCGGTACTGCGCGACCTGCTCGACGCCGGTACCGAGGTCGTCTGCCTGGTGGGCAAGGCCTGGGACCTTCACGTGTCGGGGGCGCTCCGGACGACTCTGGACGAGGCCGTCGCGATGGTCCGCGACTCGATCACGTTCCTGCGTGCCGAAGGCAGGCGCGTGTTCTTCGACGCGGAGCACTTCTTCGACGGGTACCGGAGCGACCGGGCGTTCGCCGTGCGCGTGCTCCGGGCGGCGGAGGAGGCCGGCGCCGAGCGGCTCGTCCTGTGCGACACCAACGGTGGGATGCTCCCTCACGAGGTCGCGCTGGCGGTGACGGAGGTCCGAGACGCCGTCACGACGCCGCTCGGCATCCACGTCCACAACGACGCCGGATGCGCAGTGGCGAACTCCCTCGTCGCGGTCGAGCGGGGTGTCTTCCAGGTCCAGGGCGTCGTGAACGGGTACGGCGAGCGCACCGGGAACGCCGACCTGATCCCGATCGCGGCGAACCTCGTCCTGAAGATGGGCGCCGACTGCCTGCCGGACGGCTCGGTCGAGCGGCTCACGGAGGTGGCGCACTACGTGGCGGAGGTCGCCAACGTCGCGCCCGACGCGCGGCAGCCATACGCGGGTCGGTACGCCTTCACCCACAAGGCCGGCTTGCACGCCAGCGGTGTCGAACGGCTGTCGCTCGCGTATGAGCACGTCGACCCCGCCCTGGTCGGCAACCGGCGTGGCGTCGTGGCCAGCGACCTGGGCGGCGCGGCCACGATCCGCATGAAGGCCGGGGAATTCGGTCTGGAGCTCGGTCCGGACGCCGTGGCCGCGATGCTCGCGGAGCTCAAGGACCGCGAGGCGCGCGGGTACACGTTCGAGGTCGCGGACGCGTCGCTGGAGCTGCTGATGCGACGGGCGGCCGGCTGGCGCCAGCCGTTCTTCGAGATCGACAGCTACCGCGTCCACGTCGAGGAGCGTGTCGGCGACGACGAGCCGCCGCTCGCGGAGGCGACGGTCAAAGTCGTGACCAAGGGGACGCGGCACATCGAGAGCGCCGAGGGCGACGGACCGGTGGGCGCCCTGGACAACGCGCTGCGCAAGGCGCTCGCCAACGACTTCCCCGAGCTCGAGCACATCACGCTGGAGGACTTCCGTGTTCGCGTCCTCGACCAGACCGGCGGGACGGGCGCGGTCGTTCGCGTGCTGATCGACACGTCGAACGGGCAGCGTGAGTGGACCACCGTCGGCGTCTCCGAGAACATCATCGAGGCGTCCTGGGAAGCGCTCGTCGACGGCTACCTCTTCGGGCTGATGCATCCTCGAGAGGACGACGAAGCCGAGCTGGACCGGGCGGTAACCTGAGCGGCATGCCGCTCACGATCCGCGAGGCCCGACCCGCGGATGCCGACGCCCTCGCCGAGCTCCACGTGCGTGCGTGGCGGTCCGCCTACCGCGGCCAGCTGAGCGATGCGTACCTCGACGGCCTGGTCGCCGAGGACCGGGCCGAGCAGTGGCGCACGACGCTCGCCGACCCGCGCGAGACATGGAGGACGTGGCTCGCCGAGGACGACGGCTCGGTGGTTGGCTGGGCGACCACGGGACCGAGCGAGGATGCCGACGCGGACGAGCGGACGGCCGAGGTGTATGCGATCTACCTCGACCCAGAACGCGTGGGCACGGGCGTCGGCCGGATGCTGTTCGAGCACGCGCTCGAGGACCTGCGCGAGCGACGGTTCGCCGCCGCCACGCTCTGGGTCCTGGAGACCAACCAGCGCGCCCGACGCTTCTACGAGATCGCCGGCTGGAAGCCCGATGGTGCCGTGACGAGCGAGCGCGTCGACTGCGAGATGCGTCCTACCGTCCGGTACCGGCTCGAGCTGTAAGGCTAGCTGGCGCGGTTCGTGTGGTCCGGTGGTTCCACGTGGTGCCCATGGCCGGGTCACCGATGAGGTCCGAGCCGCCTCCAGGCGTCTGCTCGTCCTCGAGCGCGGGGAACAGGGTGCCGAGGATCGTCTGGAGCTCAGAGACGGCGGGCGTCCGGCATGGTCGTCACGAGTCCGCGCACGGCCGTGGTGATCTTCGCGTCCGATCAACTGGCCGGGGAACCTGCCCATAGGCTCACCGCGGGGGACGCCGGCGAGACCCCGTGGGGGAGGCTGCCGAGCGTACGCTGGGCTAGGAAGAGAGTTCGGGCTCCCTGTTGGCGAGCGCTTGACGCGTGGCGAGCAGCTCGTGGACACGTGCGAGCGTGAGCGGCTTGGCGAAGTAGTAGCCCTGACCGAGGGCGCATCGCAGGGCCAGCAGCTTCTCGAGCTGGTCGGCCCGTTCGATCCCCTCGGCGACGGGCCGCAGGTGCAGGATCCCGGCGAGATCGATGATCGCCGCCGTCAGGGCCGACTCCTCGCCGCCCTCGTTCACGCCGTCCACGAACGACTTGTCCACCTTGAGGATGTCGACGGGGAAGCGGCGGATGTAGTTGAGGCTGGAATAGCCGGTCCCGAAGTCGTCCACCGCTAGGCGGACGCCGAGCTGCTTCAGCTCGGCGAGGCGCTGGATCGATAGGTCCATGTCCCGCATCATCACGGACTCGGTGATCTCCAGGACGAGGCGCTCGGGATCCAGACGCGTCTGCATGAGCGTCTCCGCGATCTCGCCGACGATCTCGGGCCGCTGGAGCTGTCGCGCCGACAGGTTGACGGCCATGTGGATCGGCGGCATCAGCGAGTAGCGCTCCTGGAGCGCTCGCGCCTGGGTGCACGCCTCGCGCAGGACCCATCGACCGATCGGGACGATCAGCCCCGTCTCCTCGGCGAGTGGGATGAAGTCGAGCGGCGCCACCAGACCCCGCGCCGGATGTTGCCAGCGCACCAGCGCCTCGAGCCCCTCGATGCGGCCGGCCTCGAGCTCGATCACCGGCTGGTAGTGGAGCACGAACTCTCCGTTATCGACCGCGCGCTGGAGGTCCGCCTTGAGCTCGAGGCGTTGGAGAGCCGTGTCGTGCATCGTCGGCTCGTACACCTGGTACCGGCCCTTGCCGGCCTCTTTCGCCATGTACATCGCCACGTCCGCGTTCCGCAGGAGCTCCTCGGCGGCCTCCGGGCCGCTGGGCTCGGCATCGGCGGTCGCTATGCCGATCGACGCCCGGACAAACACCTCCTTGCCCTCTAGGTGGAACGGACCCTCGAGTGCCGCGAGGATCCGCGATGCGACCTCGGCCGCGTCGACGCCGTCGCCCCCGTCCTCGAGCAGGATCGCGAACTCGTCGCCTCCGAGCCGTGCGGCGGTGTCCGCCTGGCGCAGCGAGCTCTTGAGTCGTTCGCCGACCTCGCTCAGGAGGCGGTCCCCGGCGGCGTGACCGAGGGAATCGTTGATCGTCTTGAAGTCGTCGAGGTCCATGAACAGGACCGACACGGGAAGGCGGTCGCGCGCCTGACGTTCGATCATGTGCTCGACGCGGTCCTTGAACAAGGCGCGGTTGGCCAGACCCGTGACGGCGTCGTGGAAGGCCTGGTGCGCGAGCTGCTCCTCGAACGCCTTGCGTTCGGAGACGTCGCGGGTGTTGAGAACGATGCCGCGCACGTTCTCGTCGTGCAGGAGGTTCGTTCGCAGCGTCTCGGCATGCAGCCAGACGTCGTCGCGGTGGCGCATCCGGAACTCGGCCAGCATCGGGTGCGCCTCACCGTCGCGGCCGCTGGTGGTCAGGAACTGCAGCATGGCGGCTCGATCGTCCGGGTGGATCAGGACCGTGAGCTTGGTCCCTTCGAGCTCGCTCGCTCCGTACCCGAGCACGCGTTCGACCGAAGGGCTGATGTAGCGGATCGTCGAGTCCGCATCGACCACCATGACGACGTCCGACGAGTTCTGTACCAGCGACGAGAACCGTGCCTCGCTCTGGCGGCGCACGAACCCCTCGGTCAGCGCGGCGCTCTCGAGCGCCAACGCAACCTGGGAGGCGAGGGCCTCGAGCCCGTCGCACGTCGAACGCGCCATCTTGTCCGGGTTGCCGACCACGAGCAGGGCGTTCAGCTCTCCCATCATGAACAACGGGATCGTGATGATCCACGTGGTCTCCTGGGGAAGGGCGAGCGACTCCAGGTGCTCCGGCGTAGCCGGCACCTGGATCGAGCGATGGGCGAGCAGGACCTGCCGTTCACGGTCCGAGATGGCCGGCTGCACCGACCGGCCGAGGAGCTCTTCCCCGCCCTCGGACGTGGCGGCGACCGTGTACCGGTGTGCGGGAGAGGGTGGAGGGTAGTCCAGCAGCCGGGTATGTCCCTCTGCGGCGAGGGTCCCGATCGCGCGCATCGCGGCCGAGTAGATCGCCTGCCGGTTCGTGGCGGTGACGAGCGCCGCTCCGGCTCCGCGCAGCGCCTTCTCGCGGTCGAAGGTCAGCTCGAGCTTGCGGACCACCCCGGACATGCGGAGGACGACGAGCAGGAAGAGCGCGGCGGTCGAGATCGTGATGACCCACAGGTCCGAGTGCTCACCGCGGAGGAGCTGGATCGCCCCGACCGCCAGTGGGATTAGCGACGCCGCGCCGAGGAGCGCGAGACGGCCGCGCGTGATGCGGAACTCCTCCTCGGGCGCGCGCTCCGACAGGTTGCGCATCGATTCGTGCAGGGCCGCGGCGCCCCAGAGCAGATAGAACGTGCCCCATCCCGCCTCGAGGTACCCGGACTGGTCGTAGACGAGGCCTTGCACCGACATGTAGCTGTAGCCGAAGTCCATCAGGAACAGCGCGAAGGCTGCCGCCGGCATCAGGTAGAAGGACAGTCCCCGCTCGCCGGGGCTGATGACCAGCCTCACCACCACGATCAGCAGCACCAGGTCCATGAACGGATAACCCATGCTGACGAGCTTCTGCATCATCGTCGAAGCCGAGTCCGCCGCCGCAGGCGCCATCAGGAAGACCCACGAGATCACCCCGACGCCGATCGCGACGATCAGCGAATCGATGAAGCTCTCGCGATCGCGACCGGGGTTCCGGCGCCTGATCAGCATCAGCAGGCCAGCGATGAGGCACGGGTAGACGGAGAGGTACGCGATGTCCCCCGTCGACGGGAACGGCAGCTTGGCGCCGAAGAAGCGCTCGTAGTTGTACGTGATGACGTCGCCGATCACGAAGAACGCCTGCCCGATCGCGAACAGGTACCAGGGCATCTGCGTCTTCGGCTGCCAGAGGCGGACCGCGATCACGATCGCGATCGGGGACGATAGCGCGACGAGGTTGAAGAACCAGCCTTGCCGCATCCCCGGCACGAAGAGGAAGATCAGCAACGCGAGCGAGCCGGCAGACAGGTAGATGAGCCATGCCCGGGACCTCATGTCTGCCTTGACGATCGTGGGTCGCTGGAGGTCGCTTTCGCGGGGGCGCAGGCGATCGGTTCGATGGTGGCCGGGGACGACCGGGTCGAGGTGCTCTGGGCTCGACATGGCTCCTAAGGCATCGGCCCTGCCCGAGCGGCGCTTTAGACCGTTCGGTGGTTGGTCACGCGGCCGATAGGTCTAGCCCCGTGTGACTACCGGCAGCCACGACGGGCGTGCGCGTTCGTGCGCGTCGATCTCGTCCGCGTGGCGGAGCGTCAGCCCGACGTCGTCGAGGCCTTCGAGGAGCCGCCAGCGGGTGTACGGGTCGATCGCGAACCGCTCCTCGAAGCCGTCTGACGTGGCCGTCTGTGCGTTCAGGTCGACGGTGATCTCGGTGGCGGGGTCCATCCGCACGCGGTCGATCAGCGAAAGCACGGACGCCTGCGGCAGCTCCACCGGGAGCAGCCCGATCTTGAAGCAGTTGTTCCGGAAGATGTCGGCGAACGAGGGCGCGATCACGACGCGGAAGCCGGCGTCCTCGAGCGCCCAGACCGCGTGCTCCCGGCTGGAGCCGCTGCCGAAGTTGGGACCGGCGAGCAGGATCGACGCGCCGTCGTGTTCGAGACGGTTCAGCACGAACCCGGGGTCCTTGCGCCACTCGGCGAACAGGAACCGCCCGAACCCCGTCCGCTCGATCCGCCTGAGGTGCTCGGCGGGGACGATCTGATCCGTGTCGACGTCGGCGCGACCGAGCGGGACCGCGCGCCCGGTGTGCGTCGTGAACGGCCTCATGCCCCGATGTCCTTCGGCGTCGCGAAGTGCCCGGCGACGGCGGTGGCCGCCGCGACGGCGGGACTCACGAGGTGGGTTCGGCCACCCTTGCCCTGACGCCCCTCGAAGTTGCGGTTGCTGGTCGAAGCCGACCGCTCGCCGGGCGAGAGCTGATCGGGGTTCATGCCCAGGCACATCGAGCAGCCCGCGTCGCGCCACTCGAAGCCCGCCGCCTTGAAGATCGTGTCGAGCCCCTCCTCCTCGGCCTGGCGCTTCACGAGCATCGAGCCGGGAACCACCATCGCGCGCAGTCCCTCGCGGACCGAGCGGCCCTCGAGGATCCTGGCCGCCTCGCGGAGGTCCTCGATCCGTGAGTTGGTGCACGAGCCGATGAAGACCGTGTCCGGTCGTATCTCGCGCATCAGCGTCCCGGGTCGCAGGTCCATGTAGGTGAGGGCCCGCTCGTCGGTCTCGTCCGACGGTTCGGGAACCGCGTCGTCGATCGTCACGGTCTGGCCCGGGTTCGTTCCCCACGAGACGTGCGGCCGCAGCATCGTTGCGTCGATCACGACCTGCCGGTCGAACGTCGCTCCCTCGTCGGTGGGCAGCGAACGCCATTCCTCCAGCGCTTCCTCCCAGTCCCTGCCCTTCGGAGCGTGCGGACGGCCCTCGACGTATGCGAACGTCGTGTCGTCCGGCGCGACCACCCCTGCGCGTGCCCCGGCCTCGATCGACATGTTGCAGATCGTCATCCGGCCCTCCATCGAGAGGGACGTGATCGCGCTCCCTCGGTACTCCAGCACGTGGCCGGCGCCGCCCCCCGTGCCCATCCTCGCGATGATGCCCAGGATGATGTCCTTGGCGGAGACGCCAGGTGCGAGGTCTCCGTCGACGACGATCGACATCGTCCCGGGTCGGCGCTGTGGCAGCGTCTGGGTGGCGAGGACGTGCTCCACCTCGCTCGTCCCGATCCCGAACGCCAGGGCTCCGAACGCGCCGTGCGTGCTCGTGTGCGAGTCGCCGCAGACGATCACGAGCCCGGGTTGCGTGAGGCCCATCTGCGGGCCGATCACGTGGACGATCCCCTGACCGGCATGACCCGTCGGGAACAGCGTGATGCCGAAGTCCGCGCAGTTCCGCGCGAGCGCCTCCATCTGCTTCGTGCTGATCGGATCCACCGGCCCCGCGATCGTGGGGACGTTGTGATCCATCGTCGCGACGGTGAGCTCGGGCCTTCGGACGGTCCGGTTCGCGAGCCGCAGCGCCTCGAACGCCTGAGGGCTGGTCACCTCGTGCACCAGGTGCAGGTCCACGTAGAGGAGATCGGGCTCGCCCTCCGCCCGCCGGACGACGTGGCGCTCCCAGACCTTCTCCGCGAGCGTTCGAGGCACGTTCACGTCCGCATCGTGGCAGGCGGGCGTCGGTCCGTCTACCCTGTGTTCCGTATGTCGGAACAACATCTCACGATACGGAACTCCGGCGTGTCCGAGGTCGGGACGCTCGATCGCGCCTTCGCGGTCCTGTGGGCCGTCGAGGGCGGGGCGTACCGGTTCACGGAGATCGCCGAGGCGACGCGGCTCTCGCGGTCGACGGCGCATCGCCTGATCCGTGCGCTCGAGGCTCACGGTTTCCTCGCGCATCACGGGCCGGGCTTCGGCTACCGGCTCGGCCCGCGCCTGCTGCGGTTGGCGTCCGAGGCGGTTCGCGAGCTGCCGCTCCGGGACCTCGCCCACCCGGTGCTCGAACGATTGGTCCGCCAGACCCACGAGAGCGCACAGCTGTTCGTGCGTTCGGGCGACGTCCGCGTCTGCATCGACGCCGTCGAGTCGCCCAACGAGCTTCGAACGATCGTGCCGGTCGGGGCGTCGTTGCCGCTCACCGCCGGCTCGGCGGCGAAGATCTTCCTGGCGTTCTCCACGCGACCGGAGCGGGTCGTCCGGCGCGCCGCACAGCCGGAGCGGTTCGCGCACGAGGTCGAGCTCGCGCGCTCGCGGGGATGGGCGTCGAGCGTGGGCGAACGGCAGCCCGGGGTCGGCTCGGTGAGCGCTCCCGTGATAGGGCCGAACGGGCTCCTCGTCGCGGTCGTC
>JBMDWR010000258.1:0-1145 GCA_048594645.1 Actinomycetota bacterium
GTGTCGGTTGGGCCCCGTGATGCCTGTCACCCATCTGGCGGGTTGACAGCGATAGCGCCGGCCGTACACTGGCCGGACCATGTTCGAGGACGGGACGAAGACCGGACCGCAGGCTCTCGTACTTATCGCGTAGGCGCGGCCGGGCCGAGACAGGCCCGGGACCCGCGCCAGATGCCCCTCGCCCAGCGAGGGGCTTTTTGTACCCCACGCACGAGCCGAGGCCCAAGTCGGGACCGGGATCGACCGAAAGACACGGAAGGAGAGACGGATGCGGTACGAGTTCGAGCGGGACGGGCACACCGTCGCCAGCGTGCTATGGGAGGGCCCCGGACAGGTGACGATGGACGTCGCCGACGCGGCCGATCGATCGCACTTCGATCGGTTCTTCGGCGAGGAGGTCGCCTACCTGGACGCCGGCTTCGACTTCGGGGGCGGCATGGACGAGGGCGGCATGACCACCAGACGCCGGGACTGGACGCCGTGGGAGTTCGAGCGTGCGGCTCGCAACCTGGCCCACCGGCTGGGGTGCACGGTGCGCCGGGTCGAGACCGGCCCCGTCGAGGAGCGCCCGGCGGGCGTGGGGGCGCGGTGAGGGTCACCGGCGCGCAGGCGCTGTTCAAGGCCCTCGAGGGCGAGGGCGTCGACCTCGCGTTCGGCATCCCCGGCGGGGCGATCTTGCCCGCGTACGACCCGCTGCTCGATTCGGATGTTCGACACGTCCTGTGCCGGCACGAGCAGGGCGCCGGACACGCCGCGGAGGGGTACGCGTGGGCGACGGGCAGGGTCGGCGTCGCGATCGCGACGTCGGGGCCCGGCGGATGCAACCTCGTCACGGCCCTCGCCGACGCCAAGATGGACTCGGTCCCGATGGTCGCGATCACGGGCCAGGTCCCGACCCCCGTCGTCGGCAACGACGCGTTCCAGGAGGCGGACATCACCGGGATCACGATGCCCGTGACCAAGCACAACTTCCTGGTGAAGGACGCCAACGAGCTGGCGGAGACGATCCGCGAGGCGTTCCACATCGCCCGGAGCGGGCGCCCCGGCCCGGTGCTCATCGACGTCCCCAAGGACGTTCAGCTCCAGGAGATCACCTGGCGCTGGCCCGAGTCGGTGGATCTCCCCGGGTACCGGCCGACGACCAA
>JBMDWR010000259.1:0-12834 GCA_048594645.1 Actinomycetota bacterium
TCCTCGAGCGCGAGCGTGCCGCTCGGGTACCGGAAGGAGAGTCCCTCTGCGCGCAGCAGCAGGCCGTCGACCATGTCGGAACGCAGGCCATGCTACCGGTCGGCGGCGCGTCGGCAATGCCCGGCACGCCAAGGTGCGACGCGACGGCTACCGGAAGCCTCGTCGTGCGTGAGGGCCATCCGGCGTGCGATGGATGCCCGATCGAGCTCGTCAAGCTCTCGTCCCGACGGAGCGTGTTGGCACCGGCGATCCACGCCTGATCGCCTACCAACACTCCCCGGAAGGTGACGCTGACGAAATCGTGGAGTCGTTGCCCCTCTCCCCGGTTGTTTGTTCCGGCGAGATGCGTGACACCGCGTACCGGGAACCTATGTGACAGCGGTCTTTGCAGGTAGCCCTTTCTCGGCCTGATGCCGATGTAGTAGGTGTTCGGATCGGGGGCGAGCACCCGGACCAAGGTCTCTCCCCAGTAGATGTGGACGAGCTGACCGACGGGGACGATCTGAACGGTGGCGCCGATCCATCGCGCTCCCACCTGGACCTGGTGTCCCCGCCAACCGATCGTGCCTCGAGGAGAGACCGAGCGAACGATCGAACGCTCCGGGTAGGTGGGCTCGACCAGCGTCTCAAGCGGAGGCGGTGACGATCGATCCGAGATCGACCGACCGTCGCTCCTGCTATAGACGTTTATCAAGCCTAAAGGAGCAACGATGACCGAGACGGACATGGCAACCACCGCTCCCGCCGCTCGGCCCGCTTCGAGGTCCGAGCGAGAGCTGGGAGCGAGGGTCCGAGCGCTCCGCGAGGCCGCCGGCGTCACGGGCATCGAGCTCGCAAGGCTGAGCGGCGTGACCGCCGGAGCGATCAGTCAGATCGAGCGGGGGACGGGTGCAGCCGTCGCTGTCGACGCTTCGGGCGATCGCCGACGCCTCGGCCAACCGATCTTCCGCTTCTTCGTCTCGGGCACCGAGGAGCAGCACATCGTGGTGCGATCCGCCGACCGCAAGCGACTCAAGCTCCCCCACTCCACGGTGGAGTTCGAGCTGCTCAGCCCGGATCTCAACCGCCGCCTCGAGGTGCTCGAGATCAAGCTGCAGCCGGGCAGCGCCACGTCCGCACAGCCGCAACCGCACGGTGGTGAGGAGGAGTTCATGCTCATCATCAAGGGGCGAGGGCGGCTCGACATCGGCGGCACGAGCTTTGAGCTCGGTCCCGGCGACTCCGCCACCTACGCGCCGAGCGAGCCCCACCGCCTCGTCAACGTGGGGCAGACGGAGCTCGTCCAGATCAGCGCCATCACTCCGCCATCGTTCTGATCGCAATCGGACCAGCGCCGTGGGGAACGGGCCGACCGCCGAGTGGATGGAGATCCTGCGCCATCACCGCGTCGACTACGGCTTGCCGGGTGCGGCCGCGACCGTGGTCGACGGTGGGAGGATCGTCTGGGAGGCGGCCGAGGGAGAGGCCGACCCGACGTCGCACCGCCCGGTGACGGCGGACACACTGTTTCGGGCCGGATCCATCACGAAGCTCCTCACCGCGTCCGCGGTCCACGTCGCCAGCGTCCGCGTGATGCGACGACGCGATGAGGCGCGCCGCCGAGCAATCGAAGCACCGCCTGCTCCCGCTCGCACCGCGATGGTCCGGCCGTACGCCGAGCGGCTCGGCGTGCCGACGGCGGCACTCGGGCGAGACGCCGTACCGATACTGCAGCGACCCGGCGTGGAGCTGGCGATGTTCCTGCTGCGAACGACGTGCCGGTCGGTCGCGCTCCCGTCGACCCCCCCGCACGTACTCAGTGGAACCAAGGAACCCCCAATGCCTCGCGTCCTGGACGCCTCCAACGAGAAAGCCACGCGCCCGCACCCGTGGCTTCCCTCGATGACGGCGGTGATGGCCGTCCCGATCTCCCTACGCGACCTTCGCGTGCTTGACGGGTTTGGTCGTCTTGACTGGGATGGTCTTGGGCTTCGGAGGTTCCAGCGCCTTCGCGGCGGCGGGAACGATCACCTCCAGGACGCCATCCGTGTACAGGGCCTCGATCTTGGGCTCCTCGAACCCCTCCGGGAGCGGGATGAACCGCTCGAAGGTCCCGTAGGAGGCCTCCATCCGGTAGTACCGCTCTTCCTTGACCTCCTCGTCCTTCTTCCGCTCGCCGCGGATCACCAGGTAGCCGTCCTCGATCGTGACCTTCAGGTCGTCGGGATCGATGCCCGGCAGCTCGACACGGGCCACGAGATCCTCGTCGCGAGCGAAGACGTCGGTGACCGGTACGAAGGGCTTGGCCGCGAACAGCGGAAGGACCGGGCGGCTTAGCCTGAGCGTGGGCCCGAAGAACGACCGCATCAGGTCGTCCATCCGGCGCTCCAGCTCTCCGATCTCGTCGTAGATGGCAAGCTTCATCGTCTTCACCTCCTCCATAAGGCAACCTAGATCGGAGGTACCGAGCCGTGCAGGGAAAGAGGCCCCGCGATGGCTAGGCCCCTTTCTCATCTGCGCGATGCGGCAACGCCGTCGACGTCGGGCGTTCCTCGGGTCCCGGAGGAACCGCGTGCTCCACCGTCGCGCGGCCACACGTCGGTGAATCCAGTCGCTGTTGCGGCTGTGCCAGACGTGGTGACTCTCGGGCGGATGTCCGTGTCGAACGTTCGACGGGCGCCTGGTGGTATCGCGGGGATCGGGCGAGATGATCCGCCGGCTATCTACTCGCGGTGAGTCCGCGCAGGGTGTCCGAAGGATGGGCTGGGCGGGTATAGCCTCACCCCTCCCTCAGTTCCTCGTGTCCCCGACGGGTCGGTGAGATGAAGCGGCCTCTCATCCTCAGGTCCGCAGGAATGGGTCTTTGCACTTTCCCCGCCGTCTCCCCGGCTGGGAGTCGAATCGCCCTCAAGCTGCGAGCCCGTACATCGCTTCCACCAGCACGAACGCGCTCGGCAGCTTTCGTCCCTTTCATCCGGTTCGGCCCGGGGGCACGGGGAGAAATCGTGGAGTCGGTTCCGGCTCCCCGATCTCTCCTCATCGCCTCCTCATTCGCGGCAGCACCTCTGGATTGGCACGCAAGACGATCGCGGTCTCCGCAAGCAGCGGTCAAGGGCGTCCCCACTGAGGGAGATCTGTACGTGGGCCCGGTTCGTCTGCTCGTCGTCCATCGCTCCGGGAGCCGCTCCCAACTCCACACGCCCACTCGCTCGCGGCCTCCTCCAGGTGGATCGCGCTGCATCCGTCGCGCTGACTGATCGACCGTGAGTTGGGTTGGCAGGCTCGGCCCGACCTCGCTGCAATGTGACGCTCAGAGGCTTCGCCGAGACCACCCAGCCGTTCCCTGCTGCGGTGCCCGTGGCGTCCTTAGGCTCCTATCCAATCGGGCATCTCCGGCTCGGCGGGCGTCCTTTCGACCGGGATGCGGGTCAGCCCGGTGCCATCGGGTCGGATCACGTTCAGCCACGGCGCGAACAGGATGTACTGCCCGTCGGGTGACCACACGGCGAACTGCCCGAACGTCCTGGTCAGACGGTGTTGGTCGGTGCCATCCGCGTTCATCACGTACAGGGTGTGCCAGGGGCCGATGTCGCCGGTGGTCAGGCAGTCATCGGCATCGGAGTAGAGACAGTCGTCCTGCACGGAGGAGAAAACGATCTACCGACCGTCGGGCGACCACGCAGGCCAGCCGTCGTCGGCGGGGGATTCCGTGAGCCGTCGCACGTCGGTGCCGTCCGCGTTCATCACGAAGATGTCGTACTGAGAGCCTTCCGGACTCATGAAGGCGATGCGACGGCCGTCAGGTGACCAGGCCGGGTACTCGACGTACACGCCCGACTCGATCACCCGTCGACCGCTCCGGTTCGGGTGGATCAACCCCAGGTCGAAGACGAAGCCTCCGGAGGCGGTGATCCAGGCCATCCACTCCCCGTCTGGCGACCAATCCGGACCCCAGTCGCCGAACCTATCGCGGCCCGTGAGGTTCCGCCGGTGCGACCCATCCGCGTCCATCACGAAGATGTCCGTGGTCGATTCGTCGCCGGTTTGACGGCGGTAGGCGATGCTCTGGCCGTCCGGCGACCACGTGGGATCGAACTCGAGGTCCTCGCTCGTCGTAAGGCGCTCCAGCCCCGAACCGTCGGCGTTGACCGCGTAGATGTCGTCGCTTCCGCTGGAGAACGTGATGCGGCCCTGGAGCGAGGAGACATCGATCGGCTCGCCGCGGACGTCGACCAGATCCTCGATGGCGGGTTGCGCGGGGGAGGGAGCAGCGGACCGAGACGGTAACGAGGAGGTGGTAGCCGGCTCGGAAGTGCAGGCTGCGAGGATGAGCAGCGGGACCGCTAGCAGGGCGCCAGCGTCACGATCATGCATCTCACTCACCCGGAGCTTCTCGGAGCCACAACCTATACAGCGTCCGGGTAGCCACGGTTCCACGCGGACGCTCACTACCCCATCCAGGTCTTTGGACCACCGAATGGGTTGGTGCCCCCGGGAGAAACCGGACGAAAGGGACGAACGCTCTCGGGCGCGTTCGTGCAGGTGGAAGCTCTGTACGGGCTGAGCAGCTGAGCGCGATTCGGCGTACCCCGGCGAGGCCAAACGGATAACCCGCCACAGCCTTCGTGGTCCCTGGTCTCATGAAGCGAGATGAGATGCGTCTAGGTTCGGGTCACCCTGCCTCGGTGCGGGTCACCCGATAGAGCTTCACCCTCGTCGAGGCGCCCTTCAGTTTCGAATCCTCGATCACCGTCAGCGAGCGCCCGGCCCGAGTCCTTCGAGCGCGCGGTCCTCGCACACCGCAGGGACCAGGATGCTTTGCAGGAAGGGGAGTCGGCGGTTCGAGTCCGCTCGTCTCCACCTAGCCTTATCCCTCGCGGATCGTCCTGGAGGATGACGACAGCTCGCGGGGCTACCGCTACCGTGCGCATCGTGGATGGGAGCTGGTGGGACCGGCTTCGGCGCGTCGATCACCGGACGTGGGACGCCCTGCTCGCGTTCGCGTTGCTGGTGATCGGGGTCCTCACGTTCGCTTCGCGGATGCATCGCCCCGGCGAAGCGCCCGAGGCGTTCGGCTTCGCGTTGATCGCCCTGGCATCCGTCGCGCTCGCGTGGCGGCGCCGGTCGCCCCTCATCGTCGTCGTGATCGTCGCGGCCGTCGCCTCCGTCGCGTCGATCCTCGGTTACTGGCCCGAGTTCGCCCTGTTCCTCATGATCGCGTTGTACTCCGCGGCGGCGAGCGTCGAGCGACGTCGTTTCCTGACGGTGCTGATCCCCGTCGCGCTGGTGAGCGGGATCGCGGTGAGCGGCGGGGAGTACTCGGAGCGCGGGCTCAACTGGGTCGAGATCGCCTTCGGACTGATGATCTCCGCGGGTATCCCGATCCTCGTCGGCCGCATGACGTTCAACCGGCGGCGTCGCGTCACCCGGGACCGCGAGCTCGCAGCGCGAGAGGCGGTCGCCGCCGAGCGGGCCGCGATCGCGCGTGAACTGCACGATGTCGTCGCTCACCACATGAGCGTGATGGTCGTGCAGGCCGGAGCCGCGCGGACGGTCGTCGATGTCGATCCCGCCGCCGCCGCCGAGGCCCTCCGGCAGATCGAGGCATCGGGACGCACCGGGCTCGCGGAGATGCGTCGGCTGCTCGATATCCTCAAGGTGGGCGAGCGCGACGGCGATCGCGCACCGCAGCCGGGCCTCGAGCGCCTCGACGAGCTCCTTGACGGTATGCGCGCGACCGGGCTCGCGGTGGAGGCGGTCGTGGAGGGCGAGCCCCGTCCGCTTCCGCCGGGCGCCAACCTGTCGGCGTACCGGATCGTGCAGGAAGCGCTCACGAACACGCTCCGTCACGCGGGCGGTGCGAGCGCCCGTGTGCTGCTGCGGTACCGACCCGACGCGCTCGAGGTCGAGGTCGTCGACGAGGGCCGCGGGCCCACAGGGGACGCGGACCCACTCGGGCACGGTCTCATCGGGATGCGGGAACGGGTCCAGCTCTTCGGCGGCGAACTCGAAGTCGGCCCGAGGCCCGGCGGCGGGTTCCTCGTACGCGCCAGCCTCCCGTCGGAGACGCCGGCGTGACCGAGGCACCGATCCGCGTCCTGATCGCGGACGACCAGGCCCTGATGCGCGCGGGCTTCCGGATGATCCTCGACGCGCAGCCCGACATCGAGGTCGTCGGCGGAGCGATCGACGGGACGGATGCGATCCGACACTACGAGCTGCTCGTGCCAGACGTCGTCGTGATGGACGTCCGGATGCCGACGATGGACGGGATCGAGGCGACGCGACGACTCACGGCGCTCGCCCCACCTGCGCGCGTGCTGATCCTCACGACCTTCGACCTGGATGAGTACGTGTACGAGGCGCTGCGCGCCGGTGCGAGCGGGTTCCTCCTGAAGGATCGGCCACCTGAAGAGCTCGTGGCGGCCGTTCGCGTGGTCGCGGGCGGCGAGGCGCTGCTCGCTCCCTCCGTGACCCGGCGGCTGATCGAGGAGTTCGCGAAGCGGCCGCCCGCTCCGGGCCTGACCGAACTCGCCGAGCTCACGGACCGTGAGCGCGAGGTGTTGGTTCTGATGGCACGCGGGCTCTCGAACGGAGAGATCGCGAGATCGCTCTACGTCGCCGAGACGACCGTTAAGACCCACGTCGGTCGCGTCCTCGGCAAGCTTCGGCTCCGGGATCGCGTGCAGGCGGTAGTGCTCGCGTACGAGTCCGGTCTGGTGCAGCCGGGCGACTGAGTCCTCCACTCGAACGACGGGTCCTCCTCGAGGAGGACGTCCGGTTCGGTACCGCAGGCGGACGCCGGAAGGACCCCTCTTTCCTAGCGTCGTGCTCGACCGGAGAGGAGGAAGGGCGATGGACGACACATCTCGACCGGCGCTACTCGGGTCGCCGGCGATCTCGGTTCGCGGCCTCACGAAGCGGTTCGGACGCGTCACGGCCGTCGACGACCTCAGCTTCGAGGTGCAGCCCGGCGTGGTGACGGGGTTCCTCGGGCCGAACGGTGCGGGCAAGAGCACGACGTTGCGGATCATCGTCGGACTGGTCAAGCCGACGGACGGCTCGGCGACGGTGCTCGGTATGCCGTACGCGAGCCTGCAGTCGCCGGCCCGGACCGTCGGTGCAGTGCTCGAGACACAGAGCTTCAATCCGGTGCGGAGCGGCAGGAACCACCTTCGGACGATCGCATCTGCCGCCGGCATCCGACTCGAGCTTGCCGACCAGGTGCTCGAGGAGGTTGGGCTGTCTGCGGTCGGGCGTCGCTACGCGGGCAAGTACTCCCTCGGGATGCGACAGCGGCTCGCCCTCGGTGCGGCGTTGCTCGGCGAGCCGAGGGTGCTGATCCTCGACGAGCCGGCGAACGGGCTCGACCCGCAGGGCATCCGATGGTTGCGCGGCTTCCTGCGGGACTTCGCAGCGCGTGGCAACGCGGTGCTCGTCTCGAGTCACGTGCTTACCGAGATGGCGCAGCTCGCGGACGAAGCCATCGTGATCGCCCGCGGGCGGCTGATCCGGCACGCCCCGGTGTCGGAGCTGACGCGGAGCGCGAGCGAGATCCGTGTTCGCACCACCGAGCCGGCACGCCTCGCCGCGGTGCTGCGCGAGCAGGGGATGGACGTCGCGGTGAACGGCGACGGAGCGCTCCACGTCGCCGGGACCGACGTCGCCCGCGTCGGGATGCTTGCGTTCGAGTCCGGCGTTCCCGTGCTCGAGCTCGCGGAAGAGCAGACAACCCTCGAAGACGTGTTCTTCGAGCTCACTCAGGAGGCCGCACGATGAAGGAACAGATCATCTCCGAGCTCCGGAAGCTTACGACGACCCGGACCGCGTACGCGCTGCTCGCCGCGTTGGTCGCGGTCGCCGGCCTCGGAACCGTCGCCGTGATCACGGACGGCCCCCCGACGAGTGTCGGCATCCCGCTCCAGCGACAGGCGTTCCTGAGCGTCGTGCTGTCGATCACGCCGCTGTTCGCCCTGCTGCTTGGCATCCGATCGTTCACGGACGAGTTCCGGTTCGGATCGATCGTGCCGACGCTGCTAGCGAATCCGAGGCGCGGGCAGACCCTTGCCGCGAAAGTCGTGGCAGCCGGTGCGGCGGGCGTGGTGTTGGTACTGACGGCGACGGCCGGTGCGACCGCGATCGGCGTGCCTCTGTTGCTCGCCGACGGATGGGATGCCGCGGTATCAGCGGGCGCGATGACGCAGGTCCTGGGTCGGCTGATCGTGGCCACGATGTTGTGGACGACGATCGGCGTCGGACTCGGGCTGGCGGTCCGACACCAGGTCGCCGCGGTCGCAGGTGCGCTCGTCTGGATGGTCGCGGGAGAGGGCATCGTCGCGGGCTTCCTACCGGACATCGCGCGGTACTTCCCCGGCGCGGCCGGGTTCTCGGTCGTGGGGATCAACGCGGGCGACCTGCTCGCACCGGCCACCGCCGCGATGCTGCTGGGCGGCTATGCGATGCTCGCGATCGTTGCCGGCGGAGCGCTGATGCGGCGACGCGACATCACGTGAAGCGAGCGCGGCCCCGAGCGGAAGGACCCCCGGCGCACCGGGGGTCCTTGCCCATGGTCTGGCGTCGGCTCAGCCCTTGTGCCGGCTCTGCGCGGTCAGATCGCGAGTTCGAGCGACCCGTCGACGTGCACGTGCCCAATCCGCTAATCGCGACCATCCGGTACGGTGAAGGAGGTGTCGCTCGCAGCGTGCGCCGGGCGCGGAGATTGTTCACTCGAAGGCTGAACGCTACCATTGGCCGACGAGACGTTCACCGCCGTCGCGATGTCCATCGTCTTCATTCTTCCTCGATGACCCGGTCGGAGTGCCTCGCGAGTGCCAACGTGTGCTGCGCCCCGCTGGGCCTGTCGCGATCTACACGACGGGACTGGGGCTCAGAGGGACACCAGCCGCGCCGGAGCCTCTCGCGAGCCGCGGCCATTTCTACGCCGACGAAGAGCTCCTGCGGCTCGCCCAACGTGCTGGCCTGGGCGACGCCAGCGTGAGCAGTGACCACGGGGGGCAGCTCCTCACAGTCCGCGCATAGCCACCCCATGACCGACAACTCCACGAGCACCGCCTACCTCCTTGCCTGCGTGGCCAAGGGGCCGGGCGGTGTAAAGCATCAGCCGGAGCCACCGTCAAGGATCAACCGGAGTGTCAACGATCAGCCGGAACTCCGCCAAGGATCAGGTGACGCCGTTCTGTCCAGCATCACTCGGATCACGACAGGGGGATGTCGGGTCCCACCAGATGCTTGACGGATCGTCCTCACCAGAGGTTTGACACCGTCCATGAGCGAGACATCGCGGTTGTGAGCCATCGGCACCGGGTTCCCGAGATCACTCGATCACGCGGAGCATCGAGGCGACGTCCATGCGGCGAAGCCTCCGAGCCGTAAAGAGCGGTGCGAGCAGCGCCACCAGCGAGCCGAACCCGATGGCTGCCAGCATCGTGGCGGGCGCCAGACGCCTCGCAAGGTCGACCTCGGGTGCCTCGGCGGTGGCACCGCTCATGAGGGCGCCGAGGGCACCCGCGCCCGCCAGGAGCCCGAGCGCAACCCCGAGGAGCCCCACGATCAGGCTCTCGAGGGCGGTCATCCGCAGCAGGGTGCGCAGGCGCATCCCGAAGGCGAACATCGTAGCGTGCTCGCGCCCTCGCTCGTCGGCGTTGATGCTCGCCGTGTTGAGCGCGACGAGCAGCGCGAGGCCGAGAGCGAACAGCTCGATCACGACGAGGACGCCCTGCATCTGCTCGATCGCGTCGCGGAGCGTCTGCGCCGTCACGCTGACAGGCTGGACCGAGGCGACGCCCGGGATCGAGAAGACCGAACGCTTCACGTCGTCGGTTGTCCGCCCGGGCGCGGGCAGCGCCTGGACGGAATTCGCCACGCCCACGAGCCGCATGACCGCCGCGTCTGACGGGTCCATGTAGAGGAGGGATCTGATCGGGTTCGAGTGGACGCCCACGACGCGCATCAGTGTGATCGTCGTGCTGAACGTGCGCGCTCCGGTCCGGAGCGGATGACCGACCTGCACCGTATCTCCCGGATGCACGCCTAGGTCTGCCGCCGCCTTCGCGGCTATGACGACGCCCGGTAAGTCACCGGCGGGCGTGGGCGAACCCACCGTCGGATGCCAGATCGCGCTGCCGAGGGGAAGCACCTCGATCAGGACCTCGAACCGCATCGGTCCGCGCTGGAGCGTGCCTCCGACCTTCAGCGTGGGCTCGGCCTCGGCCACAGCCGCCGAGCCAACGATCGATCGGATCACGGGCGACGAGGTTGGCTGGAACCCGGTGAGGTCGATCGTGACCCGGTCTTCGGCCCCGCGGAGCAGCTCGGCGTCGCCGCGGTCGATCGTGGCGTCGAACGAATCCAGCATCCCGAGGATGCCGACGAGCGCCATGATCGCCGCCGCGATCCCGAGGGCGGTGAGGACCGTCCGCCTAGGCGCGCGGAGCACGTTGCGCACAGGCAGCTGGGCCAAGGCTCCGCCGGGCAGGCGCACGGGGCCGAGGTACCGAGCCGCTCCGCGACCGCGGACCGCCAGATGCCCCGTCCGGATCGCCCGAACGGGCTGGACGCGGACGGCCCGCCAGACCGGCCAGGCCGTCGCGAGGAACGGCAGGAGGAACCCGAGCGCGGCCGCGCCCGCGAACCTGCCGGGCCGGAAGGGGGTCTCCCACACGGGCAGCGGGAGCACGCTCTCCATAGCCGCCCTCATCCCGGCGCCGACCAGGAGCCCCACACCGACACCGAACGCCACGCCGAGCAGCGCGATCTCGGCACCCACGAGCAGCGGTCGAAACGCGATCGCGCGCCGCGTGGCCCCCAGCGCCATCCCGATGCCGATCTCGCGCCGCTGGGCCTCGACGATCCGATTCGTGAGGTTGAACGCCGCAAAGATCGCCGCGACGAACATCAGCGCAGCCAGCAGGTTGAACGTGCCCTGGTCGCTGTCGAGGTCCCCGTACATAAGCCGGTACGACGTGTCCTCGTCGCGTGTGGACACCTCGGTGCCGACGTCCGGCAGGGCGACGCGGAGCGCCGTCGCCACCTCGCGCCGGGCTGCACCCAGGCTCACGCCGTCGGCGAGCGTGAGGACGAGGTCGTTCACGCGGCCCCGCTGACCGGCCAGTCGTTGAGCGGTCGCGAGCGGGACGAACACCACGGCGTAGTTCGCCTCGGCCATGAAGCTGAAGCCGCTCGCCTCGTTCACGACCATGTAGTGCTCGGGCGAATATCCAGCCCCGACGTAGCCGAGCGGCACGTCTCCGGGCAGGACGATGCGTCCCGAGGCCGGCAGGTCATAGTGGCTCGCGAAGTGGGCCTCGAGGACGGCCATCGGGCGCCCGTCGTCCGAAGGGCGGAGCGCCCGCCCGTCGGTGACGTGGATGCCGTCTACCACCGGGCCGCCGTCGGACACCTCGACGCCGACCACGCGCCCGGGGACCAGGATCGCCCGCGACCCCGTCGACGCGTCGACCTGCGTCGGGACGATCAACCGCTCCTCGGCCCGAACCACCCACTCCGGGTGGGGGATCTTCGCCAGGGCCTGCCGCAGCGCTCCCGCCTGGACGTAGCTGCCGGCCTCGAGCGACGCGCGCAGGTCGTGCATGTGGAGCAGCGCGTAGCTCTCATCGTAGGAGCGCTTTCGCCAGTCCGACGTGCTCCCGAGCCCGGCCTGGACGCCCGTGCCGAGCGCGATGATGAGCGCGATCACCGTCACCTGCACCCAGCGCCGGCGCAGATCGCGGCCCGACCAGCGGAGCCAGAACCAGATCCGACGCATCCGTCCCTCACCTCACCAGTGAAGCTCGGCGACGCGCGCCTTGCCTCCCGAGGGTGGACCGTCGCTCACGACGCGTCCGCCCGACAGCTCGACGACCCGATCGGCGATCCGGGAGATCTCGCGGTTGTGGGTGACCACCAGCACCGTCTTGCCGGCCTGGGCCTGCCCCTGGAGCAGATCGAGGATCTGGACCCCGGTGCGGAAGTCCAGTTCGCCCGTCGGCTCGTCGGCCAGCAGCACGGGGTTGCCGGTCGCGAGCGCTCGGGCGATCGCGACCCGCTGCTGCTCTCCTCCCGACAGCTCGTGCGGGAAGTGATCGATGCGCTCCCCGAGGCCGACCTCCTCCAGGACCCGTCGCGCCGTCACCTCGGCGTCGGGCTTTCCAGCCACGTCCACCCCGAACTGCACGTTCTCAAGCGCGGTGAGGCCCGGGAACAGGTTGAAGCTCTGGAAGACGAAGCTGACGGTGCTCCTGCGGAAGGCCGAGAGTTCGCGGCGCCCCCTGCCCGTGACCGGGCGACCGGCGACGGTGATACGGCCCTCGGTCGCGGTGTCCAGGGCGCCGATCACGTTCAGCAGCGTCGTCTTCCCACTGCCCGACGGCCCCAACACGACGACGAACTCGCCCTGGTCGACCTCGAGGTCGACCTGCTCGAGGGCCGTGACCGACAGCGCGCCGCCGCCCTCGTAGCGCTTGGTGACGCGCTCGAGGAGGACCATCGTGGGGGCACCCTCGCGGTGCCCGTGATGCGGGATCGGCCGCTCCGCCGTCGTTTCCATCTCCCAGCCTCCGAGGGATCCGCTCGGGCTTCCAAAGCGAGGGTTGCGGTTCTCTACGTTCAGAGTATTGTGAACGTATGAAACCCCGTCCAGGACGAAGGACCCGTAACGCCCGGGACCCAAGCGAAGGGCGCAAGCACGAGCGGACACCGCGACCCACCCGCGAGGAACTCGCCTTCGTCGAGGAGGTGGGCATCCTGTTCGAGGACATCGGGATCCCCCGCATGGCGGGCCGTGTCTTCGGGCGTCTGTTGATCGCCGACCCGCCGGTCCAGTCGTCGGCGCAGCTG
>JBMDWR010000026.1:0-8751 GCA_048594645.1 Actinomycetota bacterium
TCGCGCGCGCCTCGCAGCCCTGAACGCACACCCGGTCGAGGGCACGTGGGTGGCCAACGGCTCGAACGAGATCATCCAGCAGGTCCTCCAGGCCTACGCGGGTCCCGGGCGGCGCGTGACGCTGTTCGAGCCGACGTACGCGATGCATGCCCGGTTCGCGTGGACGACGGGCTCGGGCATCGAGCGCGTCGAGCTGCAGCCACCGTGGATCATCGAACGCGAACATGCGGACGATGCGCTGGCGCGCGGCTCGGACGTGGTCTTCGTGTGCTCGCCGAACAACCCGACCGGCAACGCACAGCCGGTCGAGATCGTCGCGCGGCTCGCGGCGGACGGCCGCGCGCTGATCGTGGTCGACGAGGCGTACGTCGAGTTCGGTGGCGAGAGCGCCGCTCGCCTGCTCCGCGATCGCGAGAACGTCGTCGTGGTCCGCACGTTCTCCAAGGCGTTCGCGCTGGCGGGCGCGCGGATCGGGTACTGCCTCGCTGCGCCGGAGGTGGTCGAGGACCTTCGGCGTGTTCGCCTTCCGTACCACGTCTCCTCGATCACGCAGGCCGCCGGTCTGGTCGCGCTCGACCACCGCGAGGAGGCGCTCGCGATCGTGGAAGCGATCCGCAAGGAGCGGATGCGGATCGTCGACGTGCTCCCGGGCCTGGGCGTCGAGGTCTTCCCGTCGGACGCCAACTTCGTGCTGTTCCGGCCGCCCCATCCCGCCGCCGAGGTCTGGCAGGCGCTCCTGGATCGCGGCGTGCTGGTGCGCGACCTCTCGGCCGCCGTGGACGGCTGCCTCCGCGTGACCGCGGGGACCCAGGACGAGATCGACCTGTTCCTATCCGCGCTCGGCGAGGTCCTGGCATGAGCCGCACCGCGGTCGTCGAGCGTGCGACCGAAGAGACGAGCGTTCGCGTGGAGCTGGCGCTCGACGGCTCCGGCGTCGCGCGCGTCGAGACGGGTCTCCCGTTCTTCGATCACATGGTGGCGCAGCTCGGTGCGCACGCCGGCTTCGACCTGACGGTGCTGGCGAAAGGGGACCTGGAGGTCGACGGCCATCACACCGTCGAGGACGTCGGTCTGGCGCTGGGGCAGGCGCTTCGGGAGGCGCTCGGCGACAAGCACGGCATCACGCGGTTCGCCTCGGCGGTCGTTCCGCTCGACGAGGCGGCGGTGGAGGTCGCGCTCGACCTCTCGGGGCGGCCGTTCGTCGTGCACGAGGTCGACGTCCCGGCCGAGACGATCGGGACGTACGACACGGGCCTGACCGAGGACTTCGTGCGGGCGCTCGCGACGGCCGCCGGGATGACGGTGCACGTTCGCCTGAAGGCGGGACGCTCGCCGCACCACGTGGTGGAGGCCGAGTTCAAGGCGCTCGCGACGTGCCTCGGCCGGGCGACCCGCCTGACCGAGCGAGGCCTCCCGTCGACCAAGGGGACGCTGTGACGATCGCGATTCTGGATTACGGCATGGGGAACCTGCGAAGTGTCGCCCGGGCGATCGTGCACGTCGGCGGCAAGGCCCGGATCACCGACGACCTGGATGCGGCGCTCGGCGCCGACGGGCTCGTCGTGCCGGGCGTCGGCCACTTCGCGGCGTGCATGCGCAACCTGCGGCAGGGCGGACTCGATGCCGTCGTGAAGGAGTTCGCCGCGAGCGGCCGACCGGTGTTCGGCGTGTGCGTCGGGATGCAGGTCCTGTTCGAAGGCAGCGAGGAGGCGCCGGGTGTGCCGGGGCTCGGGATGTTCGAGGGCGTGTCGAGACGGCTCGGCGCCGGCGGCGTGAAGGTCCCTCACATGGGCTGGAACACGGTGGTGTGGAACCGGCCGACCACGCACCCGTACGTGATGGACGTCCCGTCGACGTGGTTCTACTTCGTCCACTCGTACGCGCCGTGGAGCAGGGATGCGGTCGGCTCGACGCCGTACGGGGATCTCATGATCTCGTCCGTGGTCGCGAGGGCGAACGTGTTCGCGACGCAGTTCCACCCGGAGAAGTCCGGCGCGTGGGGCCTGAAGCTGTACCGAGGGTTCGTGGAGGAGTCCGAGCGGTGATCGTGATCCCGGCGATCGACCTTCGAGGGGGGCGGTGCGTCCGTCTGTTCCGTGGCGACGTCGGGGCGGAGACCGTGTACGACGAGGACCCCGTCCGCCTCGCGGCGAGGTTCGAGACGGAGGGGGCGCGCAGGCTCCACGTCGTCGACCTCGACGCCGCGCACGACGCCGGCTCCAACCGGTCGATCGTGAAGGACATCTGCCGCACCGTCGCGATCCCCGTGCAGCTGGGCGGTGGGCTCCGGACGATCGACGCCGTCGGTGGAGCGCTCGAGGACGGGGCCGCTCGAGCCATCCTCGGGACGGCGGCGGCGCTCGACCCGACGTTCGTCCTCGACGCCGCCGAGCGCTTCGGCGATCGCATCGTCGTCGCCGTGGACGTCCTCGACGGTCACGCGATGACCTACGGCTGGGAGCAGCGCGGACCCGCGCTCGAGCAGATCGTCCCGGCGCTGCAGGAGGCGGGCGCACCGCGCTTCATGGTGACGTCGGTGGTGCGCGACGGGACGATGGACGGCCCGGATCTCGACCTGTACCGGTGGGTCCTCTCGCTCACGGACCGCCCGACGATCGCGAGCGGCGGCGTGCGGACGGCCGACGACGTGTGGGCGCTACGCGGCGTGGGTGTCGAGGCCGCCGTCGTCGGCAAGGCGATGTACGCGGGAACGCTCACGCTCCGAGAGGTGGTCCGCGGATGACCCTGGCCAAACGCGTGATCGCGTGCCTCGACGTCGATGCAGGTCGCGTCGTGAAGGGGACGAGGTTCGTCGACCTGATGGACGCCGGCGACCCCGTGGAGCTCGCGGCACGCTACGACGCCCAGGGCGCCGACGAGCTGGTCTTCCTCGACATCACTGCCACGCTCGAGGACCGACGGGCGACGCTCGACGTGGTCGGACGGACGGCCGATCAGGTCTTCATCCCCGTCACGGTGGGCGGAGGCGTCCGGGGTGAGGACGACGTCCGGGCGCTGCTCCGCTCCGGCGCGGACAAGGTCGCGCTGAACAGCGCCGCGGTTCGCGAGCCGTCGATGCTCGCCCGTTGCGCCGAACGGTTCGGCACGCAATGCATGGTGATCGCGATCGACGCGAGGCGCGGTGGGAGCCTGGGATGGGAGGTCATGGTCGACGCCGGCCGAACGCCGACCGGCCTGGATGCCGCGGAGTGGGCCGCCGAAGCGACGACGACACACGGCGCCGGCGAGGTCCTCGTAACATCGATGGATCGCGACGGCACGGGTGAGGGATACGACCTCGACCTCCTACGCGCCATCGCGGATGCGGTTCCGGTTCCCGTGATCGCGAGCGGCGGCGCCGGGCGCGTCGAGGATTTCGCCCGGGCGTTGACGCATGGTCATGCCGATGCCGTCCTCGCCGCCTCGAGGTTCCATTTCGGCGAGCTCACGATCGGGGACGTCAAGCGGCACCTGGCCGAGGAAGGGATCCAGGTGCGGTCGTGACCGAGGAACGCGAGCCGACGATCGAGCCGAGGTTCCAGGCCGACGGGCTGGAGGCGATCGCGTTCGACGAGCGCGGGCTCGTGCCCACGGTCGTCCAGGACGCGGAGAGCGACGACGTGTTGATGCTCGCCTGGATGAACAGGGCGTCGCTCGAGCGCACCCTCACCGAGGGCCGAACGGTGTTCTGGAGCCGATCACGTCGCGAGCTGTGGCGCAAGGGCGACACCAGCGGCCACGTCCAGCACGTCGAGGAGATCCGCGTCGACTGCGACGGCGACGCCTTACTCGTTCGCGTCCACCAGGTGGGACCGGCCTGCCACACCGGGGAGCGCACGTGCTTCCACCGAGGTCTGTGATGCTGCGGGTCGTGATCCCCAAGGGGTCGCTCGAGCACCAGACGCTTCGGTTGTTCGAGGAGGCCGATCTCGGCGTTCGACGCGGGTCGGACCGCGATTACCACGGACGCGTCGACGACGAACGCATCGACCGTGTCTCGCTCCTTCGCCCGCAGGAGATCCCGATCTACGTGCAGGACGGGCTGTTCGACCTGGGGATCACCGGCCAGGACTGGATCGCGGAGACCGGCGCCGAGATCGAGGTGCTGGCGTCCCTCGCGTACGCGAAGAGCGGGACCGGCCACGGGACGAAGATCGTCCTCGCCGTTCCGGACGCTCACCCGGCGAACGCGGCACGCGAGATGCCGGCGGGGTCGCGGATCTCCACCGAGTTCGTCAACCTCACCCGGCGCTACTTCGGAGAGCTCGGCATCGACGTGCACGTGGTCTGGTCCTACGGCGCGACCGAGGCGAAGGTCCCCGAGATCGTGGACGCGATCGTCGACGTCACCGAGACCGGCAGCACGCTCCGCGCCCACGGGATGCGCGTCATCGAGACGCTCATGACGTCCGAACCCGTCCTGTTCGCGAACCGAGCCGCCGCGGCGGATGGCGGCAAGCGCTCTGCGATGGAGGACGTGGTCACCTTGCTGCTCGGGGCCCTCCGTGCCGAGGGGCGGGTGCTGATCAAGCTCAACGTGAGCGAGGACCACCTCGTGCCGGTCCTGGAGGTCATGCCGTCGGCCAAGTCGCCCACGGTCTCGCCTCTACAGGAGAGCGGCTACGCGGTCGAGGCGGTCGTGGAGAAGGCGCAGGTGAATCGTCTGATCCCGCTGCTGAAGAGCAGGGGCGCGACGGACATCCTCGAGATGCCGATCGCCAAGATCGTGCCTTGAGCGCGGCGGCGCGCGGCTCGGTCGCGGGTATCGTGCGGGACGGCGCCGCGGGAGGAACGACCGGTTGAGGACCGACCTGACGATCGAGGACATGCTGGACTTCCTCGCCCAGCCCATCGTGGCCGTGCTCGCGACGCTCCGTCCGGACGGGACGCCGCTGCTCTCGCCCGTCTGGCACCGCTGGCAGGACGGCGCGTTCGAGTTCTGGATCGGCGCCCAGGACGTGAAGGTCCGTCACCTCCGACGCCAGCCGCGAGCCACGGTCCTCGTGGCCGAGTCGGCTCCGCCGTACCGTGGCATCGAGGTGCGTGGCGAGACCGCGTTCGTCGCGGAGAACGTGTTCGAGACCGCGGTCACGATCGCGAGCCGCTACGTCGGTCGGGACCGGGGCCGCGCCTACGTCGCGTCGTTCGAGGGCGAGCAGCTCATCGTCCGCGTGACGCCGCGCGAGATGCGGGCGTGGGACTTCGCCGACGACTTCGCGTGACCGGTCGTGCCTTCTGCGATCGCCGCTCCGTCCTAGCCGAAGACGCCGGCGATCCCCTGGCCACCATCGATGAGCCACTGGACGGGCGCGCGTTCGGCGACCTGGCGGAGCAGGCCGGCGAGGAGCCCGCTCAGCGAGCCTCGCTCCTCCGCGTCGTCGATCGCCTCGACAAGGCCGGCGCGCAACGCACGTTCGATCGTCTCGTCGTCCCACCGGATCTCGACGCCCGATCTCGGGGAGAGCGACAGCAGGAGCTCCTCGCGGCTCGTGTCGAGCTCGCAGGCCGCGCCGTCGAGGCCGTCGAGGACGATGCGCTGGAGCGTTGCGTCGATCCCCTGGCCGGGGAAGGCGGGTCGCGGCCGGCACGGATCTCGCGTCGCGAGGGCCCCCGCGTCGAGGGCGCCGCTCGCCAGCTCGGCACCGATCAGCGCTCCGGCCGCCGCCAATAGGAGGACCAGCGCGAGGAACGCGGCGCGAGATGCGCTCACGCCGCCATCCGCCTGCGGAACAGCAGTACCGGCACGAGCGCGAGAACCGCGAGCACCGCGCAGAGCAGGAACGACGGGCGGAAGCCGCGGATGACCGCGGTCTCGATCGAATGGACGAGGTCGTCCTGTAGCTGCCGGACGTCCGCGTCGGTGGAGGCCCCGTGCCGTTCGAACGTGGATGCGAGATCGGGGATCTCGCCTTCCGGCGCCCGATCGAGCGCGTCGCGGATGTCGAGCGCCAGCGGGACCTTCGTCGTCGCGGTGATCCGGCCGCCGACGATGACGGCCGTGGCGTTCAGCTTGGCGACGCCGGCGGCGGCGAGGAGGTCCTCGGCGAGCAGCGGCGCGACGAGGGCGAGCGCGAGGACGAGGCCCAGGTGGCGGATCCCCACCGTGAGCGTCGCCTTGCGTCCCGCACCGCCGTCACCCCCGAGGACGACGTGCGAAAGGCCGGGAACCGAGAGACCCAACCCGATGCCGCAGAGCGTGAGCGACGATACGACGTAGCCGAGGGCGCTCGACGGGAGGAGCGCGAGCCCGACGAGTCCGGCCGCGAGCAGGATCGCGCCGCTCGCTGCGGCGACCGGCACGGTGAGCGCCGAGGCGATCGGCCGCGCGAGCAGCGCGCCCGCCGGGATCGCGCTCACGATCGCGGCGCCGACGACGGGTTCGTACCCGAAGACGTCGATGACGAGGAGCACGCCGAGGAACAGCGCTCCCGTCAAGGCCCCCGAGACGAGCGCCAGGGAGGCGTTCGCCGGGAGGGTGCGCCGCAGGAGCGGCTTCCAGCCCTCCTCCAGGATCGCCGCGACGTGCGAGCCGGCCGTCGCGACCAGTGCCGCTCCCGCGACCGGCGCCTGGAACACGAAGATCGCACGCCAGTCGAACACCTGCGTGAGCAGGCCGCCCACGGCCGGGCCGGCCGCGGCGCCGAACGTGCCCGCCATCGTCCAGATCACGACGCCTCGCCTGGTGGAGCCCTCGAGCGCGCTGAGGACCGGTAACGCACCGGCCAGCAGCATCGCCCCCCCGAGCCCCTGCACGGAGCGTGCGACGATCAGCACCGCGATCGCGTTCGCCGCTGCACAGGCGATCGACGCAGCGAGGAACACGACCGACCCGGCGGCGAGCAGCACGTGCGCGCGTGCACGATGCACGACGAACACCAGCAGCAGCGCGGCCGCCGCCAGCACGAGGTTGTATGAGGTGATGACCCAGGCGACGCCCTCGATCGTCGTGTCGAACGTCGCGTACACGTCGGGGAGCGCGAGGACGACGATCGAGGAATCGGCGAACGCCACCGCCACGGCGACCGCCACGGCGGCGACGAGCAGCGTTCGTCGCGTCACGGTACCTGCGTCACCGTGAGTTCGTCGCCGCCGGTTATCGTGAGACGCCGCGCCTCGACGACGTCACCGTCGATCGTCGCGCCCTCGCCCGACGGGGCGATCCTGAGCGCGGTCAGCCCGCTCGCGACCTCGACGTCGATCGTGCCCGGCTCCGGGAAGGGTCGCGGCCGAAGCCCACCGTAGTAGTACGCGAGGATGTCGGACGACGAGAGGCCCCGGAGCGCCTTGCCGTACGCCCCCCACTGCACCATCCCGACGCCGTGTCCCCACCCACGACCGGTCACCAGCACCGCGTTCGGGTCGCTCGACATCGAGAGCCAGCGCGACGGGATCGTGGTCGGGAGCGGCGGCGGCGGGTAGCGGCCCGGTCTGAGGCAGTGCGCCCAGGCGTTGACCCCGTCGCGGAAGGTCGAGTGGTCCATCGTGCGCGAACGGCCGTCACCCGATACCACGACGGCGCCTCCGTCGAGCCGTACGCTCGAGATCGGCCGTTCGCCGGGCCACTCGCCGGCCCGGTGCAGGAAGCTCGCGACGTCTGCGAACGGCAACCGAACGCTCCACCGCGACACCGGGGAAGCCCCGTCGTCGCGTTCAACGACGGGGCGAAGATACGGCAGCGGCGCGCTCCCGAACACGTCCTCGTTGCCGTAGGTATGCCCGTTCGACGTCGAGAAGTACACCGTGTCCGCGGGACGCCCATCGAACAACAGCACCTGCCCATCGGTCCTGCGCACGGCCGCGTACCAGCGGCGGACGGCCGGCTCGAACGGCACCGGGATCCCTCGGTACACCTGGCACGACGTCGTCGCGCAGATCGGCGTCGCGAGCGGTTCCCCCTCGGCGCCGTCCCACCCCGTCGTCGCGAGCGCGTAGCTGCGCGCGGCGATCGCCTGCGCCTCGAGCGCGGCCCTCGGCCACGACGAGGGCGCTTCGGCGATGCCTTTCAGGTAGGCGTCGAACGTCAACGTGACGTTGAGCGAGAGCGTCCCGTCCGAGGTCCTTCGCACCGTGAGCGCGCCGGGGTACCGCGCCGTCAGCGAGGCGCGTTCCGGGCGAACGCACGGCGACGACACCCGCGGGTACGAGCCGTGCACGAGGAGCGTGCCGCGCCGCGGCGGGCGGATCCGGACGGACCGGAGCGGCTCGACGCCCTCCGAGCCGGATGGAGACGGCGTCGTAGAGATGGTCGTCGACGTGCTCGGCGGCGACGGCGGCTCGGCCAGCGTCGGCGATCCGCCCGTCTCGGCCGATGTGCACCCAGCGACCAGCAGCAACGCGGCGATCGCGCCGAACGTCCAACGACGGATCCCGGACGCGGACACGCCGCGACCGTACCACCCGTATCGCCAGCGGCCGCGACGCGACGACGCAGCGCGAGACGAGGCCCTCGGCGCCCGACGTTGCCGATCCGGCGTCGGCGAGGCAGGATCGGGTGGTGGGGGAGCGCGCGCCATCCAGCCTCACGCACGTTGCGGGTCTGCGGATCGAGCTCGGTCCCGCCGCCGGCTCCGTCGAGCGCGCCGGCCGCCGCCTCGCCGATCTCCTTAGGAGCGTGCCCGACCCGGCGGCGCCGGTACGCGGGCTGTCGTGGACCTTGGGCGAGATGGCGGCGCACGTGGCCGCCCGGACGGAGCTGTTCGCCGCGTACCTCGACGGGACCCGCGTGCCGCGAGGCGCGATCGCCGACATCGC
>JBMDWR010000260.1:0-4079 GCA_048594645.1 Actinomycetota bacterium
ACCGAAGGCGAACCGGGGTCCGGCTCGTACTCGGGTCGATCCGGAACGTGCAGCTTGCCCGCCTTGCGGACCATGGGACCTCCCGGCGCATCGTATCGACCGCGCCGCCTACCATCGAGCCCGTGAAGTCCACGGGACAGCGGGCGCGTGAAGCCCTTCGGAGCCACGACTTCCGCCGGCTGTTCGCGATCCGGCTGATATCGCAGTCCGGCGACGGGGTGTTCCAGGCCGCCCTGGTCTCCTCGATCGTGTTCAACCCGGAGCAACACAACACGATCCTCGGGTTCGCGGTCGCGACGCTGGTGGTCTCGTTGCCGTTCTCGATCCTCGGACCGTTCACCGGCGTGTTCATCGATCGATGGTCGCGGCGACGGATCCTCGTGGTCGCACCGTGGCTGCGGGTGGCCGCGGTCTGGATGGTGCTGTTCGATCCCGGGTCCGCGGCCGTCCTCTTCTTCGCGGGAGCGCTCTGGACGCTGTCGGTGAACCGCTTCTACCTCGCGACCGCCGTCGCCGTGGTCCCGCGTCTGGTCCCGACGGAGGACCTGTTGATGGCGAACTCGATGGCGACCGTCGGGGGAACCGTCGCTCTCCTCACGGGTGTGTTCGTCGGAGGATGGATCGCCGATCTGGTCGGCGGAAACGCCCCGGTGATCGCCATCGCAGGCATCGAGTGGGCCGTCGCGTCCCTGATCGCGTCGAGGATCTCGAGCCCGTTGATCCCGCATCACCTGCCCGAGGCACCCGTCCGCGACGAGCTGCGACGTGTCGTCCGCGAGTTCGGCGACGGGATGGCTCGCCTCGTTCGAACCCCACGAGCGCTCGCCCCGATCACGTCGATCACCCTCGACCAGATGGGCCAGGGCGTCGTGCTCGTCCTCTCGCTGTTCGTGTTCCGCGATCGCTTCAACGAGGGCGTCGGGTCGTTCTCCAACCTGATCGGGGCCGGGGGCGTCGGCGTCCTGCTCGGGATCCTCACCGTGGGCAAGCTCGAGGAGCGGTTCGCCAAGGAGCGGATCGTCTCCGGCGCCTTCCTGGTGGGCGGCGTCGCGCTGATCGCCGTCTCGATGTACGTCACCGGGTGGACCGTGCTCCTCGCGAGCTTCGCGATCGGGATCACGTTCGCCTGGAAGAAGATCCCCATCGACACGATGGTCCAGGAGGCGATCCCCGACGGGTACCGCGGACGCGTGTTCGCGGTCTACGACGTCGCGTACAACCTGTCCCGGGTCGTCGCGTCGTTCCTCGCGATCCCGATGGTGAACGTACTCGGCGAGGCGGCCTCGGTCGCGGTGTTCGGCGTCGTGTTCATCCTGTGGAGCCCGGTCCTGCCTCGGTGGATCGGACGCATCCCGGAGCTGTCGCTGCGGTTCTACGCGGGCGGCAGGGCGGAAGAGGAGCCGAGGGCGGTCGTGTGGGGAGGCGTCGAGGAGGCGGTCGAGGTCGAACGCAGGTCGCTCGAAGAGACGGATGGCGTCCGTCGGATGCGCTACCGGCTTCGGATGCAGGACGGAACCACGATCGAGGTGTCGAAGGTCGAACCCGATGGCGCGTGGACGCTCGAGCGAGAGCTCGGCTGAGCGCTCGCTCCGAGCCACGCACGCCATCGGATGGGAGACTCACGGACATGAGGAAGGTCACGTCGGCGTTCGTCTCGGCGCTCGGACCGGTCACCGCGCTGGGAGTCGTCGCCGCGCTGGGACTCGTCGCGTGCGCGGACGATCCGACCGTCGGGCCGACGGGCGCGACGGGCGGCACGGGCGCGACCGCGCCGAGCGCAACGACGGGTGCGACCACGGGCGCGACCGGTTCACCGTCGCCGCCGACCGCCCCGGCGCTCGAGGACGGGCGGCACTTCGGGTTCATCCAGAGCGTGGACGCGGACGCGGGGACGGTCGTGTTCGATCTGGCGTACTGGCTGGAGGGCGAGGAGGCCGCCGAGGCCGCCGCCGAACACGGCGACGAGGTTCCTCCACCCAACGACTACTACGTCGTCAACGACAACCCCAAGGTCCGTACCCTACGGCTCGCCGACGACCTCCGGATCGTCCTGCTCGATTGGGAACGGTGCTGCGACGAGACGATCGAGCCGGACCTGGATCTGTTCGCCGACGTGATCGCGGAAGGTGGGTTCGTGAGGATCGACGGTCGCCTGTACTACGGCACCGAAGGCTCCTACTGGCTGACGGTCGAAGGTGGCGAGGTCCGGACGATCGAGGAGCAGTACCGGCCATGACGCGGGCGCGAGCCCTCGCGCTCGCCGCCCTCGTCACGCTCGGCGCGTGCGCTTCGGAGCCCGTCGCCGAACGACCATCATCGCCGCGCTCGGCGTCCTTGACCCCCTCCGTCGGAGTCGGCGAAGTCACCTCGGCGGACGAGAGCGTGGAAGACGCCGAAACGGCGACGGCGATCGACGAGGAACGAGCCGGCTTCCACGGGAAGATCGACCGGATCCCGGATGCTCTGGCCGCCGAGATGCGCGGTACGACGTGGAAGCCCGGATGCCCCGTGCCGCTGGAGGACCTTCGGTTGCTGCACTTCAACTATTGGGGGTTCGACGGTGCGATCAGGCGTGGGCCGATGGTCGTGAACGCCGCAGTTGCCGAGGACGTCCTGTGGGTGTTCGGGCAGATGTTCGAGGCGCGGTTCCCGTTGAAGCGGGTCGCGCTCGCGACCGAGTTCAAGCCCGGTCGTTTCGCGCAACATCGCCGGATCACGAGCCATCGAAGCGTGACGGCGGCGTTCAACTGCCGTCCCGTCGTGACCCCGCTCGGACCCGGAGACAGCTACTCGCAGCACTCGTACGGGCTCGCGATCGACGTGAACCCCCTCCAGAACCCGTACGTGACGGCGAGCGGGTTCGTCCGCAACCGCATCGCCGAGCGCTACGTGGACCGCGGGCGCGATCTCGAAGGGATGATCCACGTGGGTGACGTCGTCTACCGCTCGTTCACGGCGATCGGCTGGGAGTGGGGCGGGCACTGGAGCGGGGACAAGGACTACATGCACTTCTCGGGAAGCGGGACGTAGCCCGCGCGAGGTTCAGATCTCAGCCGCGGCGTGGGATGCCTCGAGCGCTCGACCGACGCGACCAGCGCCCCAGCCGCTCGGCTCCTCCACGGCATCGTTGGGCCACCGGATCCGTCGCCTCAACCACAGAGCGACGTACACGAGTCCGAGAAGGACGGGAACCTCTATCAGCGGCCCCACGACACCGGCAAGCGCCTGCCCCGAGGCAGCACCGAACACGCCGACGGCCACCGCGATCGCCAGTTCGAAGTCGTTGCTCGCGACGGTGAAGGCCATGGTCGCCGTCTGCGCGTACGGCAGCCGCATGAGACGGCCAGCGACGAACCCGGCGATCCACATCAAGGCGAAGTACGCGAGGAGCGGGAGCGCGATCCGTGCCACATCGAGCGGTTGCGACGTGATCTGCTCGCCCTGGATCGCGAACAGCAGCACGATCGTGAACAGAAGCCCGTAGAGCGTGACCGGGCCGATCCGTGGGATGAACTCGCTCTCGTACCATCCACGTCCCCGTCGGTGGATCAACACGCGCCTCGTGAGGTAGCCGGCTGCCAGCGGGATCCCCAGGAAGATCAGCACGGTGCGGGCGACCTCCCAGATCCCTACCTCGAAGCCCTGCGTGTCGAGACCCAGCCACCCGGGGAGGAGCGTCAGGTACAAGTACCCGAGCAGCGAATAGGCAGCAACCTGAAAGATCGCGTTGAACACCACCAACACGGCGGCGCGTTCTCGATCACCGAGCGCGATGTCGTTCCAGACGAGGACCATCGCGATGCAGCGCGCCAGGCCAACGATGATGACGCCCGTCCGGTACGCCGGCTCGTCGGCCAGGAGCCACCACGCCAATGCGAACATAAGCGCCGGACCCACGACCCACGAGAGGAAGAGCGAGACACCGAAGAACGATCGTTCGTTCGCGCCGTCCCGGCGAGACCGTCCGAGTTCCTCGTATCGGACCTTGGCCAGCACCGGGTACATCATGAGCAACAGCCCGATGGCGATCGGGATGGAGACCGTCCCAACGCTGAGCCGGTCCAGAGTGTCTTTCAGCG
>JBMDWR010000261.1:0-2384 GCA_048594645.1 Actinomycetota bacterium
GCCGCGTCATCGATCCTGGCCCCGCCTGCGACGGCGCCGAATACCTCGGCCCGGCCCAACCGGAAGCCGCCCCGGTCGAGCACGGCGGCGATCAGCTGGAAGCGCTTCGGATCGAGACCGCTCACCTGCCGCCGTGCTGGACCCTCACCCGGGGCGACCAACGCCTGGACCTCCACCGCCAGCGCCCGTCGGCCGGCGCGCGGCAGCGCGATGGCCGCACCGGCCTCGCCCTGACCGGGCACCAGGAGCTGCGTCGGGTCGATCTCCTGGAGCCCCGAGCCGGTCATCTCGAACCATGCGACCTCCCCTTCGGCACCGAACCGGTTCTTGCCGCCCGCCAGCACCCGCAAGCCGGACCGCGGGTCGCCCTCGAACGACAACACGACGTCGACGGCGTGCTCGAGCGTGCGCGGCCCGGCCAGATCCCCGTCCTTCGTGACGTGGCCCGTCAGCACGATCGTGATGCCCTCCGCCTTGGCCAGACCGACGAGCGCGTCGGTGCAGCCACGGACCTGCGACGGGCCGCCGACGATCTGGGCCGCCGACGGATCGCGGAGCGCCTGGATCGAGTCGATCGCAAGCAGGAACGGCCTGGGTGCGCGAGCAGCGGCGACCACGTCGGGAAGCTCGCGCCCCGGCACGAACGCGATGCTCGAGCCGTCGAGGCCGAGCCGGCGGGCACGCGCGGAGACCTGGCGCCTGGACTCCTCCCCCGAGGCGAGGAGGCAGGGGAACCCGGCAGCCGACAGGTTGGCAACCAACTGGAGGAGAAGGGTCGACTTGCCGATGCCGGGCTCGCCTGCGAGCAGGGCCACGGTGCCCGGAACGAAGCCCCCGCCCAGCACGCGGTCGAGGCCGGCGAGCCCCGTCGGCACCCGCCGTTCATCGGCGTCCTCATGCTCGAGCGTCTCGACCGGCACGCCGCGCGCTGGTTCGTTCGGCCGCTCCTCGATCGTGCCCCACGCCCCGCAGCCCGGACAGCGCCCCGCCCACTGCGCGAGCTGCTGCCCGCACTCGCGGCAGGACAGCGGCGTCCGGACCTTGGCCATGCGCCGAACCCTAGATGCAGGGTCTGACACCCCATGCCGGTGTCGGTGGTGAGGTCTACCGTCACCCGATGAAGCTCGCTGCGGATGGGTTCGGCCGGGGCGAGCCCGACGGCGCCGAGATCGAGCTCGTCGCCGAGGGGCGCCACGGCTCAGTCGCCTACCCGCTCACGATGGTCGAATGGCAAGACGCCTGGTTCGCGTTCGAGCAGGCCTCCGCCGACGATGCCGCGTCGGAGTACCTCGTCCGAACGGTCGGCTTCCTCGTCCGAGAGGGTCCGCGGTTCGTCTCGCTCGCCCAGGAGGTGCTCCCCGAGGGTGGGGGGTTCCGCGCGGTGACCCACATCCCTCTCCGGGTCGTCGAGCGCGTGGTGCCGTTGCACTCGGACGACGTCTGAGGACGGGAGCTTCGCGTACGGCGGGCGTGTACACTCACCGGCAGCCGCCACCACGGAAGGAGGGATGGACAGATGGCCGAGACCGTTCTCGAAGCTCTGCCGCATCCCTCGGGGAACGGGCGCTAGCCCGGCCGACCCGGCGTTCGACGCCTGAGCCGCCCCGAAGGGGCGGCTTTTCTTCGTTCCCGGCAGCCTGCCCGGCCGGCCACGAGCTCATCGGCGCCGACCCGCGACGAAAGGACACTTCGTTGGACATCGAGGACCCGCAAGGCGGCATGAACGCCTTCGACCACTTCATGGGCGAAGGCCTGATCACGGACGTCATCCGCATCATCAAGACCGGCAAGGAGGCATCCGTTCACCTGTGCCGGGCGAACCCGTCGACGACGGGTGAGGACCTGCTCGCGTTGAAGGCCTACCACCCGCTCGACCGCCGCGACTTCCGAGACGAGTCGATCTATCGGGACGGAGAGTGGATCAAGGAGCGCCGGATCCGCGTGGCGCTCGAGAAGAAGACGCGCTTCGGGCGCACGGTTCAGGGCGCGATCTGGGTGCACCGCGAGTGGGAGATGCTCCGCGCGCTCTCGGAGGTCGGCGTGTCGGTCCCGAGACCGATCGCGGCGACCGAGGATGCGATCCTGATGACCTTCGTCGGCGACGAGGGGGACGCTGCGCCGCAGCTCCGTTCGCTCCGGCCAAGCGTGGAGGACGCGCACGACCTGTTCGAGCAGACGATCCGCGCGATCGAACGCATGCTGTACGCGAACGTGATCCACGGCGACCTGTCCGCCTACAACGTGCTCGTGTGGGACGGGCGCGCCACGGTCATCGACTTCCCCCAGGCCGTCGACCCGCGCAAGAACCGGCACGCGCAGGCGCTGCTCGAGCGCGACGTCGGGCAGATCTGCGGTGCGTTCGACCGGCTCGGCGTCCGATCGTC
>JBMDWR010000262.1:0-1261 GCA_048594645.1 Actinomycetota bacterium
CCCGCTCGCCTCGTACGCGTCCGCGAAGAAGAACGCGGCGAAGGCGCCCATCATGAACACCTCGCCGTGCGCGAAGTTGATCATCCGCAGGATCCCGTACACGAGCGTGTACCCGAGGGCGATCAGCGCGTAGATCGCGCCCTGCGCGAACCCGAGAACGATGAAGTTCTTCCAGGCGTTGGCCCCGTACCGCTGCTCGGCAGGCAGCGTGAGCGTCTTGAACGCACCGACCACGACGAAGGTGAGGATCAGCAGCGACAGGACGACGAGGATGATCTTGCGCCACGGCAGCCGCTCCAGACGGCCGAGCTGCGCGCGGCGGACCTGCTGCTTCTCGTCGGTGGTGGTGGCCATGCGCCGGAGCCTATCCCACACCTCTGGACGGCGCTGCGGGTGGGCCGTCGGCCCACCCGCAGCTCGCCGTTCCGTTCGAACCTACGAGACCTCGTCGAGCGACTTCGTGTCGGTGTAGACGGGCGTGCTGTCCTCCGCCCCACCCTCGACCGGCCACTTCGGGTACTCGAAGATGCCGATCGTGACGTCCGTCGCGCAGTCACCCAGCTCCGTGCACGAGACGATGCCCGTCATGCCCTCGTAGCCGGACGTCGCCTGGACGGCGTCGCGAAGGGCCGTACGCGGGATCGTCAGGTTCCCGCTGCCGTCGTCCACCGCCACCTGCTCGATCGCGTCGAACAGGATGTTCGCCGCATCGTACGCGTGGGCGTGGAACACGGAGGTCGGCGCGGAGCCGAACTGGTCGCGGTACGCGGGGATGAACTCGTCCTTGTAGAACGCGCCCTCGGCGAACACGGTGAGGTCCGGAGACGACGCATAGTAGTACTCGGCGGGCAGCTCGCCCGCGGTCTCGACGAAACCCGACTCCAGGCAGCCGTCTGACCCGAGCACGACCGTGCCCTCGGGCAGGACGTCGAGGCCTTGGGTGGCTGTCAGCGCGCAGACCGGGTTGAAGTTGGGACCGTAGACCGCTCCCGGCTCGCCCTGCGCGATGCTGTTCAGCACCGGGCCGAGGTCCGTGTCGGTGCTCTGGACCTGCTCCGTCGCCGTGATCGTGCCTCCGAGGCTCTCGAACGTGTCACGGAAGGCCGCCGCCAGACCGTCGGCGTACGGGCTCTCGTCGTTGATCGTCGCGGCGGAGTCGATGCCGAGCTCGTTGAACACGAACTCGGCCACGATCGCGCCCTGGATCAGGTCGTTGTGCGCCGTGCGGAAGTAGAACGGCTGGTGCGCCTCCTCGGAGGTG
>JBMDWR010000263.1:0-2275 GCA_048594645.1 Actinomycetota bacterium
GGACCTCGAGGAGATGGTCAGCACCCCGGAGCTCGAGGAGCGAGCGGTCGAGGACGCGCTCGAGCGCTACGACGAGAAGGAGCAGGCGCTCGGATCCAAGACGATGCGCGAGCTCGAACGCCTCGTGCTGCTCAACATCACGGACACCAAGTGGCGCGAGCACCTCTACGAGATGGACTACATGCAGGAGGGCATCCACCTGCGTGCGTACGGTCAGAAGGACCCGCTGACCGAATACCGCCGTGAGGCGTACGCGATGTTCGAGGAGCTGACGGAGTCGATCCAGGACGACTTCGTCAAGTACATCTACCGGGTGCAGCTCGTTCGACAGGACGAGCCGGGGCGACCGCGGCCGCAACGCGTCCAGACGTCACACGGTGACCAGGCGGCCGACGCCGGGGCGGCGCCTCAGGCCAAGAGCGGGAAGATCCCACGGAACGCTCCGTGTCCGTGCGGAAGCGGCAAGAAGTACAAGAAGTGCCACGGCGCCGTGGCGTGAGGGCACCTCTCGGGTGTGAACGGAGGCCGGCCCTTCGGGGCCGGCCTCCGTCTTCGGCACGGAGAGGGGGGTTACCTCACCGGCACTGCCCGCAGACGTTCCCATTCACGACGATCGGCTCGTTCTGGACCTGCACCGGGCCGTGGTCGGACACGGGTTCGGGACCCGTTCCGCCCGCTGGGTTCGACCGGGCGGCGGCGGGCGCGATAGTCGCGACGGCGGCCGCCACGAGGACGATCGTCGCGACGACGGCCCACGCCTTCGCCAGGTAGCTCCGCTCGATCGGAAGGCTTGCGGTCCGGGTTGCCATCGATGCCTCCTCGGGTGCCTCGGTCTATGGGCACGGTATGGGTCGGGTGGCTCCTCGACGGTGCTCGCGAGCACGACCGCGGCGTGACGTCCGACACACGGGCCGGACGCCCCCGCCTGTCATGGGCGGGGGCGTCTCGGCGCCATGCTCAGATCTGCTGGTGGTCGAACGCGCGGTGGGGCAGCCCGCCCGTCAGCTCGCTCGGCGTGTTGCCTGCCGTCGAGCGGACGCTCTCGGCGTCGGCTCCGCGGCGCGGCATGTGCGGGACGGTCGCATCCGTCGCGTCGACCTCGACGTGCGCAGCGCGGATCTCGGTCGGGGTGTTGGCCGCCGTGCCGCTCACGGTCGGTCGCGCAACCGGCTCGCGCGCCTCCTCGCGCCCCATGGAGACGGCGACGACGGCGATCGTCAACATGATGAGCACCGCCATGAAAGCCACCGGCCAGATCGCCCGCTCGGCTCCGGGTGCATCCAGCGTTCCGATCCTCGAGCTCATGGTGCCCTCCCTCCGGTCGGCATCCCGACGACGGGTGCGACCGTAGGGCGCCAGCGTTGCTCGTTCGGTGACGGCGAGCACGGCCGCCGTGTGTCCTCGCTCACGGCCGAAACCCGTCCTCACACGGATCGAGTGTGTCGACCCTTTCGTTGCCGCGTCCGGCTACCATGGCTCGACCATGACCGAGCACACCGAACGCCTCGAGGACCTTGGCAAGCGCATCGACGCCGCGAAGGAGTTCCTTTGACGTCGACGGCAAGCGCGCGCAGGCGGCAGAGCTCGAACGCCAGACCGCAGACCCGTCCCTGTGGGACGACCCGGACCGTGCGCGGGATCTGACGACACGCCTCTCGCGGCTCCAGGCAGATCTCGAACGCTACGACGCGTTCGTCCGCCGGCTCGAGGATGCCCGGGCGATGGACGACCTGCTCGCGTCGGAGGCCGACCCCGAGATGACTGCCGACCTGACGCGTTCGGTCACCGACCTCGAACGGGACCTCGAGAAGCTCGAGCTCGCGACGCTTCTCGGCGGCGAGTACGACGACCACGACGCCGTCGCGACGCTCCACGCGGGGGCCGGCGGGACCGAATCGCAGGACTGGGCCGAGATGCTGCTTCGCATGTACCTGCGTTGGGCCGAACGCGAGAACCTCGACGTAGAGGTGGACGAGATGCTCTTCGGCGAGGAGGCCGGCATCAAGAGCGCGACGTTCATCGTGAAGGGCTCGTACGCGTACGGCCTGCTCTCGGCCGAGCGCGGCGTGCACCGGCTCGTTCGGATCTCACCGTTCGACGCGCAGAAGCGCCGCCACACCTCGTTCGCCAACCTCGACGTGATCCCGTTGCTCGAGGAGACGGGGGACGAGGACATCGAGATCGATGCGAAGGATCTGCGGATCGACGTCTACCGTTCGACGGGGCCCGGAGGGCAGTCGGTGAACACCACGGACTCGGCCGTTCGGATCACGCA
>JBMDWR010000264.1:0-1139 GCA_048594645.1 Actinomycetota bacterium
ACCTCCTGTACTTGCCAGGGCGCATGCTGTTTCAGCATAGCGTTCAGGATCGTCAACAGTTTGCGCATGCAGGCCGTGAGGGCGACCTTGGCGGGCTTCCCCACGGCCCGCAAGCGCTCGTAGAAGACTTTGAGCACAGCATTATAGCGGACCGCCACGAGGGTGCTCAGATAGAGGGTGGCCCGCACCTGGGCGCGTCCCCCCCAGAGCATCCGGCTGCCCCGGCGCGTGCCACTATCCCGGTTTAATGGGGCGACCCCGACCAGAGCGGCCAGCCGCTGGCGGCTCAAGGTGCCCAACTCCGGCAGGTCGAGCAGGAGCGTGCGGGTACAGACTGGGCCAATGCCGGGGACGCTGCGCAACAGCTCCTCGCGCTCCCGCCACACGGGACTCGCCCGCAGCGTCGTGTCGAGGTCGTCGTCCAGCCTCGCCAGGCGCTCATTGAGCCAGGTGATATGGGCCTGGATGTCCGTCTGCAGCCGTGAGGGGGCACTGCCGAGACGGTTCTGTTCGGCCGTGCGCATCGCCACCAGCTGCCGCCGCCGCGCCAGCAGGGCACGGAGTTCGTCGGCTTGCGCGTCCGGCAGGGGCCGAGGGGTCGGCCGTACTGCCTCGGCGAAATGGGCCACCGCGCGTGCATCGAGCCCATCCGTCTTGGCCAGCTGTCCCGTCGCCTTGGCAAAGTCACGTGCCTGGCGGGGATTCACCACCGCCACGGGCAGCCGTGCCGCTGCCAACGCCGCCACCACGGCCCGCTGGTAGCCCCCCGTGGCTTCGAGGACAATCAAAGTGGGCAGCAGGGCCTGCAGGCGTGCGACCAAGGCGGCAATCCCGGCGTCATCGTTGGCCACGGCCCACCGTTCATCCGTGGGTCGCAGGGCAATATCCAGTTGGGCTTTCGCGACATCGATCCCGACAAAACACGTCGTGGCAGACATTCTCACTCCTCACCGGCCCGGCCTTGCCAGATACGGGCTTCCATGGCTCCGGGCAACTGTTCGGGCTCTCGAAGGAGTGGACGTGACGACCCACGCTCCGCTCCGGTCTCGCTGGACCAACGCTGTATCGGTCTATCACGCCCAGGTAACGGCTAATGGGGATTCTCTCCCATCTCCTAGTAAAGATACAACGCTGGAAGC
>JBMDWR010000265.1:0-3177 GCA_048594645.1 Actinomycetota bacterium
TCTGCGCGCATGAACCCATCGCTTCCCCAGCCATAGCCGGCCCCGGCGATCACGTGCCGGAACTCGTCGCGGTTCACGAACGTGACCGTCGCACCGGGATCGACCCGCACGAGCGTCGGCGTGATGCACGCGTCGACGAGCTCGACCCTCGTGCTCGAGCCCTCGGTGATCTCCACACACCCGCCTCCGCCGGCCAGGGCGGCTGGGGCCGGAAGGACCAGCACGAGGATCGCCGCAGCCATGAGCGTTCGCCGGAACACCGCATCCCCTCTCGGCCGGTCGTCACAGCAGCAGACCGGGGGAAGGGGGATGCGGTTCCGTTCGCGAGGCTCGAGCGCGCCTAGGCCGAGCTCCTTCGGCGCACGACGAGGCCGATGCCGAGACCGGCCGCGACACCGATCGCCGCTCCGGCGCCCCAGCCGAAGACCTCGCCGGAGCCGGTCCCCTGTTCGACCGTCCTCAGGCGCACGATGGGCGAGGGCTCGGCGAACGACGACACGGCAACGGTCTCGCCGTTCCCGACGTTGGTCCCGTCCCCGACGACGATCGCGCCGGTCATCCCGGGGTGATAGCTGCAGGCGTACGGGTAGATCCCCGCCCCCTCGAACGTTGCGGTGAACGCCTCACCGGCGGTGAGGTCGTCGAGGTGCCCCCACAGGTTGCCGCCGACGTTGTGGACGATCTCGTCCCTGTTGACGAACGTCACGCTGCCGCCGGGATCGACGCGGAAGAGCGTCGTCGGCGTGAAGCACGCGTCCCGCATCTCGACCGTGTCGCCCACGCCCCGCGTCACGCCTGAGTGACATCCGCCGCCGGCGACTGCCGGCGAGGCGGGCAGCGTGAGGGCCGCGAGGGCGGTCGCGGCGAGCACGATGGCGGTTCGACGGGCCATGGGGCCTCCTTCCGGCCGGGTTCACGACGTCCTACACCGATGGGGTCGGCTCGGTTCCGCTCAGCCGACGGAGTCCGCGATCCGCACGGCCGCCGGCAGGCCGAGCGACGTCTCGAGCCGGTACGAGATGTCGCCCCGTTGCCAGATCAGGACGTTGCCGCGCGGGAAAAATCGGCGTACCCCGCGGTCGGTCTCGATCTCGAGCACGTGCGGCACCTCGATCCAGAACGCCCTCTCGCCGCCGACCTCGATCTCGCGCACGTCCTCGAACCGCGCGACCGTCTTCACGACGACCTCGGCCTCCCCCTGGAAGGCCATGAGCACGAGGCCCCAGTCCACGCCGCCGATCGACGGGCGCTCCGCGTCCGGCCTCCACGCGAGGATCAGGGCGAGGTCGCCGAACACCGAGTCGAACGCGTAAACCTCGTCCGGCGGCGGTCCCGCGGGAAGTCCCGGCGCGAACCCCGCGAGCTCCGCCGCGTCCCTCAACGGGACCGGGTCGCCGAGGACGTCGGGCTCGACCGGCGGCAGCGACCGGGACGGCGTCGTCCCGGGCTGGACGCGAACCTCGATCGCGCCGATCACCAGCCGCGCCGCGGCGCCGAGCGCGAGGAGGCCCAGCACGCCGATCGCGACCGCGACGAGCACCCGGCGGCGATCCCACAGGGCGGGGCGCGGCGGTCGCGTGGTCGCCGTTCGCTGGGCGACGATGCGCGACGTCACCGTGTCTCGCAGCGGCGGCGTCGGCGGGAAGACGTCGTCCGCGACCGATGCCAGCGCGGCAGCGAGCGAGTCGTCGGTCATCGGTGCGTCAGCCATGGTCGGACTCCATCTCCCGGCGGAGCCGTTCGAGCCCGCGCGAGAGCCGCGACTTCACGGTTCCGGGTCTGATCGACAGGGCGCGGGCCGTCTCGGCTTCGGAGAGCTCGAGCAGGTAGCGGCACGCGACCACGAGCCGTTCGCGCTCGGGCATGCGTTCGAGCGCATCGAGGAGCGTGGCCCGTTGCGCGCCGTCGATCGCGACGGCCTCGGGGGACGGGGCCGCGTCCCCCTGGCCGCCGACCTGCGCGAGCCGAACGGCGAGCCGCTCGCGCCGACCGACCGACCGCCGCCGGTTCTTCGCCTCGTTCGAGACGATGCGCAGGATCCAGGGCCGGAACGCCTCTCCAGCCCTGAAGCGGTCGAGCGCGTAGAACGCCTTCACGAACGCCTCCTGCGCGGCGTCCTCCGCCTCCGCGGAGCTGCGCGTGATCAGCCATGCCGTGCGGAACGCAACCTCACGGTGCCGCTGGACGAGCTCGGCGAACGCGTCGACGTCGCCGCCGCGCGCGAGACGGGCGAGCTGGACGTCCTCGAGCCCCGCGAGCTCGGCGTCCTGCAGTGGACGGCCCTCCACTCGGTCGGTCATCCGGCTCTACACCGCCGAGCTGCGTCCGGTTCCGACCGCCGGTCCGGCCGGACCGATCCGCTCAGGCGCCGCCCGAGGCGCCGGTGGTGCCGCCGGAAGTCGAGCCGCCGGACGTGCCGCCCCTTCCGTCGCCGAACGTGTGCTCGGCGAGCGCGGAGATACCCGAGAGCAGGTTCGTGAACTCCATCGGGATCACGAACTTCGTCGACGGCGACTGGCCTATCTGCTTCAGGGCTTCGAGGTACTGCAGGCTCATCGTCTTGGCGTCCACGCCCTGGGCCGACTCGAAGATCTTCGTGAGGGCGAGCGCGAACCCCTCGGCCCGCAGGATCGCCGCCTGGCGGTCGCCCTCGGCGTTCAAGATCGCGGACTGCTTGTTGCCCTCGGCCACCGTGATCGCTGCCTGCTTCGCGCCCTCGGCCTCCGTGACGACGGCGCGCCGGTTCCGCTCGGCCGACATCTGACGCGTCATCGCGTCCTGGATCGCCGGCGGCGGGATGATCTCTCGGATCTCGACGTTGGTGACCTTGACCCCCCAGCGCTCGGTCACCTCGTCGAGCTTCACGCGCAGGATCTCGTTCATCGCCTCGCGCTTGGCGAGCACCTCGTCCAGGTTCATGTCCCCGACGACCGATCGCAGCGTCGTGGAGGCGATGTTCTGCGCCGCGCCCGCGAAGTTCCCGACCTCGATCACCGACATCGCGGCGTCGATCACGCGGTAGAACACGATGAAGTCGATCGAGATCGTCGCGTTGTCCTCGGTGATCGCGGTCTGGTGCGGGATCTCCAGGTAGAGCTCGCGCAGGTCGACCCAGACGCCGCGATCGACGAACGGGATCAGCAGCACGAGCCCGGGTCCCTTGGCGCCGATCGCACG
>JBMDWR010000266.1:0-2058 GCA_048594645.1 Actinomycetota bacterium
GAGATCGGCTACTGGATCTCCGCGGCGTGCGAGGGTCGCGGCCTGGTCACGAGCGCCGTCCGTGCCCTGATGGACGTCGCGTTCTCCGAGATCGGGCTGCACCGGGTCGAGATCCGCGCGGGCGTCGAGAACTCTAAGAGCCGGGCGATCCCGGAGCGCCTCGGCTTCATCCGCGAGGGGATCCAGCGCGGCGGCGAACGCGGCTCGAGCGGCTACTACGACCTCGTCGTGTACTCGATGCTCGAGGACGATTGGCGGGCGCGGTCGTGAGCGCGATCCGAGCGGTCGTGTTCGACCTCTTCGGAACGCTGGTCTACGAGTTCCCGCGGGCGGACTGGGACGCCTGGCTCGAGACCACGGCGGCGGTGCTCGAGGCCGACCCCGAGGCGTTCGCGGCGGCGTGGAGCGCCACGGCCGTCGAGCGACAGACCGGCCGCCTGGGCGACATCGAGGAGAACCTCCGGACGGTTGCCGCGAGGGCCGGCGCCTGGCCGGCCGACGCGCAGATCGCGGAGGCGCTCGAGGCGCGCGCCGAGCTCTACCGGGCGTGGTTCGTGCCGCGCCCGGGAGCCGAGGAGGTGCTGGCTCGTCTGCGGGCCGACGGCTACCGGCTCGGCCTGGTCAGCATGTGCGCCCCCGACGCGCCGACGATGTGGAAGGCGTCGCCGCTCGGAGGCACGATGGATGTCGAGGTCTTCTCGTGCGAGGCGGAGCTGCGCAAGCCCGATCCCGAGATCTACCTGCTCGCGGCGTCGAGGCTGGGCGTCGCTGCGCCGGAGTGCCTGTACGTCGGCGACGGGGCGTACCGAGAGCTGTCCGGCGCCGCGGCGGTCGGCATGCGCCCGGTGCTGATCCGAGATCCCGACGAGGATGCGGAGGTGCTCCGCCCCGAGGCGGAGGCGTGGAGCGGGGAGACGATCGGCGATCTCCGCGACATCCTGCGACTCCTGCGCGAGGAGCGAAGCTAGAGCGCGCCGACGGCCCGAGCCGCGTCCAGCGCCTGTCCGCGTTCGCCGGGTGTCAGCCCCCGGAGGGGCGCCCGCACATCCGGCCGCACCGGGATGCCTCGCGCGCCGAGGATCTCCTTCAACGCGGCGTGGAACGGGATCGGAGCGAGGAGCGTCCGCAGCGTGGACACGTGCTCGCCGGCGACGGTGTCGCGGTCGTGGACGAGCGAGGCGACGATATCGGGGAACGCCGTCGCGAGTCCGGAGACGGCACCGGTCGCTCCGTGCTCGAACCCCTCGAGCATCAGCGGCTCGGATCCGACGAACAGGTCGAGGCCTTCGAGGAGGTACGGCTGGACCGCCGTCCACGGTGTGTCCGAGACCTTCATGCCGGCCAGGTTGGTCGCCTCGTCGCGGAGCCGTTCGATCACCGAGACCGGGATCGCGTAGCCGGAACGACCGGCGAACTCGTAGACGTAGAAGGCCAGCGGCGCGCACGCCTCGGCCGCCTGTCGCAGATGGCTGAAGACGGCCTCGTCGTCGAGCGGGAAGTACGGCGGCGCGATCACCGCGACGGCATCGGCGCCGATCTCCTTGGCGTGCAGGGCGAGGTCCACGGTCTCGGCAGTGGTCTGCGCGCCCGCGTGGATCGCGACCTGGAAGCCGTCGGGCCGTGCCTCCACGAAGCGCTCGCCGACGCGGCGACGCTCCTCGGCCGAGAGCAGGATGCCCTCACCGGTCGTGCCGCACGTCAGCACGCCGTCGATCCCGCCGTCGGCCAGGAACCCAACGAGCGGGCGGATCGCCTCCTCGTCGAGCGCGGCCCCACCCTCCGCGAGCGGGGTGACGGCGGCGGCCAGCGCTCCCTGCAGCATGGCGAGATGCTATCGGCTCGGGTTTGCCGGGGCCCACGTACGGGGTAGCAACGCATCATGTCGAAGGACAACCTCGAGAAGCGCTGTCCGGTGTGCGGGCGCGGCGTGTTCGAGGACGTCGTGTACGAGGGGCCGGATGCCGAGGGGCGGCCGTTGCGCCAGGATGGTGACAGCCACGAGGTGCTGGTCTTCTCGTGCGGTCATGAGGTTCGAGGCGCGGAGCTGTCGGCCGCGCG
>JBMDWR010000267.1:0-14113 GCA_048594645.1 Actinomycetota bacterium
ATCCTCGGCGGGTGAGACCTGCCGGTCCTCCTTCATCCACGGCTGGCCCGTCGGGACGAACACGACCGCGTCGAGGGCGAACTGGACCTGGGCCTCCTCGGCCGTGACGAGGTGCCCGTAGTGGATCGGGTCGAACGTGCCACCCATGACGCCCAGACGTCGCCCCACGCGCGTCATCCTACGGCCGGGTTCCCACACGCCGGTGGATTTCGCGGGCCGCGCGCGTCAGCGCTCGAGCGAGGCGATCCAGGCCTCGACCTGCGCTAGGTGCTCGGCGTAGTGGATCGGCCCGCTTTCCTCGAACCACTCGACCGCCTCGGCGGTGATCACGTCGAGCGCGCCGAAGCGTTCGAGCATCGCCGCTCGCGCGCGGTGGAGCTCCTCCTGCACCGCGGAGAGGCTCATCCGCCTCGAGCGCTCGACCTCTCGGTCGTTGATCGCGTCGACCACCGAGCCGCCCTCGGGCTCGGCGGAGCGGTCGAACGTTCCGTCGGCGATCTCGCCCAGGACCCGCGCGGCGTCGGCGCACCAGTACGCGATGTGCCACATCAGCTCGCGCACCGACCAGCCCTCGGTGTTCACGCCCGGTCGTTCGAGCACCTCGGGCGCGAGCGCCTCGAGCACCCCCGTGAGCCGCTCCCAACCCTCGGCCTCGGCGCGCAGAAGCTCCTCACGCCGTCCCATCGCGCTCCGCCTCCGGGACGAAGTCGAACGCCACGTCCCCGATCACGACCTCGTCCCCGCGCCGCGCGCCGGCCGAGACCAGCTCGCGCTCGACGCCCTCCTTGACCAGACGCCTCTGCAGGCGCTCGACGTTCTTAGGGTCGTCCAGGTCGGTCTCTGCGACCCAGCGCTCGACGCTTCGGCCCATCACCCGGAACCGTTCGCCCTCGCGCTTGACGACGAACCGTGGGCGGGCCGGGCGGAGCACCACGTACGCGGCGCGATCCTCCTCGACCTGCTCGGTCTCGCGGGCGAGTGCCGTCAACCGTTCACGCAGGCGCTCGATCCCCTCGCCCGTGACGGCCGAGACCGCGACGGCGTCCGCCTCCAGCACCGCCTGCGCGTCTGCCTCCGGCGCGATGTCGACCTTGGTGCCAACCACGATCGCCGGTCGAGCCGCGAGCGCCGGTTGATACGCCTCGAGCTCCGACCGTACCGTGGCGAGGTCCGCGGCCGGGTCGTCCGACGACAGGTCGACGACGAAGACGAGGCCGCGGCACCGGCTCACGTGCCGGAGGAACCGGTCGCCGAGACCGCGTCCCTCGTGCGCCCCCTCGACGAGGCCCGGGACGTCCGCGACGACGAACCGGTCGTCGTCGATCTCGGCCACGCCGAGGTTCGGCGTGAGCGTCGTGAACGGGTAGTCTGCGATCTTCGGCCGCGCCGCCGTCAGGGCGGCCAGCAGCGTCGACTTGCCGGCGTTGGGCAGGCCGACGAGCCCCAGGTCGGCGACGGTCCGAAGCTCGACGGACAGGCGCGTCTCCTCGCCCGGCTCTCCCGCCTCGGCGGCGCGAGGAACGCGATCGCGTGCGGATGCCAGGGCCGCGTTGCCCCTGCCGCCGCGTCCACCGCGGGCCACCACGGCGCTGGTCCCGTCTCCCACGAGATCGGCGACGAACCCGTCCTCGGACTCGACGCGCGTCCCGTTCGGCACCTTGACGATCAGGTCCTCACCGTCTGCACCGGTACGTCCGCGCTTGCCGCCGGGACCGCCGCTGGCGGCTCGCAGGTGCGGGTGATCCCCCAGCCGGGCGAGGTCGCGGACGCCGTCCGAGACCTCGAAGACGACGTCACCGCCTCGACCCCCGTCTCCACCGTCCGGTCCACCACGCGGCTTGTACGGTTCACGCAGCATGGAGGACGAGCCGTCTCCGCCGCGGCCCCCACGGACGAACACCGTCACCTCGTCGACGAACGCCATCTGCTGATTGTGGCCGAACGCGGACGTGCGCGGCATGATGGCTGCATGCCGAGACCCGCGACGGTGTGGGTGGTCGAGCTCGCGAAGGACGTGGGACGCGAGGAGACCAAAGGTACGCTCCAGCTGGACGGCGAGGGTTTGCTGTTCACGCCCAGCGACGAAACACGGCCGATGCTACGGATCGGCCTCTCGGACGTCCGCAAGGTCCGACGGCTCCGGGGTTCGCCGGTCCTGATGGTCGAGCGCGCCACGCCGGTCGGCTCACGGCGGACGGCGTTCTACTTCGTGCAGCCGCCGCCCCTGGGAACGCTGCTGGGGGAGACCGTCGAGCGCCCTTCCGGCCTGGCCGCCTTCAGGAGCCCCAGGCGCAAGGCCCGTAGGGACAACGTGAACTACCTGGGGCTGATGAACCGCGAGAAGAAGGCGACGCTCAACGAGTGGGTTCGCGCGGTCAAGGAGGCGGTCGCGAGGGGTGCGTCCGGCACCGGTGGGGCGTCGGCGACGGGCTAGTCGGACGCAGGCGCTGCCGCCTCGATCGAGGCATAGCGACGGCCGCGGGACTCGTGATACATGACGACGCCGGGCTGCGTGGCGAACAGCGTGTCGTCGCCGCCCTTGCCGACGCCTCTGCCGGGGTGGATCTTCGTCCCGCGCTGGCGCACGAGGATCGATCCGGCCGTCACCCGCTGACCGCCGAACGCCTTCACGCCGAGCCGCTTGGACTCGGAGTCTCTCCCGTTGCGCGACGAGCCGCCGCCCTTCTTGTGCGCCATAACGCGTTCGAGCCTACCAGACGCTTCCCGAGCGACCTGGACGCCGGAGCAGCGTTCCGAGGCGGGCTACTCCGACGCGGCGGGCGCCTGGGCGTCCTCGGGCTCCTTCGAGGTCTTCTTGGCCGTCGTCCGCTTGGGCGCGCTTCCCAGGCTGACGTCAGAGATCTCGAGGAGCGTCATCAGCTGACGATGGCCCTGACGGCGCGCGTACCCCGACTTGTTCTTGTACTTGAAGACGCTGACCTTGTCGCCCTTCTGCTCGCCGAGCAGCTTGGCCGTGACGACAGCCCGCTGGGCGTCCTTCCCGTAGTGCGTCGTGCCGTCGTCGTCGACCACGAGCAACGGGTGGAAGGTGACGGTCTCGTCGTCGGTGTGGATGTACTCGACCTCGATGACGTCGCCGGCCTTGACCTTGTGCTGTTTCCCGCCGGTCCTGATGACCGCGTACATCGTTCCTCCTCGCTGCTCGCTCAGTTGACTTCGTAGGTGAGGAGCACGCCCCGGCCCTCGCAGGTCGGGCACGTCTCCGAGAACGCTTCCAAGAGTCCACCAGACACGCGCTTGCGCGTCACCTCGAGAAGGCCGAGCGGACTGATGTCGAAGACCTGGCTGCGCGACTTGTCTTGCGCGAGCGCCTCCTTCATCGCGTCGATCACCTGGTTCTTGTTCTGCTCCAGGAGCATGTCGATGAAGTCGATCACGATCATGCCTCCGATGTCGCGGAGCCTGAGCTGCCGGGCGACCTCGCGCGCGGCCTCGAGGTTGGTGTTGACGACGGTCTCCTCCAGGTTGGACTTGCCGACCGAGCGCCCGGTGTTCACGTCGATGACGGTCATCGCCTCGGTGCGTTCGATCACCACGTATCCGCCCGAGGGGAGCCACACCTTGCGATCGAGGCCCTTGTGGATCTGTTCGACGATGTGGAACTCCTCGAACGCGGACAGCGGGCCCTCGTGCAGCCGAACCTTCGGCAGGATGTCCGGCGCGACGCCGCGGAGGTAGTCGGCGACCATCTGGAACACGCGCGGCGAATCCGTCACGAGCTCCCGGTACTCCTCGTCCGTGAACAGGTCCCGGACCACGCGGACCGTGAGCTCGGGCTCCTCGTACAGGACGGCGGGGGCCTTCGCCTTCTTCGCCCGCTTCTCGATGCCGTTCCACTCCTCGAGCAGCCGGGAGAGGTCGTCGGCGAGCGCCTCCTCCGAGGCCCCCTCCGCGGCCGTGCGGACGATCAGCCCATGCCGGTCCGGCTTCAGCTTCCTGAAGATCGCCTTCAACCGCCTGCGTTCGGCGTCGGGCAGGCGCCTGCTGATGCCCGAGACGTCCGAGTTCGGAGCCAGGACTAGGTAGCGGCCCGGCAGCGAGACCTGCGCGGTGAGCCGGGCGCCCTTGCCACCGATCGGATCCTTGGTCACCTGGACGAGGACCGACTGGCCGCTCTTCAGCACATGCTCGATCCGCGGCGGCGCGCCCTCGAGGTCCTCGGGCGACCAGTTCACCTCGCCCGCGTACAGGACGGCGTTGCGTCCGCGACCGACGTCGACGAACGCGGCCTCCATGCCCGGAAGCACGTTCTGGACGCGGCCCAGGTACACGTTCCCGACCATCGAACGCGCACCGACCCTCGTGACGTAGTGCTGCACCAGCTCGCGATCCTCCAGGACGGCGATCTGGTCGCGCTCACCGTGCTCGGTGATGACCATCAGCTTGTCCGTGACCCGAGGAACGACCGGCATCGCCTCGCGGCGCCGCCGAACGGTGGCGCGCCCCTGCCGCTGGCGCCGCAGCCGGGTCGGGGCGGAGGCGCCGGCCTCGTCCTTCCCGGCCTTCTCCGCCTTCTTGGGCTCCTGCTTCTTCGGCTCGCTCTTCGCTCGCCTGCGTGGCGCGACCTTCTCGGTGGCGTCGGCCTTCGGCGCATCCTCGGCCTTCTTCGCTCGCGACGTGCGCCCACGCGTCGACCGTGTCGAACGCTTCGGAGCCGGCTCCGCCTTCGGCCCCTCGACCGCGGTCTCGGCAACCGCACGCTCGCCGGTGTCAGCGGCCGTCACGGCGGCGGATGTCTCGCCGGCCGCGCCGGCTTCGGCGGTCCCGGCGGTCTTCTTCCTCCCCCGCCCGCGGCCGCCTCGCCGGCGGCGGCGCGTGGCCGTGGCCTTGGCCGTGGCGGATCCTTCGGTCGCGTCGGTCGCGTCGGTGTGGTCGGTCGGCGCGGCGACGCCGAGCGTCTCCGCGGCCGAGGCGACGTCTCGGTCCGCCGCGTCCGGCCTGGCCTCCGAGGCGCCGGCTCGGCTCCGGCCGCGGCCACGACCTCCCCTGCGTCGGCGGCGCGTGGCGGTCCCGGACGCGACGCGTTCGACGTCCCCGGGTTGGGCGTCGAGATCGACCTCCGGCTGCTGCGTGGCTTGATCGTGCTCGGCGGCGGCTCCCGGCGTCGCGTCCGGCTCGGCCTGCTCACCCGAGGCCGCCGTCGAGGCCGTCCCCGACGCCGAGCGACCGCGTCCGCGGCCCCGGCCTCCCCGTCGGCGCCGGCGACGGGTCGCCGTCCTGGGGGGCGACGCCGCCGACCCGGCCCCGGCAGGCGTCTCCGTCGTGGCGGTCGGCTCGGCGACGTCGGCGTCCGAGACCGCCGAACCCGTGACCTCGTTCATCCGTGCTCCTCTCGCACAGGGAGAGGCTTCGACGGGTGTTGCGCGTCGTCGAACGGATGGACGGTCGGGCGCTCGCTCCGGCCGAACACCGGCCGGCTTCGTTCGCGCACGGACGCGGGGATCGTGTCCCCAGGTCCCTGCGGCGCTCGTTCGCGCACGCGGAAGTCCCCGTTCTCGGCGGGCACCCGGCCGCGGCCCTCCGGGTCGGTTCCCCCGGGGCCGGCGTCGCCGGCGCCATCGCCTCTCCTCACCGTGCCGGCGTTCCCGCGGCCCGGATGGCCGCGCGCTCGGCAGGCAAACCTGGAGGAAGGATACCCGACGCCCGGGCCGGAGTGACGGATTTCCGTCGCCGGTGGCGGTCCGTATCCGCAGATCCGGGTCCGTTGCGGCAGTCTGACTAGGTAGTTCCGCCTACCCAGGCTGTCGGTTCGTCCGCCCAGTGGAAACCCTCGCCCGCAGGATGGCGCGCGGTTGCCCGCACGAACGACACTCCGCCTCATGGAACGGGCCGTGCTTCCCCGCCCGATCGACCGCAGCCGACCGATCCGTGTCCTCGTGGTCGACGACAACGCCGGGTTCCGCGAATCGCTCCTCTCGCTCCTCGAGACGGGGAACCTCCAGGTCGTGGGAGAAGCGGGGTCGGGCGCCGAGGCGCTCGGGCTCGTCCGGTCGCTCGAGCCGGACGTCGTGCTGATGGACGTTCGGATGCCGACGATGGACGGGATCGAGGCGACCCGCCGGCTGAAGGAGGACTTCCCCGATCTGGGCGTCGTGGCGCTGTCCGGACACGAGGACCAGGAGATCGTCCGAGGCATGCTCGTGGCAGGCGCGTCGGGCTACGTCCTGAAGGACTCCGACGGGGACGACATCCTCAGCGCCGTGAGCCGCGCCGCCGAGGGGGGCGCGATCCTGTCCCCCGAGGTCACGCCGAGCGTCATCGAGGAGCTCACCGAAGCGCTTGCCCGCGAACGCCGCCGGACCCGAGAGCTGCAGGCGGCGCAGGACGCCCTCGTCGAGCGGTCGGCCAGGCGGCAGGAGCTGGTCGCGAGGCTCTCGCACGAGCTGCGGACGCCGGTCACCGTGATCCTCGGCGTCGCCCAGACCCTGGCCGCGGTCGACGCGACGCCCGAGCAGGAGTCCGAGCTGCTCGCCCGTCTCGTCCAGCGGGCGCGAGACCTCGCGCGGCTGGTCGAGCGGTTCGAGCTCGCGATCGACGCGGGGCTCACCGAGCAGGTCGACGTCGTCGACGTCGCCCGGGACGTGGCGGCTCGCGACGAACGCGTCGACGTCGTGGCACCGGTCGCGCCCTTGGATGCGAACCTCAACCGCGGTGTGGCTCGCAGGGTCCTCGAGGAGCTCGTCGACAACGCGCTCCGCTTCTCGAGCGACGGCTCACGCGTGGAGGTTCGTGCCGAGCGCGCCGCGGGAGGCATCCACGTCAGGGTCGCCGACCGGGGACCCGGGATCGCCGACCACGAGCACGAGCGGATCTTCGGTCCGCTCGAACAGCTGGAGGAGCTGAACATCCGGATCCATCAGGGGGCCGGCATGGGCCTCGCCCTGGCGCGCACGGCGGCCCGCGCGATGGGCGGCGACGTCGTCCTGGAGTCTTCCGACGCCGAGGGCTCGACGTTCCTGTGGACGATCGCCCGGCAGGGCTGATACCTGCGGCTACGCGAAGCGCCGCATGTGGATGTTCAGCAGGACCCCAACGGCCGCGAAGTTCAGCAGCAGCGAGCTGCCGCCGTAGGAGACGAACGGTAAGGGGATGCCCGTGATGGGCATGATGCCGATGTTCATCCCCACGTTCACGAACATCTGGAGCGCGAGCATCGAGGCGACCCCCGCGGCGAGGTAGGTGCCGAACGGATCCCTCGAGAGCAGCGCGACGCGGAACGCACGCCACAGCAGCAGCCCGTAGAGCGAGAGCGATACGACCGCGCCGACGAATCCGAACTCCTCGCCGACCACCGTGAAGACGAAGTCGGTGTGCTGCTCGGGCACGAAGTCGAGGTTGGTCTGCGTGCCGTGCAGGTAGCCGAGGCCGACGAGCCCGCCCGATCCGATCGCGATCTCGGCCTGCTCCCGGTTGTGCAACGCGTCCTCGCTGACGCTGGTCGGATCCAGGAACGCCTGGATCCGTTCGAGCTGGTACGCCCGGACAAGACCCACCTGGAAGCCCGAGGCGATCAGCATTACGGCGGCGAGGCCGAGCAGGGCGAGGTACCGCGCTTTCGCTCCGGAGACGACGAGCACCCCAACGAGGATCGCGGCGAAGACGATCGAGGAGCCGAGGTCCGGTTGGATGAACACGAGCAACGCGGGAACGGCGGCGAGCGCAGCGGCGCGGAAGACGTCACGCAGCGTGAGCTCCCCTCGGATCTCCGACAGGAACGCCGCCAGCATCGCGATCAGCGCGAGCTTGGCGATCTCGGACGGCGCGAGCTGGAAGCCGAACAGCTCGAACCAGCGCTGCGCCCCCTTGACGCTGGTGCCGAGCGGCGTCCGGACCAGGACCAGGAGCACGAGCGAGGAGACGTAGACGATGCCCGCGTACACCTTGAGGAGCCGGTAGTCGACGCTCGCCGCGATCATCAGCACGATCAGGCCGACCGCGAGGAAGGTGACCTGGCGCTTGACGAACCGCCCGGGATCCAGATCGGCGGCGGAGAGCGACTGGTGGGTGGCAGAGTAGATCGCGAACAGCCCGATCACGGCGAGGCCGATGGCCGCTGCGATCAGCAGCGGATCGACGTGGCGGATCGCTCGCCGCTCCGCGGACACGACCTTGCCGGCGGCGACGTCCATCAGTCCGTCCCCTCGATATCGGTGAACTGCGTCAGGTCGAGCCCGTACATCCCCTCGATGATGTTGCGAGCGATCGGTGCTGCCGTCGTCGACCCGTGGCCACCTTGCTCGACGAGGACGACGACGACGTGCTGCTCCCCCAGGCCTGCCGTCATCGCGGCGAACCACGAGTAGTCCTGCTTCGGGGGCACCTCTGCCGTTCCCGTCTTCCCCGCCACCCAGACGGTGCCGAACGGGAAGCCGGCGAACGCCGCGCCGGCGGTTCCACCGCCCCTCACGGTGCCGGTGAGGGCATCGCGGATGTATCGCAGGTGACGCTCGTCGACGCCGACCGAGCGGCGGCAGTTCTCGCGGTAGTTCCGAACGACGACGTCGTCGGTGTTCACGACGCGCGCGAGGACGTGCGGCACGCACAGATCTCCGCCGTTCTGGAGCGCGCCGTACGCCGACGCCAGTTGGAGCGGTGTGACGAGCGTGTCTCCCTGGCCGATCGTCATCAAGACGTAGTCACCGGGGAACCACTCGCCCTCCGGGAACGAGTTCGGGTACGCCTCGTGGATCGCGCTCTTCCAGTCGGCGTCCGGGACCCGACCGTCCTCCTCGTACGGCAGGTCCACGCGGGTCGGGGCGTTGAATCCGAAATCCTCGAGATCGTGCTGGAGCGGCTGCCGAGAGACGACGCCGTTGGCCTCCTCGTCGTCGTTCACGTAGAACAGGTCCCAGTAGTGGTACCCCATCGGGTAGAAGATCGTGTCGCACGACATCGCCAGCGCCGTCGCGAGGCTCATGTAGCCGAGGTCCGCGCTGGTCCAGTTGTCGAACACGTACTGGGTGGCCGCGGGATCGCTCTCGTCGTACGGCGCGGTCCAGCTGGGTGGGCATCCGTACGACTGCTCGGTCGTCACGATCTGGCGTTGGAGCGCCGACGCGGCGACGAACGGCTTGTACGTCGATCCCGGCGGGTACTGCCCCGCGATCGAGCGATTGAGCAGCGGGCTGCCGTGCTCCTCTCCGAAGCGGACCTCGTACTCGCGTTCGGAGATGCTCCGCGTGAACAGCGCGGGGTTGAACGACGGGAACGAGGCCATCGCCTCGATCGCGCCGGTCTTCGGGTCGAGGACGATCGCAGCGCCGGCGTTGGCGACGAGGTAGCCGGTGTCCTCGGCGACCGTGCGCGCGTGCTGGATCCCCGCCCGGAGCGACCGCTCGGCGAGCTCCTGCGTGTCCTCGTCGATCGTCAGCCAGACGTCGTTGCCGGCGACCGGATCCAGGTTGCCGATCAGGCCGAGGTTCCGGCCGGCCGAGTTCACCCTGTACTTGACCAAGCCAGGCGTGCCGGCGAGGTCTCGCTCGTACACGGCCTCGACGCCTGCCACGCCGATCAGGTCTCCGGCGTCGTACGCGGCGAAGTTCGGGTCGGCGAGCTTCTCCTTGGAGATCTGGCCGAGGTAGCCGAGCACGTGGGCCCCGATCGACCCGAACGGGTATTCGCGCACGGGCACCTCCAGGACGTCGACGCCCGGGAAGATGCGCGCGTGCTCCTTGATGTAGAACGCCACGCGCTTCGGTACGTCGACGGCGACCGGGATCGGGCTGAAGACGTAGTAGCGCGGATCGTCGAGCCTGGCGCGCAGCTCCTCGGCCCGGACGTCGAGCAGCCGCGCGATCTCGGACAGCACGCGCTCGCTGTCGTCGCCCAGCTCCTGCCGGTTGACGGTGATCACGACGCTGGCGCGGTTCTCCACCAGGATCCTGCCGTCCGCGTCCTTGACCACGCCGCGCGGTGCCGGGACCTCGATCAGACGAACCGCGTTGTCCTGGGCATCCGCCCGGTACTGCTCGGCCGCGAGGACCTGCAGGAACCACAGCCGCGTCGTGAGCGTAGCGAACATCGCGATCACCAGGGCGCCGAGCACCTTCAGGCGCAAGCCCATCCGCGGCTCGGTCATCGCGCGCTCACCACCGGGCGACGCGGTGCGAACGGGATCCCTCGGCGGCTCGCCGGAGCAGGGGGAACACGAGCGGCGTGAGGATCGCGTTGTAGAGCGCGGAGAGCAGCGCGACGCGGAACAGGTACAGCCAACCCGTGTCCAGCTGACCCAGGAGGAACGAGACCACCCCATAGAACACGACGCCGGCGAACGTCCCCGACGCCACCAGCAGGACCGGCAGCACCGGTGACGGGCTCACGATGTACTGACGCGCCATCCCGGTCGCATAGCCGAGAAGCGTGAGCGTGAGCGCCGTGATCCCCTTGGGGGCGTCGAGCAGGAAGTCCTGCGCCATGCCGCCGGCGAACCCGGTCGCCGCGCCGGAGGCGGGTCCCTCCAAGATCGCGAAGCAGATCGTCAGCAGGTACATCAACTCGGGCTTGGCGCCGAGCAGGTTGATCTCGGAGAAGACCGTCGTCTGAAGGACCAGGGCCGTGACGATGGTCGCGGTGAGCAGGATGGCGCGCCGCACGGCTCCCGAGCCTATCCCTGACCGGCACGCGACAGCACCACCAGGACGAGGGACAATGACGAGAAGTCCACGGCTGGGCGCACGGTGACGAACTTCTCCAGGGCCGAGTCCTCGTCGAGCACACGCGAGACCGTCCCGATCAGCACGTTGGGCGGGTACAGGCTGTGCGCGACGCCGGGGATCTGGTACCCGGCCGTGACCACGCGTTCGTCGGGCATGACCTCGACCGTGGGGTCGACCAGGCTCATCCGGAGATCCTCTCCGCGCTCACCGCTCAGCAACCCGGTCTGACGCGAGACGTCGAGACGCCCTGCGACGAACGAGTCCGGATCGATGATGAGCTGCACGATCGATGAGCTGGGGCTCACGCGAAGGATGTGCCCGACCAATCCGCCGCTCGCGACCACCGGCATGTTCTCGGTGATGCCGTCGCTCGACCCCTTGTCGATCGTGATCGTCCACTCGAAGTTCGAGACACCGTTGGCGATGACCTGCGTGGCCGTGGTCTCGATCTTGGGGCCGAGGCTCTCCTGCAGCTCCAGGAGGCCTTCCAGCTCCGCGAGGCGCGCCTGGTCCGCTCTCGTCTCCGCGAGCTGCGTCTCGAGCGCGTCGACGCGCTCGCGCAGAACGTCGCGCTCGTGGCGGATCGACGGGAGACGCACCAACGTCGAGAAGAAGTTGCCGATCGGGTGCGTGACCTTGGAGACCACCTCTTGCATCGGACCGATCACCGCGAGCGCACCGTCGCCGAGCGAGGCCAGGGGGCCGTCGTCGCCCTCGCGGTAGTCGACCGTGATCGTCACGAGCGAGATCGAGACGAGCGTCACCACGAGCAGCCGGGTGCTCCGCGCTCTGCTGCGCAGCGCCACGGCGGGGCTACCTCCGCGACGGGCTCACCAAGACACGCTGGAGCACTTCGAACTCCTCCAGGCACTTGCCCGAGCCGATGGCGACGGACGAGAGCGGGTTGTCGGCGATGTAGACCGGCATACCGGTCTCGTGCCTCAGCCGCTTGTCGAGCCCGCGCAGCAGCGCGCCGCCGCCCGTGAGCGTGATGCCCTTGTGCATGATGTCCCCGGCGAGCTCCGGAGGCGTCCGGTCCAGCGTCGCCTTGATCGAATCGACGATCGCGCTGACCGGTTCCTCGATCGCGTTGCGGATCTCACCGTCGCCGATCTGGAGCGTCTTGGGGAGCCCCGACACCAGGTCGCGTCCGGGGATCTCGGCGATGAGCTCCTCCTGCATCGGGTACACGGCGGCGATCGCGAGCTTGATCGCTTCGGCCGTCCGTTCTCCCAGCAGGAGCGAGTATTCCTTCTTGATGTGGTTGATGATCGCCTCGTCGAGCTCGTCACCGCCGATCCGAAGCGACGTCGAGGTCACGATGCCTCCGAGGGAGATGACCGCGACCTCGGTCGTGCCGCCGCCGATGTCGACGATCATGTTGCCCGACGGCTCGTGGATCGGGAGGCCGGCGCCGATCGCGGCGGCCATGGGCTCCTCGATGATGTAGGCGCGCCGCGCACCCGCGGCGATCGTCGCCTCCTCCACCGCTCGTTGCTCGACACCCGTGATGCCGCTCGGGACGCAGACGACGACGCGCGGCTTCGCGAGCAGCCGCCGCTTGTGCACGCGTTGGATGAAGTAGCGGAGCATCTTCTCGGTGATGTCGAAGTCGGCGATCACGCCGTCCTTCAGTGGACGGACGGCCTGGATGTGCGAGGGCGTCCGCCCGATCATCCGCTTCGCCTCGTTGCCCACCGCGAGGACGGCTCCCGTGAGCGTGTTGATCGCGACCACCGACGGCTCGTTCAGCACGATGCCCGCGTGCCGAACGTAGACGAGCGTGTTCGCGGTCCCCAGGTCGACGGCCATGTCCTGCCCTAGGAACCCGAGGACCCCTTCGCCGCCCGTGCTTCGACGACGCGGAGATGCGGGAAGTTCGCGACGAACCCTCTCGGCCATAGGTTCGCGCTCTTTCTACAGGACGGGTATGGGGGTGGCAACTCTCGACCCCACGTGGAGGCAACCTTAGGGTTCAGACGAGCAGTGACCTGCGGTTTCACTGCGCCTAGACCGGCGCAGTAGGGTTCGGCGAGCGCGAAGGGAGAACGGTCGATGGGCACCGCCGTCGTGTTCCCCGGTCAGGGATCGCAGTTCGTCGGCATGGCGGACACGTGGAGCACTCACGACGTCGCACGTACGGTGCTCGACGAGGCAACGGAGGCGCTCGGACACGACGTCGTCAAGGGGTGCCGCGACGAAGCCGCGCTCGCCACGACGGAGTTCGTGCAGCCGGCGATCCTCGCTTGCGACGTCGCCGCGTTCCGCGTGCTCGAGGCGCTCGGCGTGACGTTCGTGGGCGCCGCCGGGCACTCGCTCGGCGAGTTCGCGGCGCTCGTCGCGGCGGGCGTCCTGGGACTGCACGACGCCCTGCGCGTCGTCGTTACGCGCGGCCGAGCGATGCAGGCTGCCAGCGAGGAACGACCCGGCACGATGGCGGCGCTCCTCGGGGTCGGGAGCGCCGATGCCGCCGCGTTGTGCGACGAGGCTCGTGGTGAGGACGTCCTGCTCGTCGCCAACGAGAACTCGCCGAAGCAGGTGGTCATCAGCGGCAGCGTTCCGGCCGTGGAGCGCGCGGAGCGGCTCGCGAGCCAGCGGCGGATCCGGGCCGTCCGGCTGAACGTCGCCGGAGCCTTCCACTCGCCGCTCATGCTGCCCGCCGTCGAGCCGCTCTCGGCCGCGATCGACGACGTGGCGTTCGAACCGCCACGGTTCCCTGTCGCCTCGAACGTGACCGGCGAGCTCGTGCACGATCCCGACGAGTTGCGCGCGCTCGCGAAGCGTCACGTCGTGTCGCCGGTTCGATGGGAGGGGTGCGCGAACGCGCTCGCCGGGTCAGGCTCCGACGCGTTCGTGGAGGCCGGCCCCGGCGACGTGCTCACCAAGCTCGCGAAGCGGGTGGTCCCGGGCGCGCGCGCGATCGCCGTCGGCTCTCCCGAGGGGGCCCGGGCGTGCGCGGGTGAGCTCGGGTGAGGCGGCAGACGCCCTCCCACGCATCGCACGGCGGGCACCCGCGGGCGATATCCTCGACCTCCGTGTTGGCGGCGATCGCCGCCCGGAGGGGGAACCGTGAACGCGCAACGTCATGCGACGATCGCCGGCCTCGGCTCGGTCCTGCCCGGGCGCGTCGTGTCGAACGAGTGGTTCGAGTCCCTCGTCGAGACGAGCGACGAGTGGATCCGCGACCGGACCGGGATCAGGGAAAGGCATTTCGCCGAGGACGGGCAGACCACGTCGTCGCTCGCCACCGAGGCCGCTCGCATGGCGCTCGGCTCGGCCGGAGCCGCGCCGGAGCAGATCGACCTCCTGGTCTGCGCGACGCTGACCGGCGACACGCCGATCCCGTCGACCGCCGTCTGGGTGCAGCGCAACCTGGGGATCGCGGCGCCGGCGTTCGACGTGAACGCCGCCTGCGCGGGCTTCTCCTACGCCGTGTC
>JBMDWR010000268.1:0-2784 GCA_048594645.1 Actinomycetota bacterium
CGCGAGGCAGCTCGCGGACCTTCTGGAGGAGTAGAGACCGGACCAGGGTCCGGCCCGGCCCCGCGGGCACGCCCGCGTGGAAGGGAGGGTAGGCCGGGCCGGACGCTACTCCTCCGGAGCCGTCCGTCGCGGTTCCGGGTACCCCTTCGACTCTAGCAGCGGGGACGAACTCGACCGCGACGTTCGAGTGCCGTCGCCGTCCGCCGAGCGCTCACCCGCTCCACGTACGCGTCTGCGCCCCTTCTCAGGCGTCGGCATCACGGCGAGACCGTGCCGGAGACGGCGGAGACGCTCGGCGTGGGGGTCGGCGTCGGGGTGAGCTCGAGCTCGCCGAATTCGACCGAGACGGTCACGCGACGCACCTCGAGGCTGCCCGACTCCGGGAGCTGCTCGATGACGTCGTAGGCGATGAGCTGCGGATCCTCCTCGCGCGAGAAATACAGCACCTCGGCCGTGAGCGGGATGTCCTCCAGCCCGCGGAAGATCCCGGCACCCGATCCGCCGGTTGTGGCGATCCGCAGGAACAGCGTCCCGTTCACGACCTCGGCGGTCGTCTCGTGGAAATGGCCCGAGATCACGACGGGAACCCGACCGGCGACCGCCTCGGCCATACGGTCGTCGTGGACGGCGACGACGTCCACCGGCTGCTCGGACGCCTCGAGGTCCTCGGCGATCACGGCGCCGGCGCTACGGGCCAACGCGGCGAACTCCTCCTCGTCGACCGGATCGCCGCGCGCCGGCGTGAACGCCGGGTGACCAAGCCCGTAGACCCGCAGACCGTCGATCGTGCGCGCCTCGCCGTCCAGCACGATGGCGTTGGAGCGCGCGGCGATCGCGGCCTGCAACGAGAGCGAGTCGTGGCTCCCGCGGACGAAGACGTAAGGGCGGCCGAAGGCCGGGATCTCGGCGGCGATGAGGTTCTCGATCGGCGTCCCGAACGAGGTGATGTCGCCCGTGTCGACCACGAAGTCGACATCGAACCCGCGCGCGACCTCGCGCGCGAACCCCATCCCCAGCGGCGACGCGTGCAGATCCGAGATGTGCAGCACCCTGATCGCGTCGTCGCCGACCGGCGTCGACTGCAGCGTGGTGTACGCGCGGACCGTCCCGTCGACGATCTGCTCGAGCCCGGCGCGCAGGTCCTCGAAGCGGTCCGTCGCCTCTCGAACGGGACCGATCAGCTTGGGGGCGAGCGCGAGCGATCCCGAGTACGTGGGCTCGGTGAAGGCGGCCGGCGTGAACGTGACGAGTAGAAGGACCTCGGAGGCAGCGACACCGAGGAGCGCGGCGAGCGCCCCGGCCGTCACCGCGCGCCACCGGTTCCGGAAGACGAGGAGCGAAAGGACCACGCCTCCGAGCGTCGCGACCAGCAGGATGCGCCAGGCGACCGTTCCAACGTGGTCCTTCGCCGCCCGCTCGACGTCGTCGACCAGGCCGTCGACGCCTCGACGGTTCACCGCGTCGGTCAGGCGCTGAACGCCGACGTCCTTCAGCGTGGCCGAGATGTGGAGCGGTGAGACGTGCGTGTCGGCCGTCAGCGCACCGAACGGCGGCAGCCCGAGCACCGTTTCTCCGCGACCGAAGCCCGCGTCGACCTCGACCCGGAACGGACCCATCCGCACCGTCGTGCTCGCGAGGAGAGCCATCCCGAGCCACGCTCCGAGCAACCCGATCGCGCACGCGACGACGATCGTCACGAACGCCTTCCGCCGTGCGATGCGTTGCGGCGCTGTCCCGGCCATCACCTTCACTGTCGCAGAACCGGGTTCGACGAAGCCTGGGGTACGCTCGACGGATGTTCGGCAAGGGCTACCGCATCGCGACGATCGCGGGCATCCCCGTGAAGGTCGACGGTTCGTGGATCTGGATCGCGGTGCTCCTGGTCGCGACGTTCTGGTCCGAGCTGGACCGGGAGTTCGGTCTCTCGACGCCCGAGGCCGTCGGGTTCGCGGTGTTCGGGGCCGTCCTGTTCTTCGGATCGGTGTTCCTTCACGAGATGGCGCACGCCGTCACCGCTCGGATCGCGGGGATCGAGGTTCACGGCATCACGCTGGTGTTCTTCGGTGGATTCACCGCGGCAAGAGCGGATGCGAAGGGTCCGGGACCCGCGTTCGCGATCGCGGCCCTCGGTCCGGGGACGAGCCTCGCGCTGTGGGGTCTGTTCGCCCTCCTCAAGACGGCCACGGAGGGGTCCATCGGACCGCTCCCGGGACTGTTCCGCTACGTGGCCGTCGTGAACCTGTTCATGGCCGGGTTCAATGCCCTGCCCGGACTCCCGCTCGACGGCGGCCGCATGCTGCAGTCGGCCGTCTGGCGGTTCACGCGCGACGAGGCGCTCGGGACGCGTGTCGCAGCGCGTGCCGGTCTGGTCGTCGGCGGCCTCGTGCTCGCAGGAGCCGTCTGGGCGGTCGCCCGGAACGACCTGTTCGTCGCGGTGTGGCTCGGGATCATCGGGATGTTCATCCTGCAGGGTGCCCGCGCATCCGAACAGCGGATCGGTCTGGGCGCGCGCCTGTCCTCCGGGACCGTGGCCGACGCGATGGAGCCGCCGCCACCCGCCGTTCCGGCGGACCTCACGCTCTCGCAGACGCTCGATCGGTACCTGCGCGGGCACGAGGGCGAGGCCTTCCCCGTGATCGAGCAGGGCGGCCGGGTCATCGGGATGATCTCGTTCGACTCGGCTCGCGAGCTCGGGATGCGAGATCCGCTCCGACCGGCGCGCGAAGGCGTGATCCCTCTCGAGCACGTCCTGGTCACCCGACCGGACGAGCCGCTGGACGAGGT
>JBMDWR010000269.1:0-1323 GCA_048594645.1 Actinomycetota bacterium
GGGGAGGCGCCCGGCACCATCCGCACGGTCAGCTGCGGGTCGTCGCGGAGAACCGTGCCGATCCCGACGAGCACCGCATCGCACGCGGCGCGCAACGCGTGCGAGGCCCGGCGCTCCTCCTCGCCGCTGATCCACCGGGCATCGCCGTTCGACGTCGCGATCCGGCCGTCGAGCGTCTGCGCGTACTTGAGGACGACGTAGGGACGCGTCGCCGGCGTACGGATCTCGCCGAGCAGCGAGCCGACGTCGGGAGGGGGCCGAACGCCGTCGCCGAGCGGCGTCCCCATCAGCTCGCCGTGACCCATCGCGTCGTGCTTCGTCTGCAGGTACCGCAGGTTGCGCGCGTGCGCCGCCGTGGGTAGACCGACGACGTCGCGAACCTCGATGCCAGCGAGCCGGATCGCCTCGACCTTCTCCGGGTTGTTCGTCATCACGCGCACCGAACGCACGCCGAGCGCCACCAGGCACGCGGCCGCGTCGTCGAACGTGCGCTCGTCGACGCCGAACCCCAGGTGCTCGTTCGCCTCGGCGGTGTTCAGGCCCGCGTCCTGAAGCACATACGAGCGGAGCTTGTTCGCTAAGCCGATCCCACGGCCCTCGTGACCGGCCGAGTAGACGAGCACGCCTCGGTCCTCGGCGGCGATCGTCCGCAGGGCGTGCCGAAGCTGCACCCCGCAGTCGCACCGGAGCGAGCCCAGGGCGTCGCCCGTCAGGCATTCGGAGTGCAGACGGACGAGCACGTCCTCTCCGTCGCCGATCGACCCGCGGCTCAGACACATGTGGACCGATCCCGCCCACTCGAAGGCGCGCGTCTGCCACTCGCCGTGCGGGGTCGGCAGGGTGAGGCTGGCCACCTCCCTAGGGTCGATCGACGTGGACACCGGCAGACCCGTTCCCAACTCCGCTCCGGCGCAATCCTCCCGCCGCGTTTCCGCACGTCGGCGAGGGGTACGCCACAGCCGTGGAGGCGCGCGAGCTGCGGTTCGTCGCCCCTCGGCGCGTGGAGATCCGTCCCACCGAGGTGCGGCCGCCGGGTGCGGGGGGGTTGCTCATCAGGACCCGTTGGTCCGGCGTGAGCGGCGGGACGGAGATGCTCGCCTACCGCGGGGAGCTGGATCCGGGCCTCGAACGCGACGAGACGCTTTCCTCGCTCGGAGGCACGTTCCGGTACCCGTTCGCCTACGGCTACAGCTGCGTCGGCGTGGTCGAACGCTCGAACGCGGACGGCATCGAGGAGGGCGCGAGCGTCTTCGCGTTCCACCCGCACCAGGACGTGCTGTCCGTGAACGCCGCCGACGTGATCGCGCTCGACGGCCTGGACGA
>JBMDWR010000027.1:0-1171 GCA_048594645.1 Actinomycetota bacterium
GCAACGGCGCCGAGTACACGGGCGACTACGACGCGGGCGAGGACCAGCTCGTCGCGTTCCACCTGCCTCGGATGGAGGTGCTGGCGGAGGCACGGCCGGATCTGTTCGCCGTCGAGACGATCCCCTCGATCGTCGAGACCCACGCGCTGGTGCGAGCGCTCGCGCAGGTGCCGGAGATGCCGGCATGGGTCAGCTTCAGCTGCCGTGACGGCGCGCACATCTGCGACGGAACGCCGTTCGAGGAGGCAGTCGAGGTCGCCGCATCATCGCCCACGGTGGTGGCCGTGGGCGTGAACTGCACGTCGCCCCTGTACGTCGAGACGCTGGTCGAGATGGCAGCCGCCGCGACGGACAAGCCCGTCGTCTGCTACCCCAACCGTGGCTCGTTCTGGGACCCGATGCGCAAGGCGTGGACGGACCCTCCCCGCCAGGACGCGCGGCCGCCGCTCCGCCCGACGGCGTGGCGCGAGGCCGGCGCCGGCCTGATCGGAGGATGCTGCGGGACCACTCCCGAGGACATCGCGTCGATGTCCCAGGCGCTCGGCCGCGGCTAGCGACTCACCGCGGCGTGTCGGGCCCGGGCTCGAACGCCGGTCCGTGACCCGGAACGATGAGCCTCAGCCCCGGCAACCCGATCACGCGCACGCGGTTGCGATGCAGCAGCTCGGCATCGGTGGCGTACGGATCCTCTTCGGGCTTGGTCGAGGTCCACCACAGGTGCGTGAACACGACGACGCCGTCCTCGGTTTCCACGACCGTCGAGATGTCCTGCGGGGTGTGACCCGGCGTCTCGATCAGGCGGACCGACGGCGACAGCGTGAAGCCTTCGGCCGGACGGTCGATCCACAGGTCGTCGCGGTACCAGGCCCAGTGGTCGTGGACACGCGCCTTCGGGAACAGGGCCGCGTTCAGCGTGTGGTCGGGATGATGGTGCGAGAGCACCACGTCGGTGATCTCGTTCGGCGAGAGGCCCAGCTCCGCGAGCGGCTTCAGGATCGCGTCGTGCCCGCGGACGAGCCCGGGATCGACCACGACCGACACGTCCCCCTCGCGGACGAACCCCACCGTCGAGCCGACACGGTCGTCGTCGGCGCCGCTCAGGTAGCCCTCGCAGAGGACGCTGACCTCCGCGCTCACAGCGAGATCCGGCTCCGCGGGATGAACGTCCCGT
>JBMDWR010000270.1:0-6113 GCA_048594645.1 Actinomycetota bacterium
CAGCCCTTCTCGGACGACGAGCAGGAGGATGCCCACCAAGGCGACCGCGCTCACGATCACGACCGACACGATCGTCTGGATCCAGACGGAGGAGGACGCGCCGAGCACGCGCTGAGGCTACACGACGTGTGCGGCGCAACCCCTCAGGGCGTGAGGTAGGGGCGATCGGGGCGTTCGACGTGGGTGATCGCGGCCGCGTCGACGATCACCTCGCGCCCGAGCGGATAGATCGCTCCCGTGATCTCAACCCAGTCCTCGTCGGCGAACTCGCCTGGCCTGACGTTTACCACCCGCACCTGCGCGATCGTCGCGTCGGCGACGCAGCACGTTACGACGTAGCGCGTGAGGAGGAGTTCGTCCGCGGGTGTGTCGTCGCGGATCGAAACGAACCCGACGAACCGGACGTTCTCACCGGCGCGCTCCGCAAGCGCACGCTCTCCCTCCGGGCTGGTCTCGGCCGCTGCGACATCGACCAGTGTGAGTTCGCCGCTCGCGATGTCGCTCGACGACGTCACACCGGTGCCCGAGAACCCCGCGCGTTTACCCTCGGAGAACGTCCCGAGGGTCACCACGGGAGCGAACACCACGAGGACGACGGGAACCAGCATCAGTCCCATGATCCAAAGCTCCCGCGCCGCGAGCGGCGTCGGCCCCACGACCCGCGCCGAGGCAAGGCGACCGGCCGTCGCGGCCGTCAGCAGCACGGCGGCAGTGGGGACGACCCAGTCCGTCCGCGTCGACAGATAGAGCCCGTCTCGGCCGCTCAACCACAGGAACCAGAAGAGCCCGGCCCAAGCGGCCAAGACCAGCGCGCCCGCGACGCCCGCCGGACTCCACGACGGTGGACGCTCACCCTCCGCGGCGATCGAGACGCCCGTTCGCTCTACAACGGCGCCACTCATCCGAACACCACCCCGACCCAGAGCGCGCCCACCAGTGTGGCGGCGGCGGCGACCACGACGAGGGTGCGCGTGAATCCGCGCCGGAACGTCCCGGCATACAGCGCCACGAGCTTGAGGTCGACCATCGGCCCGAACACGAGGAACCCGAGTTGCGCTGACGGCCCGAACTGCACGAACGACGCCGCGACGAACGCGTCCGACTCGGAGCAGAGGGACAGCGCCGCGGCGAGCGCCATCATCGCGAGCACGCTCACGATCTGGCGTTCGGCCAGGCCGGTCAGCGCCGACGTCGGGAGGAACGTTTGGATGGCCGCCGCGATCGTCGCCCCGAGCAGCAGGAAGCGTCCCATGAAAAGGAAGTCATTGCCCAGGTGCACGAAGAACCGGCGCCAGCGCGCCTCGGGTCGACCGAGCCCGAGCAGGTGCTCGTGCGCCTCCCCGGGGTTCGGCTTCAGCAGCTCGTCCTTCGAGCGGTTGCCGATCACCCAGCCGACCGCGATCGCAACCAGCATCCCGAGCAGGAACCGCCCGCCCACCATCGTCCACAGCGTGGTCCGACCGCGGAACGCGACGAACGTCGACGCGATCACGACCGGGTTCAGCACGGGCGCGGCCAGCATGAACGTCACGGCGGCCGAAGGCATCAGCCCGCGCTGCATCAGCCGTCGTGCGACGGGCACCGAGCCGCACTCGCATATCGGGAAGGCGAGCCCCGCGAGCGCTGCCACGGGGAGCTGGAGCGGACGCGGTAACGACCCCAGCTTCTCGAACGTGCCGATCGGGACGAACACCTCGACGACCGCCGCCGCGAGAGCGCCCAGCATCACGAACGGTAGCGCCTGGATCAGCAGCGAGCCGAAGATAACGAAGAACGTCCTCACCCATGCCAAACGGCCGAGGTCGCCGGTGACAACGACAGCCGCGACGATCACGAGCATCGACGCGACGCCGACGATGGTGCGCCGGTCGGCGGGGCGCGGGAGCGATGCGATCTGGGCCATCGAGCTGCTCCTCAGCAGTACCGGGCGAACGAGACGGCGAATCCCTGAAACGCGTCCGCCAGCATCCTCTCACCGTCGGGTCCGCGAGCGGAGAGCATCGCGTCGACGGCGACCTGGCCGGTGATCTGCTGCTCTCGTAGTACCGCCTGGTCGAGGAAGACCCCGCCGGGTACGGTGGCCGCGACCGCGCGCGCCTCGCCGGGGACTGCGGCCTCGATCGCGGCCACCATCGCGTGGTCTGGAACGGCGAGGCGGTTCGCCTCGGAGGATCCCGTGCCCGCCACCACCACCAGCGTCGAGCCGTTGGTGGCGCGTTGGGCCTCGCTCACGATCCGGCGGGTCCACCGATCCATCGCGTGGACCGATCCCTCGAGCACCACGCCGAGTACGTCCGGGACGTGATCGTCCCCGTACCCCGTCGAGAGCTGGACGTCGACGGCGAGCGGCGCAGTCGCGCTTTCGCCGATGACGGCGTCCACGGGATCCTCATCGGGGTACCAATCGCCCCCGACGATGCCGCGGTCACGGTCATCGCTCGCGACGAGCCCGACGAGCGTCGACGGTTCTCCGTGATCGAGATCGTCGGCCAGCGTCGCGATGACCTGCACCGGCGCGCCGCGACCGAACGCATGGACGACGTCACCTGCGTCGTTGCGGACCCAGGAGCCCGTGACCCCATGCTGCGAAGGCAGTCCGCCCGTACCGATCGTTGTGAGCGTCGCCGCGGGATCGAATGGCAACGAACCCGTTCGTCCCTCGAGCGTCCCGGCGCCGTCGTCTATCAGAGACTCGACGAACGGCCACTCGTTCCGCCGCAGCTCGAGCTCCGTCGACCCCACGGCCTTCCAAGCGATCAACAGGACCAGCCGCGGTCGTCCGCCGTCGGCGACGCCGGGCATGGCTCGTCCGGATCGAACCTCAGGGAACGGGCGATCGAAGTTGAGGACGTCACCGACGGTCGGCGCGATCGCATCGAGCGTCGTCCCATCATGGATCGCTGCATCGTCCGCGACACCCGCGCCGGCAACCACGATGGGCACCCGTGCATCCGTGGCCGTCGCCGGCCACGGCACCCGCACCCCGTCGACTTCGGTGTAGATCGGAGTGCCGCCGGCGACACCGAGGGCATCGGGAGAACGGCCCTCACGGAACCCGGCGACGATCCCTTCCCTGACTGCCGGCGGCAACGGACAGAACGGGACGCGATCGACCCCGTCACCGGAGGCGTCGCAGGAGCGACCCGAGCAGGTCGCCGTGAGCACGATCGCCGGGACCCCGATCGCGGCGAGGATCACCAGCATCAGGAGCAACCGCCGACCCGTCACGCTAACCAAACCTACTGCCCGGAGCCGGTGACTGGGTTGTCGTTCTCGGCCGTGTCGTGTTTCGTAGGCGCGTCCATGGCTCCCCGACGTGTGTTCGCCGCGCTCGCCGTCCTGTGGCTCACGGCGACGACGTGCGGCGGCCGCGACGTGATGGTGCCGGATAAGCCTCGAAGGTCGGCCTCCGTTACCGACATGGGCACGGACGAACAGCAACCCGCAGGCCGAGCGTTCTCCAGTGGCACCATGGACGCGATCGCGTGCGAGCTCCCTCACGAATGGCTTCTGCGGACGTGGCGCGGGCACAGCGACGACCGCGGCGCTGAGATCCAGATCCTGCCGATCGCGCCGAACTTCGTGGGGTCCGGCCTCCCACACGTCGGGCCGTGGCCGTACGCGCAGGACATCCCGATGTTCTGGTACGGGCCGGGGCACATCGCGCCGGCCGGCGTGGTCGAGCGGCCGGTCACGCTCGCCGGCGTCGCACCGACGCAGGCCGAGCTGCTCGGGTTCGGGTTCCGACCGAAGGATGGCTCGCCGATGGTCGAGGCGATCGCACGACACGACACGCCGCCTCGCTTGATCGTAACGATGATCTGGGATGCCGGCGGCCGGAACGTGCTCGAACGGTGGAAGGACGACTGGCCGTACCTGGCATCGCTGATCCCGGACGGGACGTGGTACGAGCGTGCGACGGTGGGCTCGAGCCCGACGTCGACGGCACAGACGCACGCGACGCTGGGGACCGGGGCGTTCCCGGATGCCCATGGCATCGTTGCCCACCGGATGCGGATCGGCGCCGAACTGACGACTCCCTGGGCCGAAGGTCCCGCGTACCTGATCGAGCCCACGCTGGCCGACGTCTACGACCGCGCCATGAGCGATGAGCCGCTCGTCGGCGCGGTCGGGACGGTGAGCATCCACATGGGGATGCTCGGCCACGGTTCGATGTGGGGTGGTGGTGACAGGGACCTCGCCATCGTCCGCGAGAAGGTCGGGGCGGAGACGCTCGGCGCCGAGGGCTCGGAATGGAACCTGCCACCACAGCTGGCGCCGTACTATCGCTTCCCCGGATACGTGAACGACGTTGCCGGTTTCGATGACGACGTTCGAGCGATGGACGCCAACGACGGGCGGCTCGACGGCAAGTGGCGGAGCAACGACATCGAAACGTTGCTGCAGGGGTTCGACACCCCGGCGCGGATCCCGTATCAGACCCGCGTGGTCGAGGAGATCATCACCCGAGAAGGCTTCGGGGCGGACGAGGTTCCGGATCTCCTGTTCGTCAACTACAAGATGATCGACTACATCAGTCACGTCTGGACCGTGAACAGTCCGGAGATGCGTGACGCGGTCCGCGGCCAGGACGAAGCTCTCGAAGGATTCGTGAACTTCCTCGACGACACCGTCGGAGAGGGGCAGTGGGCGCTGGTGCTCACGGCGGACCACGGCTCGATCCCGGATCCGAAGGTGACCGGCGCGTTCCAGATCTCGACGGTGCCGATCCAGAGCGGCATCAACGAGGCGTTCGACAGAGACGGCGACGAGACCCACATCGTCGAGCTGATCCAGCCGACGCAGATCTTCGTGAACGAGGCCGAGCTCAAGCAGAACGGTCACACGCTCGAGGAGGTCGCACGCTGGATCATGGACCTCAGGAAGGCCGACACCGCGCTCCCGGACGTGACCGTTCCCGCAGGCGAGGTGGACGATCTCGTGTTCCAGGCGGCGTTCCCGTCCGAGGTCATGAGCGACCTCCCCTGCCTGCCCGAGGCGCACGCGTGAGGAAGCCGGTCGCGGCCGTGCTCGCGCTCGGTCTGTTGGCCGCGTGCGCGGCCGAGGATGCGGGATCCGGGGCGACGACAACATCGGCCGCCAAGGCGACCGCCGGGGCGGGATCGGCTTCCGGAGAGCTCGCCGATGCGGCGTGCTCGATCGCGCATCGGCAGCTCGTGAGGATCTGGCGTGGGACGGACCCCCAGCGGTCCGGCCAGATCGTGTTCGTTCCGCGCGAGCCCAACTTCGTCGGCACGAACTTCCCACACTCGGGGCCGTGGGACTACCTCCAGGACGTGCCGCTGTTCTGGTACGGACCCGGGATCGTCCCACCGCTCGGGCTCATCGATCGACCAGTCACGCTGGCAGATGTCGCGCCCACGCAGGCCGAGCTGCTGCACTTCGGGTTCGCGGCGATCGACGGCGAAGCGCTTCCCGAGATCCCCAGGCCCGCGGAGTCGCCGCCGCTGATCGTCACCCTCGTGTGGGATGCGGGAGGTATGGATCTGTTGAACACGTACCCGAACGACTGGCCGATACTGCGATCGCTGATCCCCGACGGCGTGTGGTTCGAGCGCGCGACGGTGGGTTCGTCGCCATCGATAACCCCCGCGACGCATGCGACGCTCGGGACCGGTGCTTTCCCGATGCGCACCGGTCAGACCGACGCCGAGTTCCGCCTGGGCGACGAACTGGTGCGAGCGGGCGCCCTCGGGCCCGTGCTGCTGATGGAGCCGACCCTCGCCGACCTCTACGACCGAGCCATGAGCAACCGGCCGCTCGTCGCGGCGCTCGCGAGCGTGACCTGGCACCTCAACATGGCGAGCCACGGGTCGCTGTGGGGAGGGGGCGATCGCGACATCGCGGTGCTGCGCGTCCCTGCCGAGGCCGACAACGAGGGAGCCGAGGGGACGACGTGGAACCTCCAGGGCCGGTATCAGCCGTTCTACGACTTCCCGACATACGTGAATGGCCTCCCGGAGCTCTCGTCGTACACCGACGAGATCGATAGGTGGGACGGGGCGCTCGACGGCCGCTGGCGCACCAACTCGATCGAGCAGTTCGAGCAGGGGTGGGCGACACCGGCCCGCATCCCGTACCAGGGGCGGATG
>JBMDWR010000271.1:0-1502 GCA_048594645.1 Actinomycetota bacterium
GTAGATGGCGAGGAACAGCGGCAAGGCGTAGACGAGCAGCAGCGCCCACGACAGCGCCCAGCCGGACGGCGAGAGGTCGCGGAACACCTGCTGCTGCGCGACCGCGTAGACGGCCGTGATCGACATGACGAGGGCATAGAGCCAGAACGCCGGCTCGCGCCACCGGAACAGCGACGTCTTGCGGCCCCAACCGCGTCGGGGCATCCGGACGATGCGCGGGCCGGCCGTCACGCGATCTGCGCCTCATCGATCATCGCGTGGAGGTCCTCGATCCCCATCTGCAGCTGGGCCGCCGGAGCCCACCCATCGAAGATGACGCCGACGCCGGATGGCGACACGACGCCCGTGACCTCGCCCTCGATCGAAGCCTGCACGTCGCCGAACAGTCCGACGTAAGCGATCCGCGAGCCCGTGAGACCCGATGCGAGCCGCACCGGCACGACCTCCCCGGAGACCCGGAAGTGCTCGGCGCCCGGCTCGAGGACCTCTTCCACGTACGAAGCGATCAGCTCGAGGTCCGTGCCGGTGAACGCGATCGTCGCGACGTCGAGGCTGGTGTTGCCGCTCGTGAGCCGGATCCCCGGCGGGTCGCCGGATCTGCCTGCAAGCTCCCACCCAGGCAGCGGCGTCACGGCGACTGACGCGCTGACGGTCACGGTATCGCCGCGGACCTGTCCGAGGGCACCGGCCGCGAGATGGCCTCCTCCGACGACGACCGCGATCACGACGGCCACTCCGAGCACGGGCAACCACCTGCGGTCTCGGAGCGGAGGTGCGGGGAGGGGGGCCGGCTCGACGCCGACGCTCACGTCATCACCGACAGCAGCCGCGTGAGCCTCGAGAGCCGGATCGGGTGTCTCAGCATGCCGAACACGCGAACCTCTCGCCGGACGATCCGTCGAAGGGTCGCGCGCCCACTGGCGTGGAACACGTCCGGCAGCCCGACCCGAAGCGGCACGGCCGCGAGCTCCAGGAGATCGTTCGCGTGCGCGATCACCCACAAGTGCGGTCGTGGGTTCGCCGAGCCGTTCGCGATCTCGACGGTGCCGCCGTCCAGGCGGATCGTCACGTTCATGTCGGCGTCCGATGCGGTGAGCTCCACGACGGATCGGCGGAGCAGCTTTCGCCGCTCGGGATGGCGCTCGAGGTTCGCCTGGATCAGCCGTCCGAGCAGGTCGGCGAGGCCGTTCGGCTCGGCGTCGGCGAACCGCACCGCGTCGGATCGCTCCGCGATCACGGCCTCAGCAGGACCTTCGTGGCCTGCTTCGTGTCGAACAGCTCGTACCCGCGGGCGGCGTCTTCGAGGGACAGCCGGTGGGAGACGAGCGGGCTCGGATCGATGCCCCCGCCGAGGACCTTGGCCATCGCGGTCTCCCACCACGCGTGGATCGGGGTGGTGCCCGTGAAGCGGAGGGTGATCGCGCGCGCCCACCACACGCCGAGCTGCGCCTGGACGACCTCGCTCGCGTACACGCCGACCACGACCACCGTGCCGCCCCGGC
>JBMDWR010000272.1:0-3091 GCA_048594645.1 Actinomycetota bacterium
CTGGGCCGCGGCGTGGATCACCAGAGCGATCTCCTCCCCCAGGCGCGAGAAGAGCCGGAGGATCGTGTCCCGATCCCTCACGTCGACGGCCTCGTGCCGGTACCCTCGACCCAATTCGCGCTGCAGCCGCTCGACGTTCCATGCGGTCGAAGCCTCGCCACCGAAGAACGCGCTACGCATGTCGTTGTCGATGCCCACGACGTCGTGGCCGAGTTGGGCGAAGAAGCGCGTAGCCTCGCCGCCGATCAGGCCGCCGGAGCCGGTAACCACGATCACAGCCATAGGTTTCCTCGTTCCCACGGAAGTCCGGCGGGAACCGTCTCGTCGGGTCGACGATGTCGCGTACGTGCCGGAGACTAGGTTCCGCCTCGGAAAGCAGTCCGGGGAGCCGCTCCCGCCGTAACTTCACTACGGCGGATGCAGGTCTCGACCGTCGTCATCGATCCCGCGTCGGCGGATCAAGGGGGTACCGCGCCAGGGGTAGACGTCCCCGGCCGCCGGGGGGTGGGCCCACATCCTCCCGCTCGACCTCGACCCACGCATGGGCGTCCTTGGATCGAGGATCGAGCGGCATCCCGATGACGAGCTCCGCCTGGTCTCCCTGCTCTTGGAGGAGCCGGTAGAGCACGAGCGCCGAGAACAGGCATCGCGGCCGCCACCGGCCGATCCGCAGGACGCGACCGACGATCCTCCCGAGCCTGCGAGGCTCCACGCGGATGCGAGGTCTCCGTGCAGGAACCCCGAGCGTGGCGACCGCCTGCGGCAAGGGATGACGTCGTTCGATCCCGATCACCGTTACGAAGGACAACCAGATCCGCGCGCCGAGGACGGCTTTCGACCACGGCGACAGACGGGACCGCGCTGGCGTCGGGGTGGCTGCACGGCTACGTCGTGCCCGGGAGCTCGCACGGACCACTGCCCACACCGCTGCCGGGGCCCTCCAGAGCAGCCATAGAGGTCGCCAGAGGTAGGCGAGTGCGAGACCCCATCTCCCTCGCCGAGCGACCGGCAACCAGTCGCGCAGGAAGGCAGGAGGCGGCACGATCTTCCGAGCGACGAGGGCAACCTTGCGTCGAGGCCCGTGCGATCGGAGGAGCCAGTCGATGCCCGCGGAAAGGGCGGCAGGATCGTTCTCGCGCAGCGCGACCTCACGCGACACGCGAGACGAGAGGTCCAGCAACGCGGACACCTCGCGCCCGGCTGGACAGCGGCGAAGGCCGGCCGCGAACGCGTCGGCGCCTCCGACCTCCGCCGCGATCTCCGCGGCCGCCCGCCACACATCGAGCGGGAGGATCTCGAGAGCGCGCTCCATATCTCTGTTGGGCTTCTCGTCCCTCGCGCCGTCCTTCGCCGAGTGGAGGGCCAGGACGAACGCCCGACCCGCGGGATCCAGCACGTCGACGTCCGCTCCCGCGACGCGCATCTGTTCACGATGACGCGCTAGGGCCTCCCAGAAGCGCTCCGGGTCGGCCGTCACACCGAGCAGCGTTTGATGCAGATCGACCATGACCTCCCCTCTGCGGTACACGACGGCGTGCCTCGGCCAGTCACCCGGGATCGAGTGGAGACCCCTGCGCTGGAAGCCGAGCGTTCGAAGGGTCTGTTCGACGGTCTCCGAATCGGAACGGCGGACGAGCAGGTCGCAGTCGCCGTATGAGCGTGTCGCGTGGTCGTAGATCCATCGCGCGATCGACGGTCCCTTGAGCAGGATGCTGGAGACCCCCTGATCGCGCAGGGCTCTGACCACCTCCGCCGTTGTCGCGTCGATACGGAGCGTTCGCATCGCGGCGTGGAGGCCCGGGGGCTCGCGTGCGGGGGCGCTCAAACCGACCTCCTGCTCGGTTGACCTGCTACCGGCACGCGCGGCCTCACGCATGCCGCACGCCGTGACTCAGCCGCGGCGATCGAGATGGCCCGTCTGGCTGCCTGCCTGGTGCGCGGATCGCTCTTGCCCATTCTCGTGGTCTCTCGGTCCGGACGAATAGGAGTAGGACGGGTGGTCCCTCGAGGTGACGCGCGTGAGGACGACGCCGAGCACCTCAGCGCCTACCGACCGGAGCTCGACCACCGCTTCCTTGATCGTCCCTCGCTTGGCGTGCCGCGCATCCGCGACGAGCAGCACGTGGTGCATGTGAGACGCCATGGTGAGAGCGTCCGAGGCTCCGGCGATCGGAGGGGCGTCCACGATGACGAAATCTGCGTGATCCGCCAGACGATGCAACACGTCGAGCATCGCCTCTGAACCGAGGAGCTCCGAGGGATTGTCCACGGGTTTCCCCGGCCCCAGGACGGAGAGGTTCCCCACCGCGGTGGGGACGAGCGCGGCCATCAGGTCGATATCTCTGGAGAGCACGTCGGTGAGGCCGGGTACATCCCCACCGAAGAATTCGGCCATGGACGGCCGCCGAACGTCCGCAGACACGAGGATCGTGAGCTTCCCCGCTTGCCCGAGGGCAGCCGCCAGGTTCGCCGCGGTCGTGGTCTTGCCTTCGCTCCCCTTGAAGCTGGTCACCATGATCGTCCCGGCTCCGGCCTGAGAGGCGGCATACAGGACGCGTGCCCGAAGGAGCCGGTAGGACTCCGACGCCGGCGCGTACGGGTCGTCGACGATCACCGGCCCGGTGCCCGGCATGTGCGCCCTCGGGATCTTCGCGATGAGCGGCGCCCCCGTCGATGCCTCGACGTCCTCGCGGAGGCGCACGCGCTCGTCGAGTCGCTCCATGAGGAACGCGAGCCCAACGCCGAGCGAGATCCCGAGGAGGATCCCCAGCAGACGGTTCCGTTGGACGTCCGGACTCGACGGGGAGGATGGCAGATACGCCGGGGCCACCACGTTGCCTACGGGAGCGCTTGCGGCGAGCAGGATCTGGTTGAGGCTCGTCTGCTGGGTCGTGAGCTGGTTCGCGAGCGACGTGATGCGGAGCTGCAACACCGTGGCCCGGGACTCGTCGCCGGAGGCCTCAGCGTCGGCGAGCTCGGACTCCGCGGCCTTGATCTGCTGGTTGATCTCGGCGATCACGGCGTTGAGGTTGTCCTCCCCCTTCTGGAGATCCTCTTCCAGCTGCAGGCTCCGGTGGTCGAGGTACGCCTC
>JBMDWR010000273.1:0-1571 GCA_048594645.1 Actinomycetota bacterium
GGATCGTAGAAGGAGAGATCGAGGGCCAACGCCTGAACCGTCGTCGCCGTCCCCGCGACGGCGACGAACGTCCGCGTTCGCCGGGCAGGAAGCGCGCGCTCGACCTCGTCCAGGACCTCGCCCACGGACGCTCGCATCGTCTCGAGCTCGACCTCCCTGGGCGGGTCCGTTCGCACGAACCGTTCCGTGAGGCGAACGCTTCCCATCTGCGTCGAGATCGTCGCATCGGCCCGCTCGGATCCGAACACGAACTCCGTCGACCCCCCGCCGATGTCGAGCACGAGGAACGGCGCGGCGGCGTCGAGTCCGCGCGTCGCGCCGAGGAATCCGAGTTCCGCCTCCTTCTCGCCGCTGATCACCTCGAGCTCGGATCCGGTGTGCTGGCGCACGTGAAGGCGATACTCGTCGGCGTTCGATGCGTCGCGGACGGCGGCCGTCGCGCCCACGCGGATCCGTTGGGCGTGCAGGGCGCGGGCGCGGCGCGCGTAACGGGCGAGGACCTCGACCGTCCGCTCGAGTGCGGCCGGCGCGATGCTCCCCGTGCGGTCCACGTCCTGCCCGAGACGCGTGATCACCATGTCGCGAGCGATCTCCGCGAACCCGCCGTCGCCGCCGGGCTCGGCGACGAGCAGGCGGATCGAGTTGGTGCCCTGGTCGACGGCCGCCACGCGCCCGGGACGCTCGTCGTGGATCGGCTCGATCGCGCGAGCCACCCAGGCGCCGACGACGTCTTCGCTCCCGGCGAGGTGGTTGGCGTAGTGAGCGTGCAGGCACTTCAGGCCCCTGCGCGTTCCGCCCACGCCCCCGTGCGCCTCGGCGCCCGGATGTCCCCTGGCGCGCTCGCGCGCGTATGCGGCGTGGACCTGCTCGATCGAGGCGGCGTATGCGCGATCGGTGCTCGCGCGCTCGTTCAGCTTGGCGATCCACCCGTCGGACTCGAGGCGGGAGACCGCTCGGACCGCAGGCGGGCACGTGAGCCAGAACATCGTGGGGAACGGGCGGCCGTCGGCGTCGAACGGCTCGTTGCGGATCACCAGCGGGTGGCCACCCGGACAGCGCACGACGACCGTGAACGGCGTCGTGGGTGCGCGGCCAAGCTGCTCGGTGACGATGCCGACGTCGCTGCCACGGAGCTCGCCCAACCGGGGGGCGGCTACTTGCGCTTGTGCTCGACGGAACGCTTGAAGTCGACCTGGCGCTCCTCGCTCTGGCGCATGAACCTCTTCAGCCGCGCCTCGAAGTCGGGGTCGGCGCCGCGGCGCGGGCGGCTGGGCGCGGGGTCCTGGAGCGCCTTGATGGACAGGTCGATCTTGCCGTCCTCCTTGATGGCGATGACCTTCGCCTGGACGACGTCGTTCTCGCGGAGGTGGTCGTGGACGTCCCGGACGTAGTTCCTGTCGATCTCGGAGATGTGGACGAGGCCCATCTTCCCGCCCTCGAGGGTCAGGAAGGCGCCGTACGGGGTGATGCGACTCACGGTCCCGTCGATGACCGCGCCGACCTCGAGATCCGCCAGGGCTCCTCCTCGTTCCTTCCCGGCGCACCGCCGGATGGGCCAGTGTCCCATCGGC
>JBMDWR010000274.1:0-3621 GCA_048594645.1 Actinomycetota bacterium
GCCGTGCTTGACGAGGCGGTCGGCCACCGCGCCATGTAGCTTGCGTCCGGACGCCTGCTAGCGTCGGCGCATGTCGAACGGGGACACCGAGCGCTCTCGGATCCGTTCGCTCGTGCGCCGTCTCGCGATCGACGTCACGCCACTTCGCGCCTCGCGGGACTTCCGGCGCATCTGGACCGGCATGCTCGTGTCCGAGTTCGGCTTCCAGTTCACGCTTGTGGCAACCTACGTTCAGGTCACGCGTCTCACGGGCTCGCCGCTCGCCGTCGGCCTGATCGGCCTCGTCGGATTCGCGGCGCTCGTCATCGGGTCGCTCGTCGGTGCGACGTTCCTCGACGCGTTCGACCGACGGAAGATCCTCGTGTGGGCGCAGGTCGGGTTCATGGTCGCCTCGGCCCTGCTGTTGTCCGGCGCCTTGCTCGACGATCCCCCCGTCGCCCTCGTGTATCTCGGCGTGGGGATGATCGCCGCGATCTCGGCGATCGACGGACCAACGCGCTCGGCGATGACGCCCCGACTCGTCGGCCGGGAGATGGTTCCGAGCGCGCTCGCGCTCGGTCAGGTGATCTGGCAGGCGAGCGGTCTGATCGGCCCGGCCGTGGCCGGTGTGGTGATCGCCAACGTGGGGCTCGCGTGGGCCTATGGATTCGACCTCGCGACGTACGCCGCGATGCTCGTCGCGGCGTTTCTGATCCGGCCGATGCCGCCCGAACGCGGCGAGCACGCCGCCACCGGCTGGGCGGCCGTGAAGGAGGGATACGGCTACCTGCGCGGGCGCCGCGTGCTCCAGTCGACGTTCGTGATCGACGTGATCGCGATGGTGTTCGGCATGCCCCGGGCGCTCTTCGCGATCCTCGCGGCGCTGCAGTTCGACGCGGGCGCGGCGGTCACCGGCCTCCTGTTCGCAGCGCCCGCCGTCGGAGCGCTCCTCGGGGCGCTCACGGCGGGGTGGGTCGGCGGCATCCGCCACCAGGGACGAGCCGTCGTCTGGTCGGTGATCACGTGGGGAGCGGGGATCGCTGCGTTCGGGCTCGTCGACGAGCTGTGGCTCGCGCTGCTGTTCCTCGCGATCGCCGGTGGCGCCGACGTGATCTCGGCCGTCTTCCGTTCGACGATCCTCCAGCTGTCGGTGCCCGATGCGCTCCGCGGACGGATCTCCGGTATCCACATCCTCGTCGTGACCGGCGGTCCGCGGCTCGGCGACCTCGAGGCCGGGCTCGTCGCCGCGGCGTTCACGCCGACCGCGTCCGTGGTCTCGGGCGGTCTCCTCTGCGTCGCCGGCGCGGCGCTCCTCGCGTGGCGGGTGCCCGAGCTCTGGGCGTATCACGCGGGCGAAGAGGCGTGACGGTACGCTCGGCGGCGTGGCGACGCTACGCGCCGAGCTGGTCGAGCTCCGTGTGCTCGATGGCCCGAACCTGTACTTCCCACGGCCGGCGGTGAAGCTCACGATCGCCGTTGTCGGGTGGCTCGCCACACCCGAGGAACGGATCCTGACGGCAACCGAGCGGGCGGGCTCCGGCGGTCGACCCGGTCGTCCCGGGTCCGATCAGCGCCGCCGGACGATCGCGCGGATGGCGGCGCGCCTCACGTGGCGGTTGGCGGCGGCCTCCGGCGTCCGGCTGGCGGTGAGGAGCCGGCCCGGACCCGAACCAGACCAGATCGTGGTGGCGTTCCCGTGGCGCAGGCGCGGCGCCGCCGAGGCACTCGGCCGCGAGGTCGCGCCGATCCTTCACGACATCGGCGGGCGCCGGTCAGCCGAACGCCTCCTGGCCGAGGCAGCCGAGCGCGTCGCCGCGGTCGAGCCCGGCGACGAACCGCCCGTACCCGATCCCTCCATACCGGTCGTCTCGGTCACGGGGACGAACGGCAAGACGACGATCGTGCGGCTGCTCGCGCATCTGATCCGTTCGGCAGGCCGGTCGGTCGCCTACTCGTCGACCGACGGCGTGTACCGGGGCGACGGCGAACTCGTCGAGGCCGGCGACTACTCGGGGTTCGGGGGCGCGGCGATGGCGCTCGCGCAGGAGCCGGACGTCGCCGTGCTCGAGACAGCGCGTGGCGGGATCCTGCTTCGCGGCATCGGCGTGATGCACAACGACGTCGCGGTCGTGACGAACGTCTCGGAGGATCACCTGGACCTCCACGGCATCCACACGCTCGACCAGCTGGCCGAGGTGAAAGCGACGATCACGCGCATCACGCGTTCGCAGGGATGGGACGTGTTGAACGCCGACGACCCCCGCGTGCTCTCGATGCGGCGCGCCGCGACGGGTCTCCCGTGGCTGTGCTCGCTGGACCCGTGGCATCCCGCCATCCGGGACGTGCTCGGCGAAGGCGGGCGCGCGACGGTGCCGCTCGACGGCTCGATGACCGTGCTTGGCGGCTCGAGATCGCGGCCCCTCGTCCCGCTCGTCGACGTCCCCGTCACGATCGCCGGCATCTCGAGCCACAACGTCCTCAACGCGATGCAGGCGGCGTCCGCGGCGCTCGCGATCGGCCTTCCCGACCGCGCCGTCGTGAAGGGACTGAGGACGTTCGTGCTCGACCCGGAGCGCAATCCGGGTCGCGCCAACCTGTTCCAGCTCGACGGCCGTGTCCTCGTGATCGACTATGCGCACAACGATGCCGGGATGGCCGGCCTGATCGAGATCTGCCGCGGGCTCAGGAGGCCGCGCGGCGAGGTGTGGATCGTGCTCTGCGCCGCCGGCGACCGCACGGACAAGATCCTGCACGACTTCGCGTACCGGGCGGCTCGCGGAGCGGACCACGTCGCCGTCGCCGAGCTGCTTCGGTACCTTCGCGGGCGAGAGCGCGAGGCCTTGATCGAACGGCTGACCGACGGCGCTCGGGACGGCGGCGCGACCGAGGTGGACGTCTACGCCGATGAGCTCTCGGGCCTGCGCGCGTCGCTCGCGCGTTCGCGACGCGGCGACGTGATCGGTGTGACGGCGCTCGGGATGCGCCCGGAGATCTTCGCGTGGCTGGACGAGGCCGGGGCCACGCGTATGACGCCGGCGAGCGTTCGGAGGATCGTTCGCACGGCGAACCGCAGGGGCGCGTCGTAGGACCGTTCGTCCTGCGCCGATCTCGCGAGGCTCTCGCCGGCGCGGGAACCGACGTCGAGACGATCCCGCCCCCGCGATCGGCCCCCAGCGGTTTGCCGTCCCCTGCGACAGCGTGGATGCTCATCCGAACGCGCGCATCGGATCGGACGAGGAAGGAGCGTGCATGGCGGAGCTAACGGGGACGGTGGCGCTCGTCACGGGAGCGAGCGGCGGGATCGGCGCGGCGGTGGCGGCAGCGCTCGCGGACCGAGGCGCCAGGGTGGGGCTCGCGTCGAGGAGCGGCGAGGATCTCGGGATCGAGGGGTCCGTCGCCGCGCCGTGCGACGTTCGCGACCCGGGCGCGGTCGATGCGTTCGTGCGGCAGGTGGTCGAGCGATTCGGGCGATTGGACATCCTCGTCGCGAACGCCGGGGTCGGCGCGTATGGGCCGTTCCTCGAGCTGGATCCGTCCCATCTCGAGGAGATGATCGACACCAATGTGAAGGGAACGATCTACGCGCTGCGGGCGTGCCTGCCGCATCTCCTCGAGAGCGACCGTGCCGACTTCGTCACGATC
>JBMDWR010000275.1:0-1391 GCA_048594645.1 Actinomycetota bacterium
TCGTAGTGCAGCCGAACGCCGTTCACCCGGATCTCGGGCATCACCGAACGCTTCCACCCGCGAACGAGCGGTGTCAAACGCCTCGGCGTGATGCAGCCGCTCGGCGGCGGGATCTACGCCGGCGCGGCGCCGGACGACGAACCGGCACGTCGCGCGCCCGACGGCGTTCCGGCGAAGAACCCGTTCCACTCGTCGAGCCTGTCGGGAAGGAACCAGCACCGCGACCACCTGCCCTGGTCGTCCACGACGGCGAACAGCGCGACGGTGACGGCCATCGAGACGTCGTCACGCCGCACGGTGACGTTCACGCCCAGAAGCGGTCGACCGCGTCCTGATCGTCGGCGATCGCCCAATACTCGGTCCAACGTCCGTCCGTGTCGAGCGCGAGCGCCTCGGCCATCAGCACGTCCATCCGTCGCGTCTCGCGGAAGGCCGTGACCTTCATGAAGATCGAGGCATGACGGTCGTTGGCCAGGATGTCGACCGGCTCGACCTGCAGCGTGCCGGCCGTCGCCCGGCGGACCCGCCGGAAGTACTCGATCACGGCGTCCACGCCCTCGTAGTCGCCGCTCATCTCGTGGTTGCCGCCGACGTGCCACACGATGCACTCGGACAGGAACGGGCGCATGGCGTCGTGATCGCCCGAGTTGTAGACCTCGACCGCTCGCCGGATCCGCGTCACGTTGCGGTGCTCCATCGCCACCCTCGTTCGCGACCGATACGCGCGTGCGTGAAGGTAGTCGCGGTCGCGGAGCGTGCACAGGGCCAGCCGGGCTACGAGGAACGCCCCACAGCGATGCGGGAGTGGCGCCCGCTCAATCGCGGCGGCGCTCGCCGCGATTTGTCTGACAAGTAGACAACCCGTACGCTCCGAGCGACACGACGCGGAGAGGCACCGTGATGGTGGGCGAACCGGGGTGCAGGCCGGATCGGGGGGCGTTCGCGTGACGGCGGGCGGCGACCAGTCGGTGCACCAGTTCTCGTCCGTGAACACCGAGACGCTCTCGCGCCGCATCGCCCGCGAGATCATCGGCAGCATCGTCCAGGGCCACTACGCTCCGGGCGACCTCCTACCGACGGAGGACGAGCTCTGCGAGCAGCTGGGCGTGAGCCGCTCGGTCGTCCGCGAGGCGACCAAGGCGATCACGATCCTCGGGATGATCCGCAGCCGGCAGGGTCGCGGCACCGAGGTGCTGCCGTACGAGAACTGGAACGAGTTCGCGCCCGAGGTGATCGAAGCTCGTCGCGACCTTCAGACGGTCGACGAGTTCCTCGTCCACCTCCTCGAGCTCAGACGGATCATCGAGGTAGAGGCGGTCGCGCTCGCCGCCGAGCGAGCGACCCGCGACGACGTGTCGACGCTGCGTTCGCTCGTCGACTCGATGGATCAG
>JBMDWR010000276.1:0-6421 GCA_048594645.1 Actinomycetota bacterium
GTCTTGCGACTGAAGATGATCGCCAGCTCACGGCGCCCGTCGTGGTAGTTGAGGAAGACCTTGATCGTCGACGCGTCGATCAGGATCTCGTTCCACGACAGCGGCGTTCGGCCTCTGACGCGCTTGGTCGAGGCGGTGCTCGAGTTGCAGATCAGGATCCCGTTCAGGCCCCAGAAGAACGGGACGTGCTTGTGGCCAGCCAGGACCAGATCGATGTCCAGCCTCGAGAGCTCCGCAAGGAGGTCGCCGGCATCGGTGATGATGTTCCGCTCCCTCCCCGTGCCCGGGATCGGCACGAGGTGGTGATGGAGCGTCAGGATCTTCACGTCCTCGGCCTCGCTGAGCTGGTCCCGGATCCATGGATAGCGCTCCCGCCCGATGTGCCCCTCGTCGAGGTCTGGCTCCGACGAGTCGAGCCCGACGACCGTCACGCCCGTCGACCGGATCCGCTCGCGCCGCTCCGGATCGAACGACGCCCGGTACCGGGAGAACCGGTCGCCGAACAGGCGCTCGAAGTGGATGTAGCCGACGTTCCTCGAATCGTGGTTGCCCGGCACGACGATCTTCGGTGCCTGGATCCGGCCCAGCCATTCGGCGGTCATCTCGAACTCCCACTCGTAGCCGGCAGCCGTGAGATCGCCGGCCACGACGACGACGTCGGGACCGATCCGGTTGATGCCCTCCACGGTCGAAGCCATCACATCCGCCTGGAACGATGCCTCGCCGCAGTGGATGTCGGAGAGGTGCGCGATCCGCAATGGGACGTCTACGATGGCCACCCGAACCTCCTCCGAACGTCCGGGTCCGCACCATACGACAAAGGGGAAAAGGTGGCCGAACGCATCTCGCACAGCCTCGTCAACGCGCTGCGTTCGGTGCCGGACTTCGCACAGCTGGACGACGTCACGCTCCTGCGGATCGTCGGCGCCTCGACGAACCTGTTCTGGGAGGCCGGCGGTACGGTGTTCGAAGCCGGGTCGCCCTCCGAAGCGCTGTTCATCGTCCTTTCCGGCGAGGTCTCGGTATCCGAGCCGACGCAGGGGGACGACCCAGAGATCGCGCGTATCGGACCGGGGGAGTCGTTCGGCGAGCTCTCGCTGATGCTGCACACGACCCACACCCGGACCGCCCGAGCGATGCAGCCGACCGAGCTCATGGTGGTTCCGCGGGAGTCGTTCGAAGAGCTCCTCGGCTCCCATCCGGACGTGGCCGCCCGGTTCCGCAACAGGCTTGGGGAGCGCCTCGCCGTTCGCGGGGCGGGGCAGGGCCCCCCCTAGGGGGGCGCCCCGCGAACCTCCCCCGGGGGGCCCCACGGCCCGGGGACGGCGCGGCACCCTCCGTACGCTGGCAGCGAGGGCCGGCATCGCGCGAGAGGAGGACGTCATGACGACGACCGGAACCGCAGAGGAGCTGGCCGCGCCCCTGGGTCTGGTGGAGGCGGGGCGCCTGGTGTTCGCGAGGGGCGCCTCACACCTGACGCTACGGGTCGACGGCTCGATGGACGATCTGTATCGGGCACGGTTCGAGGGGAAGGTCCCCGACATCCGGGCCGACGGAGGGACGGTGACCGTCCGGTACCGGATGAGCCTGCGTCCCCCGCGCGGCGAGATCACCCTTTCCGGCAAGGTCCCCTGGTCGGTCCGGGCCCGCATGGGGATGTCGCACGTGGTGGCCGAACTCGAGGACCTGCGGCTCAGGGATCTGGAGATCTCCGGCGGTAGCTCGCACCTCGAGATGCGGTTGCCTCGACCGACGGAAACCGTTCGCGTGACGATCGGCGGCGGCGCGAGCAACGTCGAGCTGATCCGTCCCGCCGGCGTGCCCGTCCGCGTCCACATCGGTTCGGGCGTGTCGAAGCTCGAGGTCGACGACTTCCGCCTGGGAGCCGGCGACAAGACCGACTGGCGGAGCCCCGACTACGAGGGGGCCGACGGCCGGTACGAGATCGAGATCGGCGCCGGGGCGAGCGCGGTCAAGGTCAGGACGTAAGCCCCCGACCGGCGTCCGTGCCGAGGTCGCGACACTAGGTCGAGAACACCGGCGTTCGACGCACCGCGGGCGGGAGTTCGTCGCCGTGCACGAGCAGCTGGCCGTGCAGAACGATGTGTGCGACGACCGGCGCCAGGACGTTCCCCGTGACCAGGAACGCGATCGCCTGGAGGCCGCAGACCCCCATCGCGCCGAACAGCGCTTGCCGTCCGTCCCGGGTCCGGAACTCCGCGTAGCCGAGGTGGTGGACGAGGATGACCAACACCGATCCGGCGATCGCCAGGGCTCCCGCTCCGAGCTTCGCCCAGCCACCGTCGGTCCAGCCCAGATCGACGAGCGCCTGCCAGATCGCGAGCACCGGGAGCGTCGACAGCAGCACACCCTCGGCGATCCCGTACAGGACGCCCTCCCAGAGCATCAGGCCGGCCAGCCGTGAGCCGACCGCGTGCGGGTGCCTGGGCAGGCGACGGATCAGCGGGACGGCCAGGGCCGCCACGACCAGGCCGGCGGCGAGACCCCACCAGACGTTCGAGCGGACGAGCTCGCTCGCCGAGGTACCCGACCACGCGAGGTAGCTGGCGCCGAGGCCGAGCGTCACGACGAGCAGCATCGGGATGTAGGGGGCGCGACGGATGTTCATCAGGTCGGTGAGCACCCACGTGACCAGGAATGCGGTCAGGGCGATGATGCCGAAGGCGGCGAACGCCTCTTGCCAGCTGAAGCCCGGATCAGCGACGGGCATGATGCACCTCCGATCTCACAGCGGACGCGAACGTTTCGCGCCTCGGGTTCGATGCTCACGCGGGTGCGATCGGACGGTGGGGTCCTTCCGTCCCCCAGCGTTCGGTCCGGGGGTCCCGGCGGCGCATCAGGTCGCGGGTCCCGGCGCTACGCGCCCTTCTCCTCCTTGACCATCTCGAACGCGCGCCTGTCGACGTCGGCCGAGCTGGCGGCGTCTCCGAGCTCGGCCCTGGCCGCCTCGATCGCCCACTCCGGCGGTCGCTGGTCGCCGGGGCTCTCCGGGCTGGACGGTCCGTCGGCTTCGAAGGCGTCATCTTCCATGGGAGCACTCCTTTCGGTCACGTGGTGGTTCCCCCGAGCTCGTTCCATCACACGCCACGAGCGCTCGGCGGCGCATCGCTCGCCATGGCCGGCTGTAGGCTGGGTCGGTCGACGTCTCGCCGAAGGAGGCACCGATGGACAAGGTCGTGCATTTCGAGATCCCGGTGGACGACGCGGGGCGAGCGAAGGGGTTCTACGCGTCGGTCTTCGACTGGGAGCTGAACGACGCGGACATGGGCGGCGGCAACATCTACACGACACTGACGACGACCCCGATCGACCAGCAGACACGGCTCCCGACCGAGCCGGGCGCGATCAACGGGGGCCTGATGCAGCGGACCGCCGACACGCCCACACCGGTGATCACGATCGGCGTGCAGGCGATCGACGAGACCCTGAAGAAGATCGAGGCCGGCGGCGGCTCGATCGTCCAGCCGAGGACCGAGATCCCGGGTCTGGGCGCGTACGCCTACTTCAAGGACAGCGAGGGCAACGTCGCGGGGCTCTGGGAGATCCTCTGACCCGACGGGGGACCGGAGAGCACCCGTCGAACCCGATCGTGCGCCGACGAACGGCGATCTCGGCGAGCTCCTGTGGAGCGCGTCCCGAGACGAGACCGACCACCGGCGCAGGGCGCTCGAGCGAGCGTCGAGGGCGTCGCGGTTCTGGCCGGAGGAGGCCGCCGAGGTCGCGGCGTCGGGCCGTCCGCTCACGGAGCTGCGGGCCGTCGGCCCATGGGTCGCGGCGCGCATCGAGGGGTGGCTCGAGGCGCCTCCTGCTGTCCCCGAGCCGGATGAGGCGCGGCGCGGGTTCCTCACCTACGCCGAGGTCCGCCGAACGCTCGATGACGATCCCGCGTGGGAGTCGACCCCGTGCGCCGATCTCCAGATGCACACCACGTGGAGCGACGGTCGCCTGCCGCTCGAGGACATGGTCCTGGAGGCCCGGTCCGTTGGGCGTCCGTACGTGGCCGTCACCGACCACTCGCCGTCGCTGACGATCGCGCACGGGATGACGCCGGACGAGCTCGCGGAGCAGGGGCGCGTGATCGACGCGCTGAACCGCCGGCTCGAGCAGGAGGGCGATGCGTTCCGCGTGCTCCGCTCGATGGAGACGGACGTGTTCGCGGATGGCACGCTCGACGCGGACCAGGACATGCTCGCGGGCCTCGACCTGGTGCTCGGCGCCTTCCATTCGGCGCTGCGGTCGAAGGACGATCAGACCGAGCGGTACCTCGCGGCGCTCCGGCGCCCGCGCGTGCATGTGCTGGCGCACCCGAAGGCGCGCATGTACGGGAGACGCGTCGGCCTGATCGCCGACTGGCGTCGCGTGTTCGCCGAGGCGGCGAGGCTCGGCAAGGCGCTCGAGCTGGACGCCACCGTGTGGCGGCAGGATCTGAGCGTCGAGCTCGCCACGCTCGCGCGCGCGGAGGGCGTCCAGTGGTTCTCGATCGGGAGCGACGCCCACACCGCCGAAGAGCTCGGTTTCCTGCCCTTCGGCATGGCGATCGCCGCGCTGGCCGGGATCCCACGCGAGCGGATCCTGAACTACCGACCGGTGGAGTTCGTCCGGTCGTGGGCGGCTTCCATGCGGTGATGGACCGAGTGTCCTGGCCCTCCGTATCCCGCCCCGACGTATCCCGGCGGCCTCAAGTGAGAGAACGGTTCAGCCTGTCGACGAACCGGCGGAGCAGGAACAGGCTGACGTCGTCGTCGGTGCGCTCCTCGACGTGGAACGGTCGGTCCATGATGCGGAGCAGCCGCAGCAGCGACAGGAAGAAGAACGAGATGAACGCCAGGATGATCACGGCCTCGTAGGCCGGCTCGATCTCCATGAACGCAAGCACCGTGATGATGATCACCACGATCGACTGGATCAGGAGGTAGGCCGAGGGCAGGAACTCGGTCCGCTGCACGTGGTACACGCGGAGGACGCTCCTGCGGAGCGCCCCCTGCTCGGCGCGGAGGCGCGAAGTGTAGGTGGCCGGGACGCCGATCCGGTCGAATTCGAGGAACGACGCGTTGAGCTGGTCGATCGCCTCCAGGGTCCTCGTGGACGTCGGGTCTCCGAGATCGTGCAGGAAGGCAGAGACGATGCCCATCAGCGTGTCCTCCAGCCGCTCGAGATCGAGCGCCGGGAAGGCCTCCTTGAACGCCGCCGCGTCGTCGTGGATGTTGGTGAGCGCCGCCGTGATCTCCGCCGGCACGCGCTCGGCCTCTTTGTAGTCGGCGAGCGTCCCCGCCACGATCAGGCCGAGGACGAACACGCCGCCCGCGACGACGCTGGTGAACAGCGGGCTGAGGCTGATGAACTCCAGCGAGAACGCCGAGATGACCAGCTTCGCCGCGACGATGCCGAGCACCATCAGTGCCGTCTGGCCGGCCACCCGCCATCGAAGCATCCTCGACCGCAGCAATCCCGCCTCACCCCCTCGCACGGGTGCGAATCCTGGCACTCCCTCGCGTGGCAGGTCAAAGCGGCTCGACATCGATGAGGGCTTCGCGGATCCCGACGCGCCACGATGCGCACGAGCGCGTTACGACGCTGCCTCGACGAACGCCTCCACGAACGCCTCCACGAACGCGATCCCCACCTGTTCGGAGTCGGCAAGGACGCTGAACGTCCAGTGGGACGACGGCGCTCCGAACCACATCGTCCAGTCGGCGTGCGCGATGTCACCGTTCGCCGGGCTCGCCTCCGTGCCCGTCAACCAGAGCAGCGGGCCCGTCAGGGCGGACTCCGCAACCGCGACCTCGCCGGTCTCGGCGAACATCGGCAGCATCTCCTCGTTCGTCCAGGGCGGGAAGTCGCCCTGACCGAGACCCCAGTCGGTCGCGGCGATCGCGACCTGATGCTCCGCACCGTACGAGAAACGGACCATGTGGCCGCCCTCCTCGGTGGTCACCTCGGTGGCGGCGTATCCCTCGAGCGGGTCGGGCATCTCGGACAAGACCGAGGCGATCTCGTCGCTCCCTTCGGGAAGGTCGATCGAGTCGAGGCCGTACGGCGGCACCGGCTCGGAGGTGCAGGATGGGGCGAGGACGGCGAGGACGACGACGAACGCGACCATGGAGGCTCGAGGCGTCGTCGCGTTACGTCTGCGGCCTCGTTCCTCGTGCTTCCCGGGTGCGGATACGACGGCCATGGCTTCTCCTTCGCATCCCGATCGTGATCGGGGATGCGGAGGCGTCTCAAGGCCCGACCGGAACCCCTAGGAAGGGCCCTAGGCCGCTCCAGGACTAGAGCGTGTCTAGCGCGAACGGCTCCGGCTGGACGTAGATGTCTTGCGCTTCGAACCGCTCCGGCTCGACGAGGTCGACCTCTTCCGAGCCGGCGACCTGGTCGTGCTCTTCTTCCTGGACGACGTCTT
>JBMDWR010000277.1:0-1668 GCA_048594645.1 Actinomycetota bacterium
CTCGAGCAGGCGGCGGAGCACGGGGCGACCCGCGAGTACGCGTTCGACGTGTCTGCCGAGCCGGGTGGGCTCGTCCTGGACCCACGCCCGATGATCGCGTCGATCGTCACGGACCTGCGCAGGGGCCGGCCCGCGGGGGAGGTCGCCGGGCGCTTCCACCGCACGCTCGCGGCGGCCACGCTCGAGATCTGTCGCGCGCTCCGCGGGGCGACGGGCCTCGAGCGCGTCTGCCTGGCCGGCGGCGTCTTCCAGAACGACCTGCTGACCTCCGATCTGGTCGCTCGGCTCGAGACCGTCGGCTTCACGGTGTTCGTGCCGCGACAGGCGCCGGTCGGCGACGGCGGGATCGCGCTCGGCCAGGTGCTGGTCGCGGCGCGGCGTGCCTCGAGCTGAGGCGAAGGTGGGGTGAGGCCGAGATGTGCCTCGGGGTCCCGGGCAAGGTCGTGGAGGTCTTCGACCAGGACGGGATCCGCATGGGCACCGTCGACTTCGGTGGGATCACCCGCTCGGCGTGCCTCGAGTACGCGCCCGACGTGGACGTCGGCTCGTACGTCGTGATCCACGTCGGCTTCGCGATCGCCACGGTGGACGAGGAGGAGGCGGCGCGCTCGTACGCGCTGCTCGCCGAGATGGACAACCTGGAGAACATCGACCTCCCGCAGGACCCCGACGGCGTGCGCTTCCAGACGGGGACGCGCCCGTGAGGTACCTCGACGAGTACCGCGACGACCGCATCGCCCGAGCGCTCCTCGACGACATCGCACGGGTCACGACCAGGCCGTGGACGCTGATGGAGGTATGCGGCGGGCAGACGCACACGCTGATCCGTCAGGGGATCGACCAGCTGCTCCCTCCCGAGGTAGAGCTCGTGCACGGTCCCGGCTGCCCCGTGTGCGTGACGCCGCTCGCGCTGATCGACGAGGCGATCGCGATCGCCAAACGCGACGACACGATCGTGTGCTCGTTCGGCGACATGCTGCGCGTCCCGGGGTCGTCCGAGGACCTGTTCATGGCGCGGGCGGCCGGAGGCGACGTTCGGGTCGTGTATTCGCCGCTCGATGCGCTCGAGGTCGCCCGGCGCAACCCGGACAGGAACGTGGTGTTCTTCGCGGTCGGGTTCGAGACCACGGCACCGGCCAACGCGATGGCCGTCAAGCAGGCGAAGGATCTCGGCGTCTCGAACTTCGCGCTGCTCGTCGCGCACGTCCTGGTCCCGCCCGCGATCCTCGCGATCCTGGCGGCTCCCGGGAACCGCGTGCAGGGCTTCCTCGCGCCGGGCCACGTGTGCGCCATCCAGGGGTGGACCGAGTACGAGCCGATCGCGCGCGAGTACGGCGTCCCGATCGTCGTCACGGGATTCGAGCCGCTGGACCTGCTCGAGGGCATCCGGATGGCGATCGCGCAGCTCGAGGGTGGCAGGCACGAGGTCGAGAACCAGTACGTGCGGACCGTCGTTCGCGAGGGGAACCTCGCCGCGATGCGGGTCGTGAACGAGGTGTTCGAGACGGCCGACCGCGCCTGGCGTGGCATCGGCGTGATCCCGAACAGCGGGCTGCGCCTGCGTCAGCCCTACCGCATGCACGATGCGGAGGTGCGCTTCCCACGCTCGGGCGGCGCTCCGGCATCCGAGTCCGAGATCTGCATCGCCGGCGAGGTCCTCCGCGGACG
>JBMDWR010000278.1:0-3275 GCA_048594645.1 Actinomycetota bacterium
GGATACGCGTCAGAAGGAGGAGCCGTGAGGCACGAACTCGTTGCGGTTGGTGATATCCCCGATGAGGGGGCGATGACCGCCGACCTCCTCGGGCGCCAGGTTCTCGTCATGATGCTGAAAGGGAAACCCCGGGCATTCCTCAACACGTGTATGCATCACGGTGGACCGCTCGAACTCGATGGCGACCGGTTCACATGCACGTGGCACGGGTCTGAGTTCGACGTCCAAACCGGTAAGGTTCTCAAGGGCCCGGCTCGCCCCGACGCCCGTCTCATCATGCTCCCGACGCGAGTGGAGGGCGGCATCCTCACCTACGTCTACGACGAATGAGCGATGCGACGAGGCGCCCCCGATGAGCGGACCCTCGGCTGAAGCCGAGGCGCTCCGAACGCTCGCCTTCTTCAGTGAGCTGACGGACGAGGACCTGATGCGCGTGGCGCGAGTCGGTCGGCGAAGGGCGTTCAGTGCAGGGGAGACCTTGGTTGAACGAGACTCCGATCCAGGCGGACTGTTTGTGCTCATCTCGGGAACGGTCTCCGTCGATGCGGGCGGCGTGATCCATCATCTCGGCCCCGGCGAGTTCTTCGGCGAGATGGCCTTGCTGGGCGGCAAGAAACGGCCCGGAACCGGCGTGGACTTCTTCGGTGAGCGGGCAGCGCTGAGCCGGGCACGTCGGTCGGCGAACGTCACTGCCGTCGAACCCGTGGAGGCGCTCGTGATCGAAACGATCTACTTCGAGCCCTTCCTGATGGAGAATCCGAGCGTCGCCGTGGCGATCCTTCACGGCGTGGTTGACCGCCTCCGTGATGTACAGGATCGGCTGGAGAGCGGTGAGTAGAGGGCCTCTGACCTCGATGATGCGCGAGGCGCGGTGCGGCATCCGCAGAGAGAGACATCGAAGGCACAAGATGCCGCAGACGCTTCTCGCTCCCTGCGAGCGAAGCGCCGCGCGGTGACCGCCGAGTCCTGATCCGGCCCTCGACCCGCGGCGATGGATGATCCCTCAGGTCAAGCCGCAGCGCCCTCGGCAGGAACCGGACGAGAGGGACGAAGCAGCCGAGCTGTCGTGCAGGTGGAGCGACGTACGACCTCGTGGCGTGATGCCAAGTCGTGGGTAGAGCGCGACCCCTTCTCGTTCGTTGCGCCTGCCAACCAGGTGCTGGCCTCGGATACGGTCGAAGCCGTGGAGGTGCTGTCCCGCAACGAGGTGGCCCGGAGGGCTGGCGTCGACAAGCGGGCGCTGCTGCGCAAGGACCCCACGTTCAGCGAGGGCGAGTACGGCTTCCGGGCGTTCGGCGAGCTCATCCGCCACCTGGCCGACCGCAACGTGATCGCGCTCGTCGAGGGCTGACGCGCGGCGATCCCGAGGCCTTCTCCGCACCGTGGTCGCGGAGCAGCAGAAGAGGGGGGCGGAGCCGTGCACCTGTCGGGCCTGAAGAACAAGGTTCGAAAAGGTCCAGCCGGGTTTCACCGAAACGTCGCTCCGTTACGGGAGCTTCCTCCAGTTCGTGACGGCCGCGGCGAGTGTCCGCTCCGTCAGCTCGCCCACGGCCCTGGGAAGCTGGCGGAGCAGATGCGGTACCCGAGCTCCGCGTCGCCGACCGGCAGGCCCGCGTACCACATCATGACCGATCCGTCGTGCCGTCTGACCACACACGGCATGTGGACGCTCGCCCCGTCCGGCCCCGCTCCCGTCGGCTCCAGGACCACGCCGCGACGGTTCCAGGAGACACCGTCCGGGGAGCTGGCCATCGCGATGCTGAACACGCCTCCCGAGGCGACGCCGTAGAAACCGTAGAACGTTCGCGCGATCTGGATCACGCACGGATGCGACACCGCGACCTCGTCACCCTCGGGCTCGAGCACCGCGCCCGCACGATCCCACGACGAACCCGACTGCGACACCGCGGCGAGGATCGCGGTGCGCGATCGCTCCGGGTCCGAGATCCCCGTGTAGAACAGCCACCAATGCTCGCCCGTCATCAGGAGCCACGGATCGTTGGCGCCGCCGGCGTCCTCGTCGCCGCGCTGCATGATCGTGCCCTGCGGCTCCCAACGACGGCCGTCGTCCGACGTGGCCATGTGCAGCCGCTCGACCTCGCCGTCGAATCCTCCGTACACCATCAGGTAGCCGCCCGGCGTGCCGACGACGCACGGTGATTCGGCGGCGTATGAATCGCTGTCGCCGGTCGCGCCGACGTCGATCGCGACCCCGAGCGGCTCCCACGTGTCGTTGTCGATCCGGCAGATCGCGCCGAGGATCCGGGAGGTCTCCCCGTCGCTGCCCGCGTACCACATCCGCAATGTCCCGTCGGCGTCCTCGACCACGCTAGGACGAAGGGCTCGAACGGCGTCGGAGCCATCGGACATCCTCGGGAGTCCGATCTCCCCTTCGCGGGTCCACTCCATCACGTCGCTCCATGTGGGGTCGGTGCTGCTCGGTGCCGGACGCCGCCTCGCTCGTCTGCGGTTCAGGAGCTTCCGACGCCCGACAGGATATCCGCGTGCTTGCGGCTCGAGATGACCTCGTCCACGACGCCGTACGCCACGGCCTCCTCCGCCGTCAGGATGAAGTCGCGGTCGGTGTCGCTCGCTACCTTCTCCAGCGGCTGGCCCGTGTGCGCGGCGATGATCCGCTCCAGCAGATGGCGGTTCCGCGTCATCTCCTTCGCCAGGATCTCGATGTCGACGGCCTGGCCCTCGCCACCGCCGTGCGGCTGGTGCAGCAGCACTCGCGAGTACGGCAGCGCGAACCGCTTGCCCCTAGTCCCGGCTAGCAGCAGCACCGCGGCGGCGGATGCAGCCTGTCCCATCACGATCGTGGAAACGTCGGGCTTGATGTACTGCATCGTGTCGTAGATCGCGAACAGCGCGGTGATGTCGCCGCCGGGGGAGTTGATGTACAGGTTGATGTCCTTCTCGGGATCCTCGCTCTCCAGGTGGAGCAGCTGGGCCATGATCAGGTTGCCGACACTGTCGTCGATCGGCGTCCCGAGGAAGACGATGCGCTCGTTGAGCAGACGCGAGTAGATGTCGAACGAACGCTCACCACGGCTAGTCTGCTCGACGACGACGGGAACGAGATAGGCCCTCATCCGCGGCCGGCCGGGACGCGCGAGGGACGCTGCTGGGAGCTGCAGTACGGGCAGAAGTAGTCGGCGTCGAACGTCTCGTAGTTCGATCGGGAGAGCGAGATCCCGCAGATCGGGCAGAAGTACGCGAACGGACCTTCGACCTGCTGTGTCGGAACGTTGATCTGTCTCATGGGCCGCCTC
>JBMDWR010000279.1:0-8429 GCA_048594645.1 Actinomycetota bacterium
GTCGGTGTTCTCGATCACGAACGTGATCGTCTCGCCCGGCCCGACCGCGATCACCGCCGGCTCGAACGTCGAGTAGCGGACCCGAACTTCCACCGTTCGGACGCGGGAACCGGCCGTCGCCGGCGAGCAGGCGGCGGCGAGCGTCACCACCGCGGACAACGCGATCAGGCGCCACGCCATCGAGCCGTCAGACCGCCGGCCGCCCGGAACGCCGACGTTCGAGCGTCGCGGCCGCCGCGAGCACCACGAGCAGTCCCAGCGCCACCCACAGCACCGGCCCGAACGCCTCGGCGCCGCGGGCGTCGGCGGCCCCCGCCGGCTCGAGGCCGGCCGCCACCGGCGACGGCTGGTCTGCGCCGCTCGCGTCGATCGCGAGGTCGTAGTCCAGGTCCCCTGCGCGTGCGTCCACCCGCAGGTACGTCAGCCACATGTCGGAGCTCGGCAGCCAGTCCATGCCCTTGTCCGAGCGCAGCTCTGCGAGGAGCGACGAAGATGCCGGCTCGCTGCGTTCGAGCACGAGGCCAGGTCGGACGTCTTCGGGCACGCCGGTGGTCGCCGCGACCGGCACGGGGAGCGTCGCCGGCTCGATGTCAGTGAGGAGGTACACGTCCGCCTCGACCGGGGCGTCCGCCACGGCGCCGAGTCCCAGGATGCGCAGCGGGACCCACGGGTTCGTCGTCGGGATGACGACGTGGACCGGCGTGCCGTCGCCCGCCTTCAGCCCCTGATCGGCCGCGCGTGACGCGTCGAAGCGGACCGTCATGAAGATCGGGCTGCGTTCGGCGTAGAAGTCCAGGACCTCGGGCGCGTCAGGAGGCAGGAAGAACCCGTGTTCGCGCGCCCATTCGCCCACGGCGTCGCCGCCACCTTCGAGCACGACGATGTCCAACGCGTCGATCTCGGTCTTCAGGATCACGCGCGCCGCATCGGCCGACCGTGCGGCCCCCGCCAGCGCGAACGCCGCCTCAGGCTGCGGCTGCGTCTCGAGGACGAGCCGCTGAAGCGTCCAGTCCCCGCCCCGGATCACCTTCGTCGGCACGCCCGGAAGCGGGATGATCGATCCGAACTCGCCCTCGCCGCCCGCGAACTCGAACGACGTGACGTAGTGCTCGACGCCACGATGGTAGGCGGCCAGCGTGGTCGTTCGGACAAGCGTGACGCTCCCGTTGGTGTTCACGAGCCCGCCGCACGCCCACGCGGGAGCGGCGGCGACGAGCACGAGGAGCGAGCTGGCGATCGCGAACGGCAGACGGAGCGGCCGCATGTCGTGCTCCTTCCGGTCGGCAGATCGCGGTTCGACGACTCCTCGCGCCGTTGGGTTCCCCGAACGTCCGAGTTTCCGGGATATCCGAAGGTGGACCCTCAAGCGGCGGAGCGTGACCGCTCGCGGAGCTCGACGCGGCGGATCTTCCCGCTCACGGTCTTCGGCAGCTCCTCGACGAACTCGATCTCGCGCGGGTACTTGTACGGGGCCGTGAGGCGTTTCACGTGGTCCTGAAGCTCGCGGACCATCGCGACGGTGCCCTGGTACCCGGGCTTCAGCGCGACGAACGCCTTCACGATCTCTCCGCGCAGCGCGTCCGGCTTGCCGACGACGGCCGCCTCGGCAACGGCGCGATGCTCCACCAGCGCCGACTCCACCTCGAACGGCCCGATCCGATATGCGCTCGAGGTGATGATGTCGTCGGCGCGACCGACGAACCACAGGTAGCCGTCCTCGTCGACGGTGGCGAGGTCGCCCGTGTCGTAGAAGTCACCGATCCGCGCGTTCGCGGTCGCCTGCTCGTCGTGCCAGTACTCGCGGAACAGACCCACCGGCCGCTCGGGAACGACGCGGACGCCGATGTGACCGGTCTCGCCGACGTCCAACTCGGAACCGTCGGCGTCGACGACGCGCAGGTCGAACCCCGGCGTTGGCTTGCCCATCGAGCCGTCCTTCACCGGCATGCAGCGGTAGTTCGCGGCGAGGGCGACCGTCTCCGTCTGTCCGTACCCGTCGTAGATCTGAAGGCCGGTGCCCGCGCGCCACTCCCGCATGACCTCGGGGTTGAGCGGCTCGCCGGCGGAGACGACATGACGGAGCGACGGCGCGTCGAGCGTGAACCGATCGCGCTGCACGACCGAGCGGAAGACGGTCGGAGGCGCGCAGAACGTGGTCACGCCGTGGCGCCCGATCATCCACAGGACGCGGTCGAGGTCCACCTTCCCGCGCGCGTCCCACATGAACACGCTCGCACCCATCCGCCACTGACCGAACAGCAGGCCCCACGCCGCCTTCGCCCACCCAGTGTCCGCGAACGTCCAGTGGATGTCTCCTGGGCGAAGGTCGTGCCAGAACCGAGCGGTGACCTCGTGACCGATCCCGTACGAGGCCTGCGTGTGCAGGACCATCTTCGGATACCCCGTCGTGCCCGAGGTGAAGTACAGGATCATCGGGTCGTCCGAGCGCGTCGGCACGGCAACCGCCGCCGCGTCGGACGCGCGCGTCACGACGTCGGCCCAGTCGAGCCAGCGGTCGTCGGGCCGGTCGCCACCCACGCACACGGACGTGCGCAGCGTCGGACACTCCTCGCGGATCGTGTCGATCTTCGCCGCGCCCTCCGCATCCGTGATGGCCGCGACGGCTCCGGCCTGTCCGATGCGGTAGCCGATGTCGCGCTGCGTGAGCAGCGGCGTCCCCGGCATCGGGATCGCGCCCAGCCGGATGCATGCGAGGAGCGCTACCTGCCACTCGGCGACCCGCGGCAGCATGACGAAGACGGGGTCGCCCCTCGCGACGCCGAACGCGGCCAGCGCGTTCGCCGCGCGGGTCGACGCGCGGGCGAGGTCGGCGAACGTCAGCCGCGTGGCGATGGGCCCATCGGCCCCGGCCACGATGAGGGCGGGCGTATCGGGGGCCCGTCGTGCTTGCACGTCGAGCACGTCGCGCGCGTAGTTGAAGCGCTCGGGAACACGGAGACGGAACGAGCGACGCGTCTCCTCGTAGTCCGTCATGTTCGGTCGAACGGTCACGGCGGCTCCTCTGCGGAGCGAACACCGCAAGCGTAGGGACGGCGCTCCACCGCTCCGCCGGGTCGAAGGTCTCGCGCCCGCGGTGCCGAACGGCTGGGCGGGCGCATGATCAACCCCCGGATGGATCGGACGCCGGCCGAGAACGACCCTCAGCCGGACGGACTCGGCGAGGGCGGAGGGCTCGGCGAGGGCGGAGGCGTGGGACTCGGCGCTTGCTCGCCACCGAGCAGGTCGGCGATCAGGGCCTGAGCCTCCTCCGTCGCTTCCTGGGCCGCCGCGATCTCCTGCTGATAGGTCGCGAGGTCTCCAGCCCGGAGCGCTTCATCGGCCGCGTTGAAATGCAGGGCGGCCTCGTCGAGCAGCGTCTGTATCTGCTCCTCGAGGCTCCCGACCGGCGGCTCGGCCCCGTCCTCGGGCGGTACGGCGCCGATCGAGTCGACGAGAGCATCGCGGAGCGATGCGCCGATGCCGATCACGGAACCGTTCACCACGACGACGCGCTTGAGTTCGGGGATCGCGTTCTCCTGGTTCGACTGCACGTACACAGGCTGGACGTACAGGATCGAATCCCCGACGGGGATCACCAGGAAGTCGCCGAACACGACGCTCGAGCCGCCCTGGCCGAGCAGCGTCCGTTCGGCAGAGAATCGGGCGTCCTGGTTGATGCGCGAGAACACCTGGGTGGGTCCGTCGACGTTGATCCCGACCGGGAACTCGAAGCTCACGATGTCGCCGTAGTCCGCGCCGGGATCGGAGCGCGCCGCGATCCACGCGACCATGTTCTGTCGTTCGAGCGGCGTGAAGGGCAGGATCAGCACGAACGATTCGTCCGTGTCCCCGGGAAGACGCATCAGGACGTAGTACGGACGCATGGGGACCTGCGTCTCGCCCACGGAAGACAGCGTCGGGTCGATCGGAAGGGACCAGAAATCCTGCTTGCCGTAGAACACGTCGGGGTCGGTCACGTGGTAGTTCGTGTACTGGACGGCCTGCAGTTGGAAGAGGTTCTCGGGGTAGCGGAAGTGCTCGAGTAGGTCGGGCGATGCCTCCTCGAGCGGTGTGAACATCCTCGGGAACGCGGTCGCCCACGCTTGGATGATCGGGTCGGTGTCGTCGGCAACGTAGTAGCGCATCGACCCGTCATACGCGTCGACGACGACCTTCACAGAGTTCCGGATGTAGTTGACGTTACCCACGAGCGAGGGCGCGCCCTCCTGCGCGGATGCCGCGGATACCTCGCCGAGGTCGACGACATCGGAGTACGGGAACTGATCCGTCGTCGTGTACGCGTCCCAGATCCACACGAGCCGGCCGTCCACGATGGCGGCGTACGGATCGGTATCGAATCGAAGGAACGGTGCCGCCTTGGGAACGCGTTCGGTGATGTCCCGGTAGATCATGATGCGGCTGTCGCCCTGGATCAGGTCCGAGATCAGGAGGTTGACGTCGCGGAACCGCCACGCGAACAGCGCCCGTTGGAGCAATCCCCCAACCGGGATGCCGCCCTCTCCGTCGTACGAGAAGTTGACCTGGGCTTGATCGTCCTCGGCGGTTCCCTGATAGTCGAGCTCCTCCGCACCGGTGTTGACGACGACGAAGGTGGCGTCGCCGGCGGCGCCTTCCCCGTAGTAGAGGCGAGCGCCGCTCCCGCTGAAGGACGGCTCACCGACCGGGGGGATGTCCCGCAGGGTGAAGACCGGCTGCCCCTCCGTCGTCGCCGAGTTCACCTGTGACGCGATCGCCCCGAAGCCATGCGTGTACACGAGGTGAACGTTCTGCCACGTCCTGCCGCCCTCAGGGATGCCGGCGTGGCTCACCTCTCGCGCGGAGAGCATCAGCAGTCGGTGCTCGCCGTCGATGACGTATCGGTCGACGTCCACGTCGTTGAACTCGTAGTAGGAGCGGAACCTCTGTAACGACGTGTAGTTCGTTCGGAGGACGTCGGGACGCCACAGCCGTACGTTCGAGATCGTGGCCTCGTTGTCGCGGATGTCCTCGGCGGTCACCGCGTCGCCCACGGGACGGGACGTCGACGTGATCGCGTCCAGGCCGAAGGCCCGACGAGTGGCGTCGATGTTGTGCTCGATGAACGGACGCTCTCGCTGGAACTCCTGCGGCGCCACGCGGAACCGCTGCACGAACGCCGGGTAGGCACCCCCCGCGATGATCGAGACGAGGGCCAGCAGGCCGACCGCGATGACGGGCAAGGCCCAGCCCCTCAGTCGGATGTTGACGAGGAACAGGATCGCGCACGCGATCGCGATGAACACCAGGATCCGGAGCGCCGGGAGTTGCGCGTTCACGTCCGTGTACGAGGCACCCACAACCACGCCTCGCGTCGATGTCAGGAGGTCGAACTGCCCGAGGTAGTACCCCCACGCCTTGGTCAGCATGATCAGGCCCAGGAGCACCGAGAGGTGCGCCTTGACCTGCGGCGAGACCTTCTCGCCGAGGCCCGGGGCCTGCGGTCGGATGCCGCCCCACAGGTAGTGCGCGAGCGCCGTCAGTAACGTCACGCCCACGAGCGACGAGAACAGCCACCCCTGGATGAACTTCAGCCACGGCAGACTGAACACGTAGAACGCCGGGTCCCGAGAGAACACCGGCTCGGCGTTTCCGAACGCGAGCCCGCCTCCGTTGCGCCAAAGGAGGTACGTCTGCCACCGGCTGGTCACGCCCAACCCGACGAAGAACGCGATGACGAGCGCGAACAGCGGGATCAGCCAGCGCGCGAACGGCTCGAACTGCATCCGGTACCGCTCGATGATCTCCTGTTCGGGCGTCAGCGCGCGGTAGCGCGGCGTGATGCGACGCACGATCCACAGGTTGGAGTACAGGAGCGCGAAGAACGCAACGCCGAACACGACGCCGAGGAGGATCTTCGTCCGGAGGATCGTCCAGAACACGTCCGAGAGCCGGACCTCGCGGAACCACAGGACGTCCACGAAGAACCCGGACAGCGCCGTGAACGCCAGCAAGAGCCCCGCCACCACCGCGACCACGATGATGAGGAGCCGTCGCCGACCCGATGCGGGCACAGGGGTTGGAACGCGCACGACCATCGGTTTACGTCTCGTTCGTCAGGGGTCGAAAGGGGCAGCCGGGGAAGCCTATCACCGGCATCACGAACGCATGCTCGGGTACGTCATCGAGGATGTCCTCGTCAGCGAAGGCACATCAGGTGCGGAGGTACCCGAGCGCGTCGTCGAACGTTCTGACCGGCACGAGCCGGATCCCGTGATCGCCTCCCGCCCGTACGGCCTTCAGGTTGTCGCTCGGCAGGATGAAGACGCTCGCACCCGCGTCCGCCGCGGCGACGACCTTCTCCCGGATCCCCGCGATCGGCAGGACGGTCCCGTCCGGCGCGATCTGGCCGGTTCCCGCGATCGTCCGTCCGCCGGTCAGGTCGCCGGGCGTGAGGAGGTCGTACAGGCCGAGCGCCCACATCAGGCCTGCCGAGGGTCCGCCGATCTCGCCGCTCGAGATCGACACGTCGAACGGGAAGCTGTTGATCATCGCGACGCCGACGAGTGGCTCCTCGCTGCCGCCGCACGGCTCGCGGACAAGGTCGACGGTCTCGGGCTCGCCGTCGACGGACAGATCGAAGGTCAACGTCTCGCCGGACGGTGCCGCTTCGATCGCCAGCCGAGCGTCCCGGAAGGTGTCCACCTCCCCGCCGTCGATCGCGAGGATCCGGTCACCCGGGAACAGCTCGCCGTCGGCGGCGCATCCGGGGACGACGCTCTCGACGATCACGCCGTCGCCGTGCTCTCGGGGATACGCGTAGAGCTCGCGCAGGACCACGGCGGCCGCATCGAGCTTGCTGGAGTCCATCTGCGAGATCGAACGCTCCTGCTCCTCCTGCTGGTCCTCGCCCTCCGGGTACAGCTCGGACCGCGCGACGACCGAGCGATCGGGGTCGAGCCAGGCCATGAGGACACCGAATGCCGTGAGCTGCCGGTATCGGACGGACGTCATGACGAACCGGCCCTGCGACTCGTACCGCGTCCGCTCCTCGAACCTGATCAGCGGCTGAACCGCCCGGGCAGGACCCGGTCCGACCGCGTACCAGGGGAGGTAGATCGTGAGCGACAGCCCGACGACCACCCCGACCGCGACGAACGCCGCGAGCCGCTTCCGGCCGAACATGCAGCGATGGTACGGGGAGACGGTGTCTCGGCAGGACCGAAGGGGTACGCGGTGTCTCGGCAGGACCGAAGGGGTACGCTCGACCCGCCATGCCTCTGCTCCTGCTCGCCGTCGTGTCCGTCGCCGTCGGCGCGGTCGTCTACCTCGGCACGGTCCAGGGTGCCGCCGATGGTCACGCGTCGTTGGGTTTCGGCGACGACGAGGCCGCGCTCGACCCCGCCGACCCGTGGCCTCCCCCGCCCGGATACGCGTACCTCCGGGTCTCGACGCAGGGTCCGTCGCTACGCGAACGGCTCGTCGGCTTCATCGGGGTGCTGCTGCTGATCGCGGCGTCCGCCGCGATCCTCGCGTTCGCCCTCTACGAGGTCGGACACCTGATCAACGGGACGATCGAGGCGTTCCTCGAGCAGTAGACGGCGCGTTCAGCGCTTGCGGACCAACTGGAACGACGACCGGTAGTCGTCCAGGTGCTCGAGCATCGCCCCCAACCCAAGGACGACCGTCTCGAGGGGGCGCTCCGTGAGATGAACGGGGACCTCACACTCCTGGGAGAGCAGGAGGTCCAGCCCTCGCAGGAGCCCGCCACCACCGGTGAGGAACATCCCGGCCTCGAGCACGTCGTGCATCAGCTCGGGTGGGGCCTCCGCGATGTTCGTGCGTGCCGCCTCGACGATCCGGCCGACGGGTTCGGCCGTCCACTGGCGAACCTCGTCCTCGGAGACCTGGATCTCCGTGGGCGCCCCGGTCGCGAGCGCCCGCCCGGTCACGATCGCGGCCTTGCCGGTCGAGGCAGGGAACGCCGAGCCGATCGCGATCTTGATCGCCTCGGCCGATTTCTCCCCGATCGCGACGTCGTACGTCCGGCGAACGTGCTCCTGGATCGCGGCATCGAGGTCGAACCCCCCGATCGAGGTCGAGCCTCCCGAGACGATGCCGCCCATGGACGCCACCGCCATCTCGGTCGTCCCGCCACCGATGTCGACGACGAGGTTGCCGACCGGCTCGTGGATCGGTAGGCGGGCACCGATCGCGGCCGCGAGCGGCTCTTCGACCAGGACGACGTCGCGACCGCCGGCTGCGGAGACGGCGTCTTGAAGCGCCCGCCGCTCGACCTCGGAGGACTGGCTCGCGACGCAGACGAGGATGCGGGGTCGCGGGAACCTCGAGACGCCCAGGCGGCGCAGGACCGCGCCGATCATCCGCTGGGTGATGTCGAACTCGGTCATCACGCCCTGCCGCAGAGGGCGCACCGCCGCGATGCTCCCGGA
>JBMDWR010000028.1:0-2679 GCA_048594645.1 Actinomycetota bacterium
GCGGCTGTTCGACGTTCGGCTGCCGGAAGGGATGCACGATCTCCGGCGGCTCTTCTACTGCGGCGAGTGGATCGAGAGCCACGTGCTCCACGTGTTCCTGCTCGCCGCGCCCGACTTCCTGGGGTTCTCGAACGCGATCGAGATGGCGACGGTCCACCCCGACCTGGTGAAGACGGCCCTCTCGATCAAACGGATCGGCAACGACCTCATGGCCGCGATCGGCGGCCGCGAGATCCACCCTGTCTCGCCGCGTGTCGGCGGGTTCTCGAAGGCACCGAGCAAGGCCGATCTCGAGACGTTCCGGCCGCGTCTGGACTGGGCGCTCGAGCAGATGCCGGCGATCGCCGACTTCGTCGCGTCGCTCGACGCGCCGGCGTTCCCACGTCCCGCCGAGATGGTCTCGATGGTGAACGAGGCCGAGTACCCGCTGAATGAGGGCGGGATGGGGTCGACCAACGGGCGGCGATGGGACGCCGAGACCTACGAGCAGGTCACGCACGAGGTGCACGTCGAGCACTCCAACGCGCTGCACTCGCTCATGGCCGACACGCAGACCCCGTACTTCCTGGGACCGCTCGCGCGGGTGAACCTGAACGCCGGGCGCCTCACCCCGGTCGCCCGCGAGTGCGCCGAGCGCGCGGGGCTCCGCGTCCCGGAGCCCGACCCGTTCTTCTCGATGGCCGCGCGCGTCGCGGAGACGGCGTTCGCGATCGAGGAGTCGATCCGCATCATCGACGGCTACGTCCGCCCCGAACCCTCGATGGCCGAGGTGACGCCTCGCGCGGGGCGCGCCACCTGGACCACCGAGGCGCCTCGCGGGACGCTGTACCACCGCTACGACGTCGCCGAGGACGGCACGATCGTCGACGCCAAGATCATCCCGCCGACGTCGCAGAACCTCAGGCACATGGAAGAGGACCTCCGCGCGTTCGTGCCCGGCGTGGTCGATCGTCCGGATGACGAGCTCGTTCGCCTGTGCGAGATGGTCGTCCGCAACTACGACCCATGCATCAGCTGCGCGACGCACTTCCTGCGGCTGGACATCGAGCGGGGGTGAGGGGACATGATCCGCGTGATCGGGTGCGGCAACCCGGAGGCGGGCGACGACGCTGCCGGCCTGCTCGTCGCACGCCGAGCCGCCGAGGAGCTTGCGGACACGCCAGACGTGCAGGTGCAGCTCGCCGGGACCGGTGCTCGGGCGCTCGACCACATGATCGGTGCCGACGGTGTCGTCGTGGTCGACGCGGTCCGAACGCCCGGTGGGCGACGCCGGCCTGGCACGCTCGTCGAGCTCGACGTCGGTCCGGAGCCGCTGCCGCTCGAGGTGGCGGCCTCCTTGTCCTCGCACGGGCTCGGGCTCGCCGACGTGCTGGGGATCGGCGCGGCGCTCGGCGAGGCGCCGCACGTCGTCTTCGTGGGCGTCGAGGCCGAAGACGTCGAGATCGGCCACCCGCTGTCCCGAGCCGTGAAGACGGCGCTCCCAGGGCTCGTCGAACGCGTCGTCGCCGACGCGCGCGAACTGGCCCACGCCGGTGGAGGCGCGCGATGACCTCCGCCCCCGTGCTGGAGGCGCGCCGGATCGAGGTCCGGGGCGTCGTCCAGGGCGTCGGCTTCCGGCCGTTCGTCTGGCGCCTGGCCGAGCGGCACCACATCACCGGCTGGGTCCGCAACGGCGGAGGCGTGGTCGACATCCTGGCCGAGGGCGCGCCGGCCGACCTCGACGTGTTCTGCGCCGCCGTCGCGTCCGACGCGCCGCCGCTCGCGCATGTCGAGGACGTGCGCTGGACCGACGTGGCGACGATCGGCGCCGCGGCGTTCGAGGTCGACGAGAGCCTTGACCGTCCGGGCGGCGATCGCCTGGTGCCGCCGGACTCGGCGACCTGCGCCGACTGCCTGCGCGAGCTGTTCGACCCGGCCGACCGCCGGTACCGCTACCCGTTCATCAACTGCACCAACTGCGGCCCGCGCTTCACGATCATCGAGTCGCTGCCGTACGACCGAGAGCGCACGAGCATGCGGGCGTTCCCGCTCTGCGCCGAGTGCGAGCGCGAGTACCGAGACCCGACGGACCGTCGCTTCCACGCGGAACCGGTCGCGTGCCCGGCATGCGGACCGACGCTCCGGCTGCTCGACGCGCACGGGCGTCGTCGCCGGGTCGACGCGCTGGAGGAGGCGATCCGCCTGCTGCAGCGGGGGAAGATCGTCGCCCTGAAGGGTCTCGGGGGCTTCCACCTCGCGTGCGACGCGACCAACGAGCGCGCCGTCGCTACCCTCCGTCGTCGCAAGGACCGTCTCGACAAGCCGTTCGCGGTGATGGTCGCCGGCCTCGAGATGGCGCGCGAGCGCTTCGAGCTCACCGAGGACGAGGAAGCGGCGCTCGCGTCGTCCCGCGCCCCGATCGTGCTGGTTCGCGACCGCGGCACGCTCGCGCGCTCCGTCGCGCCGGGACACCGGCGGCAGGGGGCGATGCTGCCTTCGACCCCGCTGCACCACCTGTTGCTCCGCGGGTGCGAACGCCCTCTCGTCATGACCAGCGGCAACCGCGCCGACGAGCCGATCTGCATCTCGAACGACGAGGCGCTCGAGCGTCTCGAGGGGATCGCGGACGCGTTCCTCGTTCACGATCGCGAGATCGTCGCGCGCTACGACGACCCGGTCACGCGTGTGTGGCGCGGCGAC
>JBMDWR010000280.1:0-7553 GCA_048594645.1 Actinomycetota bacterium
GCCGATGCGCGTCGACAGCGACTTCCGTTCGATCGTGACCGAGCGCCTGCGGCTGCGGCGCTCGCGGCCCGAGGACGCCGAGCCGATCTCCACGTACCGCAGCGACCCGGAGGTCCATCGACACCAGGGCTGGGATCGCACCGATGCCGAGGGCATCCGTCTCGAGATCGAGGTGATGCGGCGGCGCTCACCGGGCGAACCGGGGTGGGTGCAGTTCACGGTGGAGGAGCGAAAGACCGGCGAGCTCGTGGGGGACGTCGGCCTGAGCGTCGCCGATGCCGAACCCGGCGTCGTGAAGATCGGCTACACGATCGCGCCGGCGTTCCAGGGACGCGGGTATGCGACCGAGGCGGTGGCGGCGCTCGTCCGGTACGCGTTCGAGTCGTTGGGCGCCCAGGTCGTTCGGGCGCATGCGAGCGCCGAAAACACGGCATCGATCCGCGTCGCCGAGAAGACCGGGATGCGGCTGGTCGAGACGTTCGAGCACCGGTACGGGGACGAGGTCTGGTACGGCGTGCGCTACGAACGCCGTCGCGACGCCGTCCCGAGCAGCCGCCCTCCCGAACAGCCGGCGTGAGCGTCAGGGCGCTGACTTCGGCTTGAACTCGTCGCAGGTGTCGTCTGGGTGGATCACGCCGCGGACGTAACGACATCCTCCGACCGCGAGGCGCGGGAACATGAAGCGGCAGACGCCGCATCGGAACTTCGGGTTCTCGGCCTTGCGGTAGTTCGCCTGTGCCTTCGAGAGCCCCTGCACGCTCGGCAACGTGCCTCCCTCCCCTCGTAACGACCGACGCGGCTCAGTGACGATCGACCGCGCGCCGAAGCTGGGCCTTGGTCATCTTAGACCGGCCCTTGATGCGCTTGTCCTTCGCCTCCTCGTAGAGCTGGTCGTAGGTTCGACCGCCCGGGCCCTCGTGCGAGCGGAGCCCGCCGCGACGCCCGGACGAGATGTCCCGAGTCGATGTTCGGCTCGCCGTCTTGGCCTCGCCCGATCGCGCCCGCTCCTTGTTCACGGTCCGAGCGGCGATCTCCTCCGCCGTGTCCTCGCTGCGACCGCGCTTCTTCAGGCCCTGCTTGATGTGCTCGTACTGTCGTTCGCGCTTGGCGCTCCACGCTTGCTGCGGCATCGCTGTGCTCCTTCCCGCCGTGTCCCTTCGGAGATACCCGCTGTCCGGGGTCGCATGCTCGGCGTATGACTCAGGCGCGCCGTAGGCTACTCCGGGCGGACGGGGCCGTGGCTCGGGGTTCGTCGGTCCCCGGGAGCCTCGACGATCAGGTGTTCGGCCACGTCCCGGATCGACGTTCATACGGGTGACCGGCGACGGCGCCGGTCGGAAGGAGGATCGATGGCGGCAGAGAAGCGGGCGCGAGCCACCTGGCGGGGCGACCTGCCCGGCGGAGAGGGAACGATCGAGAGCGTGGGCAGCGGAGCGTTCGCGCCGTTGCCGGTCACCTGGGCGGCCCGCACCGGTGAGGGCGAGGACACGATGACGAGCCCCGAGGAGCTCATCGCGGCCGCCCATGCCGCGTGCTTCTCGATGGCGTTCGCGAACGGTCTGGCCAAGGCAGGCAACACCCCGGAGCGGCTCGACGTCTCGGCGACCGTGACGTTCGTCCCGGGGACCGGCATCACCAGCTCGGCGCTCGAGGTTTCCGGAGTGGTTCCCGGAATCTCCGAGGACGCGTTCGTCCAGACCGCCGAGCACGCGAAGGACAACTGCCCGGTGTCGGGCGCGCTCAAGGGGAACGTCGAGCTCACGGTCAAGGCGACCTTGGTCGGGTCCTGAACCTCGGGCCGGCAGAGAGCGCCGGCGTCAAGTCACCGGTCGCGGCCCGGACGCGCCTGGGTCCAGCTCGGCGAGCTCGAACAGCCCCTCGAACCGGACGACGATGTCGCCCGCGACCCACAGGTCGGCCGTCCATCCGGTGTCGAGCGCCGAGAAGCGCCACCTGCGCGCGTCGAACGCCCCGACGGGCGTGGCGACCCGCTCGTCGCCGAGCGGCTCGTATCGATGTCGACGGCGGGACGGCTCGAGCGTGGCCGGCTCGAGGTACACGACATCGATCTCGGCCGGGGCACCGAGGCGTCGCACGGTGATCGCGCTCGTCGCGGGAGTGGCGTAACCGACATGCACCTCATCGCCGAACGCGATCTCGACGAACCGGCCGTCTCGGTACCCCGTCAGGATCGCCCCGTCCGCGTTCGGCTGGAGGAGCGTCTCGTGCTCGCCCGTCGCGATGCGCACGCGGGCCAGCCGCCAGTCGGCGTTCACCGCCGCATCGAACGTCTCCTCGTGCGGCGTCGGATCGGACGTCCGGATCTGGCTGAAGTACCGCCATCCCATCGGCCCGGGCGCACACCGGAACTCCTCGGTCCCGATCGGGCGGCGATCGTCGTCGAACACCGTGTATCGGCCGTACGGCACGTGTCGAGCGTATCGAGACGACCGTTCAGGCACGTTTGAGACGGGCCGGCATCGGTCAAAGTGCTGATGAGCGAGGAGGACCGGATGAACTGTCAACACGACGGATGCAACTGTCAGGTGGAGCAGGGCGAGCGGTTCTGCAGCGACTACTGTCGCGATCACGCCGGTCTGAGCGAGCACGGCGCGCACGTCTGTGAGTGCGGCCATCCCGCGTGCGCCGAGCTGGGTGAGTGACCGTCGCCCTACGGCGTGACCGCTGACCCCGACCGAGGCTGAGCCCGGTTTCCATTGACTTCGCCGACGACCCGAGCCTATGGTCGTCGGGTACTTCCCCATGGCCGGGGTAGCAGGATGCGACGGAACCTTCTTCAGCGGTGGCGTACATGCGCCCGTTCGTGTGCGGCGCTCGAACGTGCCTGCCTGACGGAGCGGCGATGGTGACCTCTCGCCAACTCCAGCAGGCGACCTCCAGCGTCGAGTGTCCGCGATGCGGATCCGCGCTGGTCGTACCGGCGATGTCGGGTGGCCCGTCGGAGTACGTCCTCCAGCTCCGAGGCGGGGACGCGCCGGTCGGCACTCGCGCGTTCGACGAGTGGTTGTGTCGTTCATGTGGCCTACGGTGGCCGTACGAGCAGAGGGTGCTCGAGGTCGTCGTCGACGCCGGCAGTGACGGCGATCGGGCAGCCTCGATCCCCGACGACCTCGTCGACGAGATCCAGCTTCCGAAGGTCCACGAAGCGACCGGCGTCACGTCTCGACGGGTCGCGGCCGAGTTGCGGCAGGCAAGGGAGGCTCGGGGGCTCACGCTCGCCGACGTCGCGAGGGGCACCCGGATCTGGGAGCGCTACCTCCAGGCGCTCGAGGCGAACGCGCCGCTCGAGGAGTTCCCCGCGCCCGCGTACGCGAGGTTCTTCCTTCGCGCGTACGCCGAGTTCCTCGGCCTGGACGTCTCGAGCGTGGTGCGCGAGTTCGACCAGGACCATCCGGTTCACGAGGAGCCCGTGCTCCAACCGCTGCCCGATCCCAGCCGGCGGCGCCGGTTGATCGCCGGCGTGCTCGTCCTCGCCTCCGTCGTGGCCTTGGTCGCGCTCGTCGTCCTGCGGCTGCAGGAGGGACGGCGAGATGGCCTGACGATGCCGGTGGCCGCGAAGGGCGTCTCGGACGTCCGCTCGAACACGCCGTCCGAGCTTCGGCTCCAGCCCGTCGCCGTGTTCGACGGCATCAGGGCCGTGCTGCGGCTGCAGGATCGGTCGTGGGTCGAGTCCTCGGCGGACGGACAGGTCCTCGAGGCCGGGGTCGTGCTCGAGGCCGGCGAGCGGGTCGTCTACGAGGCCGATCGCTCGATGACACTGTTCTTCGGGAGCGCCGGAGCCGTGAAGCTCGTGGTGAACGGCGAGGAGTACGCCACGGGCGGCAGCGGCGAGCTCATGACGCTCGAGCTCCGCTTCCGGGACGGCGAGGTCGTCTCGAAGCGCGTCTAGCCTCGTCACCTTCCGTCCTCAGCGAGCGTATCCCGCAAGACACCTCTCACGACCGTTCGAGGGCCCTACAGAGGCTCGCGACCACGAGGACCACAGCGGTCATCCCGAGCGAGCCCGGGGCAGATCTTGAACCAGACGATGACGGCCAAGCGGCCCGCTCACGCGGGATCGCTCGGTTCGGATCGCCGCGATGCGATCGCACGTGACGGACGGTCGTTCTCGGCTACGGCGCGTTTGTCGAAAGGATCAGCATCACGATCAGGGCGGCCGGCACCTCGACGACCGCGGCCAATGCGGCGTAGATGGCCGCCACCAGGACGGCCGGACGGAGCACGACCGCGACGGCGGTATATGGCGAGAGCGCGTCGCGCGAGCCGTACACGACGCGCCCCAGCCGGAACAGCGCCACGACGGCACCGGCCACTCCGCGCGTCCGGGCGATGTGACGCGACCGTTCATCCACGTCGCGAGCACGCTCCTTCACGTCGGCCGGGAGTGCCCGCGCCCGTTCGGGTAGCCGGCTCAGGCTCCGCAGGCCGGCGACGAACGACAAGAGCACGGCGGCCGGCACGAGGAGCAGCGCGAGGACCGCGACGCGAGCGAACCATCCCGCGGCGTCGGGCGGCGGGGCGTCGACCACCCAGGTGGCCCACGCTACCGAGACGGCGAACGCCGACACCGTCGCGAGCACCGTCACGCCTCTCAGCACGCCGGCCGCGATGTCCAGCGCACGCCGGAGCGCGGCCGACGCTCGCACGGTCGGTGTCGGCGGGTCGCCTACGGATCGTCCCATCGGTCCGTGTGTACCCGTCGGAGGATGCATCGGACCATACGAGCAACGGTTCTCCGGTGGGGTGACCGGGTATGCACAGTGACCCGAGATACCTGACCTAGGAGGTGCTGTGATGTCGACGATCGAGGAGTCGATCGTGGTCGAGGTTCCGCTGTCGACCGTGTACAACCAGTGGACGCAGTTCGAGGAGTTCCCCCGGTTCATGGAAGGCGTCGAGTCCGTGACGCAACTGGACGACACGCACCTGCACTGGGTTGCCGAGATCGGTGGGCGTCGTCGTGAGTGGGATGCCGCGATCACCGAGCAGCGTCCCGACGAGCGCGTGGCGTGGCAGGCCACGTCCGGGGCCACGAACGCCGGCGCCGTGACCTTTCACCGGCTGAACGACAGCCAGACGGAGGTCATGACGCAGATCGAGTTCGAGCCGGAGGGCGCTCTGGAGTCCGCGGGCGACGCCCTGGGCATGGTCGAGCGCAGGACCAAGGGTGACCTCGAGCGCTTCAAGGCGTTCATCGAGCAGCGCGGCACCGAGACGGGTGCCTGGCGTGGCGAGGTCGACCGCCCGGATCAGCGTCGAGCCGTCTGACCTGATCAGCGTCGAGCGTGGAAAGGGCCGGCCCTATGGCCGGCCCTCTCCATCTCCGCATCGATGCACCCGGCGCTCCGATGGATCGGCAGCTAGGGGAGCGTCGCGTCTACCCGGTTACGGCCTGCCGATGGGCAAGAAGTCGAACACGCCGGACGTGAGCTTCGTCCCCGGCGTGCCGTCGGCACTCATGATCCACACGCCGAACCGATCGGTCGGCCCCTCGCGGTTGAAGGCGATCGACGTTCCGTCGGGAGAGTACGCAGGCCGTGCCCCGCACCCTGCTGCCGGTCGCGAGGTCCAGCGAGCGGGTACGGTGACGGTTCGACCGGCTGGAGGAGGCGCGATGGAGCGCGAGGAGGAAGAGGCCGCGCTCGAGGAGCGTTACCGAGCACCGGAGAGGGCCAGCACGGAGGTCGACGAGGCCGACGCGCTCGACCAGGTTCGCCCGGTCCAGCCGACCGATGAGGATGAACGCGATCGGATCGGCGATCTCCCGGAGGCGGACGCCATCGAACAGGCTCGCGGCGTGGGCGGAGACGAGGAGGACGAGCGCCGGTAGGGCAGGCGTTCCGTTCGCCCTGCCGACATGCAGCGGGTGATCCACTTCGCGGTCCCGGCCGGGATGGGTCCTGTGGCGGTGTATCCGCCGAGCTTCCGTTCGTAGCGTCGTTCTGGTACCCATCCGAACGTTCGAGAGGGGGAGCGATGAAGGACATCGATACCGTCTTGGTGCTCGCGGCCGCGTACGACACGGTGGCGGACGCCGAGGTCGACTACGAGGCGATCAAGGCCCTGTACTACGAGGAGGGCGCCTCGCACGAGTTCGACGCTGCGATCGTCGACCGCGACGAGAACGGCAAGGTCCGCATCGTCAGGAAGCACGAGCAGCCCACGCGCCACGGCGCGGCGCACGGACTGGGCTGGGGGCTCGCGATCGGCGCCGCGACGGCGATCTTCCCGGCGGTCGGGCTCGTTGGCGGCTTGGCCGTCGGAGCCGGCGCGGGTGCTGCGATCGGCGCCGTGAGCGGGCACATGAAAGGCGGCATGAGCAACGAGGACCTGCGCCAGCTCGGCGAGGTTCTGGACAAGGGCGAGGCCGGGCTGATCGCGGTGTACGCAACGAACCTGGCCGACCAGGTGGCGCAGAGCATCAAGGCCCGGAACCGGTACGTCTCCAAGGAGATCGACGCGCGCGCGGACGAGCTCGCGCGGCAGATCAAGGAGGCCGAGGCGAGGGGCTGAGCGTTTCGGCAGACCCCTCGACCGCTCGAAGGCGTCCCGGGCTGTTCGACGGCGAAGTATCGGCTGTCGTCGCGCGTACGCGTCCGTCCCTACACGACCCTACGGAGGGGCGTTCGCGTGACCAGCAGCCACGCGAACGCGAACGACCCGACGATGCCGAGCGCTGCGACGATGAGCGCCTTCAGGTCGCCCGAGAGCGCCAGGGGACGCAGCCCCAGAGCCAGCGCGACGAGCACCGGCCCTTGCAGCATGAACGCCAGGTAGGACGAACGAGCCATCGCTCGCCGGATCGGCCCGGAGCCGTTCAGGTGCCGCTGCGCGAACGCCAGGATCCAGATCGGCGCCGAGATCGCGACCACGCCCTCGACCAGCGCGAGGAGGAGTGCCGGCCCCTGCCAGCCTCCGAAGTACTCGTCCTCCGTGAGGCCCAGGAGCCCGGCCGACACCACCGCGAGTCCGGAGGCCGCGACCCCGACGATCGTCGCGATGCCGCATCGCCTCGCGAGCGGGTGCGGAACCGGCCGGAGCCATCCGTGACGCGCCGCGACGACCCCAAGGCCGAACATCGCGAGGTACTCGGGCCATCCCCACAGCTTGATGTTCAGCGGCTGGTTCGAGTCCAGCGGGAAGACGATCCTCACCAGGAACGTCGCCACGCCGACGGCGAGCGAGAGCAGGATGACCTGCCGCCATCGCAGCGGTCCGGTCGCGGGCGCCGATGGCGGGACGACCTGCCGCCAGGCGGCGAGTCCCACCGAGAACAACAGCAGCACGCCCACGAACCACATCGGACCGTTATCGAGGAGTGGGTCCGTGTCCCAGTACGATCGCCAGAAGCCCCTGTGCCAGAACGGTTCGAGCAGCGCGTACTCCAAAAGGGGCCAGACCAACAGCGTGTAGACGGCGAACGGCACCCCGAGCCGCAGCAAGCGATCCGTGACGAAGCGCGATGTCCCCTTCCGCTCGAGCGAGTCCTGCGTGAACAGGCCCGAGATCAAGAAGAACAGCGACATGAGGAA
>JBMDWR010000281.1:0-8111 GCA_048594645.1 Actinomycetota bacterium
CTTCAGACGGTCGACGAGTTCCTCGTCCACCTCCTCGAGCTCAGACGGATCATCGAGGTAGAGGCGGTCGCGCTCGCCGCCGAGCGAGCGACCCGCGACGACGTGTCGACGCTGCGTTCGCTCGTCGACTCGATGGATCAGGTGGGGGACGACGTCGACGCGTTCGCCAGGCTCGACGTCGCGTTCCACGACGCGGTCCTTGCGGCGACGGGGAACCGTCCGCTGCGCAGCCTCCTCCGCTCGATCGAGCCGGCACTCCTCACCGCCCGCACCGTCAGCCTGTCCACGCGCCCGGCCGGCGTCCGGCGATCGACCAAGGAGCATCGTGCGATCCTCGCCGCCATCGCCGACCGCTCGACGACGCGCGCCCGTCGGGCGATGACCACGCACCTGTCGTGGACGGCCAACCTGTCCCTCGATCAGCTCGACGAAGCCGAGACCAAGAAGCCGTCGAGGCACAGGGCGCCGGCGTGATCGTGTTCCCAGCCGGCACCTGTCTTGACGTCGTAAGAACATCAGATGTATATGGAGTCGCTCGCACGAGGGGGAACCGCGATGGCTGCACGTAGACGGACACGGACGTTCCTGTTCGCGGCTTCGGTGCTCGCTGTGATGATGGTCGCCGCCGCATGCGGTGGCGACGGCGACGGCGAGGGGGAGGGCAACGGCACGACGTCGACCGGCGACATCGAAGAGGTCACCTGGGCCCTGCCGGATCTGCCCGACGTCCTGCTGGTGCCCCACGACTGGACGACGTACTCGGGTGCCGTGATGTCTCTGGTCGAAGAGGGGACGCTCGCGTTCGGCGACGACCTCGCGCTGCAGCCCGCGATCGCCGAGAGCTGGGAGGCCACCGACCCCACGACGTACGTCTTCACGTTGCGGGACGGGGTGACGTTCCACGACGGCAGCCCGCTCACCGCGGAAGACGTCGTCTTCTCGATCGAGTGGAACATGGATCCGGACAACGCGTCGCAGCTCGCCTCGTTCTTCGCGTCCGTCGACACCATCGAAGCCACCGCGGACAACGAAGTCACGGTGACGCTCAAGAAGCCCGACGCGCAGTTCCAGTATTCGATGGCTCACATGTCCGGCTTCATCATGCAGAAGGCGCAGCTCGAGTCGGCCGGCGAGGACTTCGGCACGCCGGACGTCCTGCCTCTCGGCACCGGACCGTACAAGCTGGTCGAGTTCGTTCCCGACGACCACGTGACGCTCGAACGCTACGACGACTACTGGGACGACCCGGGACCGGCGCAGCGGATCGTGATCCGGCAGATCCCGGACTCGCAGACGCGGCTCTTGGCCATGCAGAGCGGCGAGATCGACGGAACGTTCGACGTCCCGATCTCCGAGGTCGATCAGTGGGAGGGGCTCGACGGCGTGAACGTCGTCACCGCCCCCTCCAACGGCGTGTACCAGCTGATCCTGGACCAGGAGACGCCGCCCTTCGACGACATCCACGTCCGCAAGGCGATCGCGCTGGCGATCGACCGGGAGGGCATCGTGCAGGCGGTGCTGAACGGCAAGGGCGCACCCGCGCTGGCGATCAACCCGCCGGGCATCTGGACCGGCGTCCTCGACGAGGCCGCCGTGAGCGAGTTCTACGGCACGATCCCCACGTACGGGTTCGACCTGGACGCGGCGCGGGCGGAGCTCGCGCAGTCGTCGGCCCCCGACGGCTTCGACTTCTCGGTCCCCATCCCCAACACCGACCCGGTCGCGATCAACTCGTTCCTCGCGGCCGCCGAGACGCTCGGGCAGATCGGCATCACGATGAACGTGCGGCAGGTCGACCCCGGCGAGTGGCTCGACGTGTACTTCGCGCACGAGGACCTCGGCGCGCAGTTCATGTCGTACTTCCCCGACTACGCCGACCCCGCCAACTACCCGTACCTCTTCTATTACAGCGGCAACGCCGTCGCCAACGGCCTCAACGGCGCCAACTACCGGAACGACGAGGTCGACGCGCTGATCGAGGAAGCGCTCCAGTCGAGCGACACGGCGGCGCGCGCCGAGGCGCTCAAGCAGGCCATCGCGATCGCGCAGGAGGACGTGGCCACCGTTCCCCTCCACTGGCCCGACTCCGCGATGGCGATCAGCTCGGACCTGCGTCTCGATGGCTACAACGCCTTCTGGTACAACGTGCCGTGGGCGACGAGGGGGTTCGGAGCGGCCTGAGGCCGGTTGCAGCGCCGCGTTCGCGCCGGCTCGTCGGACGCAGGACCGCCGGGCCGGGAAGGACCGTCGGATGACCGATAAGGACCGCCTCGAGCGCACGCTGGCCGTCCTCGACCGGGTCCGATATCCGGTCGACGTGGCGCTCGACGGCCGCGGGCGGAACCTCGCCGTCCCCGTGTATCCGGCGCATCTCGAACCGGGAGCACCCGGATACGAGAGCCGGATCTGGCGCGTACCGCTCGACGGCGCGCCAGCCGAGCAGCTCACGTTCGGCCCACGGTCGGACGCGGCCCCGTGCTGGTCGCCCACGGACGACCGTCTCGCGTTCGCCGCGGAGCGCCCGACCCCCAGGCGGATGTCGCTGTTCCTGCTCGACCCGGACGCCGAGCCCCGGCCGCTCGGGGACATCGACGGATCGGTCCAGACGATCGCCTGGACGCCGGACGGTACGTCGCTGATCGTTCAGGCCGTGGACGAGGGCGGCTTCGGAGCCGCGACCGACGGCGCAATCCGCCTGCGGTGGACGGAGCCCGTACCGGACCCAGACGTCTTCCGCCCGGATCAGGGGTGGCGGCGCCTGTTCCGCGTGGACGTCGAGACGGGAGCGACGCAGGAGGTGGGACCAGCGGATCTGGCGGTGTGGGAGTTCGACCTGGTCGACGACGCGACCGCCGTCGCGCTCGTATCCGACGACCCTTCCGAGAGCGGCTGGTACCGCGCCAGGCTGGCCGTGCTCGACCTCGCCAGCCGGACAACGCGCGACCTGTGGATCCCCCATCGCCAGGTCCAGGGGCCGGCCGTGAGCCCGTCCGGGAAGCTCGCCGCCGTCCTCGAGGGATGGTCCAGCGACCGAGGCCTCGTCGCCGGCGACATCCGGCTCTTCGATCTGGGCTCGGGCGAACGGATCGGGTTCGAGCCCGACCTCAGCGACATCACCTCGGTCGGATGGCTGGATCCGGAGACGCTGTGGTTCGCCGGCTGGCACGAGCTCGGTTCACGATCCGGCGCCGTCGGCGTCGACGGAGGTGTTCGCTGGTCCGCGACGGACGACGCCGTCGTCGGCCCGAACAGCTTCCACGCGCGGAGACAGCCGATCCCCCACGAAGGTGGCTTCGTCGCGAGCCGGGAGGCGCTCCGAACGCCGCCCGAGGTCGTTCGCCGGACGAACGGCGTCGATGCATCGTGGACGGCGCTCACGTCGTTCAACGCCGGCCTGGCCGACGAGGTGGACGGCTACCCGGAGGTGCGTGAGCTCGAGTGGGCGGGTGCGGGCGGCATGCCGATCCGCGGGGTCCTCCTCCTTCCGGAGGGCGAGCCGCCGCACCCGACGGTCGTGATGATCCACGGCGGGCCCACGTGGGCCTGGAAGTACGCGTTCGACCCGGGGTTCGCCCTGCCCCTCACCGCGGCGGGGTTCGCCGTATTCCTCCCCAACTACCGGGGGAGCACCGGGCGCGGCCAGTCGTTCACACGGCTGAACGTCGGCGACCCGGCGGGCGACGAGTTCGAGGACATCGTGCTCGGCGTGGACCACTGCATCTCGCTCGGCGTGGCCGAACCCGACAGGATCGGCGTCACGGGCGCGAGCTATGGCGGCTACCTGACGGGATGGGCCGTGTGCACGAGCGACCGGTTCGCGGCCGGCGTGATGGTCTCGGGCATCGTCGACATGCTGAGCTGCCATCTGACGTGCAACCACGCGTTCTCGGAGTTCATCTTCGAGGGCGACCATCGCGATCCCGAGAAGCTCCGGCTGTTCATGGATCGATCGCCGATCACGCATGCGGCCAACGCCAAGACGCCGACGCTGATCCTCCACGGCTCGGAGGACCGGTGCACGCCGCTCGGCCAGGCCGAGGAGCTCTATCAGGCGCTCGTCCTGAACGGCACGCCGACCGAGCTCGTGGTCTACCCTCGCGAGGGGCACGGCTTCCGCGAGCGGCAACACGCCGCCGACGCCGAGCGTCGCACCGTCGCCTGGTTCGAGCGATACCTCGAGGGCCGGGGATGAAGGGTGGGAGCATCTGGGCGTACGTCGGGCGCCGGCTCCTGGTCGCGGCGCCGCTGATCCTGCTCATCTCGTTCGGCGTCTTCGCGCTGGTGAACCTCGCGCCGGGCGATCCGGCGCGCGCGTTGCTGGGTTCGCGGCAAGCCTCGGCCGAGACGCTCGCCGCGATCAGGGAGCAGTACAACCTGGACGAGCCGTTCATCGTCCAGTACCTGATCTGGCTGGGGAACGTCCTGACGGGCGATCTTGGCCGGTCGATCCAGGGGAGCCAGCTCGTCACGACGATGATCGCCGACCGGCTGGGGCTGACGGTGCTGCTCGGCGTCTACGGCAGCCTCGTCGCGCTGGGCATCGGCATCCCGCTCGGGATCGTGGCCGCCTTCAAGCACGGTTCGGAGATCGACCGCGGCGTCGTCACGTTGGGGGTCCTCGGCGTGAGCGCGCCGGCCTTCGCGACCGGCATCTTCCTGCTGTACGTGTTCGGCGTGATCCTCGGCTGGTTCCCGATCTTCGGTCCCGGGGAGGGGTTCGTCGACCGCCTGTGGCACCTCACGCTCCCCGCCGTGGCGCTCGGCATCTCGGTGCTCGGCCTCGTCGTGAAGATCACCCGAGCGTCGACGCTGGAGGAGCTGCAGAAGGACTACGTGGCGTTCGCACGCGCCCGCGGGCTCGATCGCAAGCGGATCACGATGTGGTACCTGCTGCGCAACGCCCTGATCCCGGTCGTGACGGCGGCGGGTCTGATCGTCGTCGGCCTGCTGACCGGCGCGGTGCTCGTCGAGGTGACGTTCGGCCTGCCGGGTCTGGGATCGCTCCTCGTGACGTCGGTGACGCAGCGTGACATCCCCGTGATCCAGGGCATCGTGCTGATCCTCGCGATCTTCGTCGTGCTGATGCACGTCGCGATCGACGTCCTGTATACGCTGATCGACCCGCGGATCCGGTTCGGGAGGATGGCCGCGTGAAGCTCGAAGAGGCCGCGCCGTCCGCCTCGATCCCCTCCGCGATCGCCGAGCCTGCCGAGCGACGCCGCGGCGTGCCGGTCACGGTCTGGATCGCGATGTTCTTCGTGCTGGTCGCCGTCGTGTGCGCCACGTTCGGCCCGCAGATCGCGCCCTACCCCGCCAACCAGCAGGACCTCGTCCTGGGGGACGCGCCGCCCAGCTCAGAGCACCTCGCCGGGACGGACCTGCTCGGACGCGACGTCCTTTCGCGGACGATCGTCGGCGCCCGCACGGCCCTGGTCGGTCCGGCGATCGTCGCCGCGGGCGCGTTCGCGATCGCGACGATCCTCGGGCTCCTCTCCGGCTACCTCGGCGGCGTCACGGACTCGGTCGTGATGCGCTGGGTCGACTTCATGTTCGCTCTGCCCGGCCCGCTGATCGCGATCGTCATCGTCGGCGTCGTGGGCGGCGGCTTCTGGACGGCCGTGATCGTCCTGGTGATCCTGTTCACGGCGCCCGACACGCGGATCGTGCGGAGCGCGGTGCTCGAACAGCGCCCATTGCCGTACATCGAGGCCGCCCGAACGCTGGGCATCCCGCGCACCCGGATCATGTTCGGCCACATCCTGCCGAACATCCTGCCGATCATCGCCGCCTACGTGGTGCTCGACTTCGCGTTCGCGCTCGTCAGCCTCGCGGCGCTCTCGTTCCTGGGACTCGGCGTGTCGCCGGGGACGCCCGACTGGGGGCGGATGCTGTTCGAGAACCGGACGATCCTGTTCACCAACCCGTGGGCGGCGCTCCTGCCGGCCGCGAGCATCGTCATCACGGCAGGCAGCATCAACATCATCGGCGACTGGATCTACGAGCGGATGGCCGCCCGGTGACGACGCGGCCGTCCACCGAGGTCCCGCGACGGGTAACCGACACGACGGCGCTGCTGGAGATCTCGGGGCTCCGGATCTGGTCCGGGTCGAAGGACGAGCGGCGCACGATCACGACGGGCACCGATCTCACCGTCGCGCCGGGCGAGACCGTCGGGATCGTCGGCGAGTCGGGCTCGGGGAAGTCGCTCACGGCGCGAGCGGTGATCCGGCTGCTGCCGGAGGGCGTCTCGGCCGCCGGCAGCGTTCGCTACCGCGGACGTGAGCTGATGGACCTGCCGGAGAAGGAGATGCGCCGGCTCCGTGGAGGCGACATCTCGCTGATGTTCCAAGACCCCTTCACGATGTTGAACCCGTTGCTGCGGTGCGGCGACCACATCGCGGAGATGCTGCCCGACGACGAGAGGCACACGCGCGAACGCGAGCGCTCCGAGATCGAGCGACGTCTCGCCGAGGTCGGGATCGCGGACCCGCACGTCGCCCGCCGCTACCCGTTCCAGCTCTCGGGAGGCATGCGCCAGCGCGTCGCGCTCGCCTCCGCGCTCGCCAAAGACCCGCAGCTGCTGATCGCCGATGAGCCCTCGACCGCCCTCGACGTGACGACGCAGGCAGAGATCCTCGCGCTCCTGCGATCGGTCCAGCGCCGGCGGGGGATGGGGCTGATCCTGATCACGCACGACCTGCGCGTCGCGTTCACGACGTGCGATCGCGTGTACGTGCTGTACGCCGGGTCGTTGATGGAGATCGGCCGCGCGGAGACGCTCGAGCGCGAACCGCTGCATCCCTACACGCTCGGACTGCTGCTCTCGGAGCCGTCGGTGGAGCAGAAGCTCGGGGAGCTGGCCGCGATCCCCGGCGCGGTGCCCGCGCCCGATGACGTGGCCGGCCACTGTTCGTTCGCTCCGCGGTGCCGTTGGGTGGCGGAGGTCTGCCTCGCCGGCGATCCGCCGCTGGTGGAGGTCGAGCCCGAGCGGCCGAGCGCGTGCGTGCGCATCAGCGACATCCGCTCGGAGATGCGGAACCTCCGTGACCGCGTCCTCACCCTGGTGCCGGGGAGCGCGCCGGCCGGAGGGGAGGCGGCCCTCGTTACCGTCGACGGCGTCGCCAAGACGTTCGACCTCGGGCGCGGCCGAACGGTGGAGGCGCTGAAGGGCGTGTCGCTCACGATCGAGCCCGGCGAGTGCGTGGGGCTCGTGGGCGAGTCGGGCTCGGGCAAGACGACGCTCGGGCGATGCCTCGTCGGTCTCGAGACGCCGTCGGCCGGACGCATCGAGATCGCCGGGATCGACGCATCGGACTACGGCCCGCTCTCGAAGGACGCCCGGGCGCAGCTGCGGCACACCGTCCAGATGGTGTTCCAGGACCCATATTCCACGCTGAACCCGCGGCACACGGTCGTCCGCACGCTGACCGAGGCGCTGCAACGAACGGGCGTCGCTCGCGACCGGGCGTCCGCCGCCAAGGCGATGGGTGAGCTCCTCGAGCGCGTCGGACTGCCGCTCTCGTACGCGCGGCGCAAACCCGCTGCCCTCTCGGGCGGCGAACGCCAGCGCGTGGCGATCGCCCGCGCGCTCGCGGTCCAGCCGAACCTCCTCGTCTGCGACGAGCCGGTGTCCGCCCTCGACGTCTCCGTGCAGGCACAGATCCTCAACCTGTTCCGTCGGCTACAGGCCGACCTCCGGATCAGCTACCTGTTCATCACGCACGACCTCGCGGTCGTCCGGCAGGTGGCGGATCGGATCTACGTCCTGTTCAAGGGTGAGGTCGTGGAGGCCGGTCCGGCCCATGAGATCCTCTCGCAGCCGAAGCACGAGTACACCAAGCAGCTGATGGCGTCCGTGCCGGGGGCGACGACCGTGACGGGCTGAACCGGCCTCAGTGGATCCTCGGCACGAACCGCCAGGGGACGCGGCGACGGTACGCCTCGTACTCGGGATAGCGAGCCAGGAGCAACGACTCCTCGTGGCGTGACTTCAGCTCGAGCAGGACGACGAGGATCGCCGAGGCGGCCAGCGCGAGCGGGGAGCGGATCAACGACCACCCGAGCGCCATCAACAGGACGCCGCCGTAGATCGGATGCCGCACGTACCGATA
>JBMDWR010000282.1:0-3288 GCA_048594645.1 Actinomycetota bacterium
CGAGCCGGCGCACGCGGAGTACGTCCCCTCGCTCGAAGGCACCGACCCCGTGTTCTTCCTGGTCATCGGCTCGGATGCCCGCCCCGACCAGGCCGTCGAGAGCCAGCGGGCCGACTCGCTGCACATCGTCGCGGTCAACCCGGCCGAGCAGAAGGCGACGATCGTCGGCATCCCGCGCGACTCGCTGGTCGACATCCCCGGTCAAGGACAGAACAAGATCAACGCGGCGTTGTTCCTCGGAGGCCCCGACCTCGTGGTCCAGACCGTCGAGGATCTGACCGGTCTGAAGATGGATTACTGGGCGATGGCCGGCTTCGCCAGCTTCGAGGCGATGGTCGATGACGTCGACGGGTTGGTCGTCGACGTGCCGTTCGCGATGAGCGACGAGGCCTCGCGCGCGTTCTTCGACCCCGGCGTGCAGACCCTCGACGGAGCGGACGCGCTCGCGTTCGCGCGCAACCGACACGACCTGCCGTCGGGCGACTTCGGACGTTCGGAGAACCACGGCGTCCTGATGATCTCTGCGCTCGCGCAGCTCAAGAAGGAGTTCAACCAGGATCCCGGCCGCATGCTCGCCTGGGTCGCGTCCTTCATCCGCAACGGAGAGACCTCGCTCTCGCTCGAGCAGGTCGTGGACCTCGCGCTCACGGCGACGGCGGTCAACGCGAACAAGGTCGTGAACGCCGTGCTCCCCGGCGGGGTCGCGATGGTCAACGGCCTGTCGGTGGTCACGCTGAGCGAGACGACGCTCGGCACGATCGCGAAGGATCTCAAGGACGACGGCCTGCTCAAGAAGGCGAACATCCCGCCGGCCCCGAACGCCAACCTCTCGGGCTAGCTCTTCCGAGTAGGCGTCGCGGACGCCCACGCGTCGCGTTACCGTCGGTCACGCGCCTACCTCGCGGCCGCTGTTACCCTTCGCCGAGAAGGGGAGTAGTCCGAAAGCGGATCCGCCGTCATGACGGCCGTGCGTCGCGGCCCGGCGATCCCCCGCCTCGCGGGGACGAGACCTTCGGCCGAAAGGCAGGGCCGTGGGTCGACGAGAACGGAGTCTCCCGCCCGATCTCCGCGGCCACCCACCGGTCACCCAGTCCGTCCTCGCGATGGGCCTGGCCGTCGCCCTCACGATCCCGGGCGTCGTGATCCGGCTGGCCGATGTCTCGCTCGGTCACGGGATCGACGCGCTGGTATTCGGCCTCGCGATCGTCGGGGCGGCCTTCATCCTGTCGTGGGCCGCCGAGGTCGCGCAGCTCGACATCTCGGCCGGCCTCGCGATCGCCGTGCTGGCGTTGATCGCCGTCCTCCCCGAGTACGCCGTCGACATGGTGTTCGCGTGGAAGGGTGGCCAGGCCGTCGAGCAGTACGGTGCCGCGTGTCAGGCGCCGGGCGCGACCGGAGAGACCGACTGCTCGCTCGCGCTGGCGAACATGACGGGCGCCAACCGGCTCCTGATCGGCATCGGCTGGTCCCTCGTCGTGTTCCTCGCGATCTATCGATCCCGCAAACGACCGCCGCGACTGCGTGAGGTCCGCCTCGAACGACAGCACGCCGTGGAGGTGGCGTTCCTCGGGCTCGCGACGGTGTACTCGCTCACGCTGCCGCTCAAGAGCCAGATCACGCTGATCGATGCCGCGATCCTCGTGTCGATCTTCGCGGCATACACCTGGCGGATCTCGAAGGCTCCGGCCGAGGAGCCTCACCTGGTCGGGCCCGCTCGGCTGGTCGGGACGTTCGGCGTGGCCAAGCGGCGGGCGACGGTGATCGCGATGTTCGTCCTCGCGGCGACCGTGATCCTGCTGTCCGCCGAGCATTTCGCCGAGGCGCTGGTAGCCACCGGTCAGGAGTTCGGCATCAGCGAGTTCCTCCTGGTCCAGTGGCTGGCGCCGCTCGCGTCCGAAGCCCCTGAGCTCCTCGTCGCCGGGATGTTCGCGTGGCGCCTGAACACCAACGCCGCGCTCGGCACGCTCGTCTCCTCGAAGGTGAACCAGTGGACGCTGCTCGTCGGGACGTTGCCGATCGTCTTCACGATCGCCGCCGGGGGCCTGTACGGGCTGCCCGTCGACGCGCACCAACGGGAGGAGCTGTTCCTCACGGCGGCGCAGTCGTTCTTCGCCCTGGCGGTCCTCGCGACGCTGTCGATCAGCCTCCGCGAGGCGTGGCTGCTCTTCGTGCTGTTCTGGGCGCAGTTCATCATCGGGGCCATCGTCCCGGAGTCGCTCCAAGGCGTCGAGCGGATCGCCGTCGGCGCCGCGTACATGGTCCTCGGCCTCGTCATCTTCGCTCGCGAGCGGGAGCTGATCCGTCCGCTGATCCGTGATGGCTTCCGAACCTCGTACCGGGACCTCGCGGCACGCGAGTTGGTCGGCGAGTAACGACGCTGCGACCTCCGCTTCCCCCCGCCGATAGCATCGCTCGCATGGATCCGCGCGCGTTCCTCGACTCGCTGAACGCGGAGGGTTCGCTCGCCCACGTGCGCGAGATCCCCGAACGCACGACGCGCCCGGAGCCGTTCGGCGAGGACGTCCCGGAGCTGATCAGGCAACGCCTCGCGCTGATCGACGTGGAGGGACTGTACGAGCATCAACGCGAGGCCGTCGACGTCGTGCGTTCGGGCGGCAACGTGATCGTTGCCACGGGGACGGCCTCGGGCAAGACGCTCGTCTACAACCTCGCGTTCGCGACGGAGGCCGTGGCCGACCCCAAGCGCACCGCGATGTACCTGTTCCCGACGAAGGCCCTCGCGCGCGACCAGCTGCGCCAGATCCGAGAGCTGAGGCTGTCGCAGCTGCGTGCCGGCGTCTACGACGGCGACACGCCGAGGAACGAGAGGCCGCTGATCCGCCGCAACGCCAACCTCGTGATGACGAACCCGGACATGCTGCACGCGGGGATCCTGCCCGACCACCCGCGCTGGGCCGACTTCCTGTTGCGTCTGTCGCTCGTCGTCGTGGACGAGACGCACGTGTTCAGGGGCGTGTTCGGCTCGCACGTGGCGCACGTCCTGCGCCGGCTGCGCCGGACCGTGAGCCGGTACGGCGGCACGCCGACCTTCGTTCTCGCCTCGGCGACGGCCGGGGACCCGGCCACGGCGGCGACGCGGCTCACCGGCCTGCCGGTCCCCGCGGTCACCACCGACGGTTCGCCGCGAGGTCCGCTGACCTTCGCGCTGTGGGAGCCACCCCTGCTGCCCGCCGCACCTGATCTCAGCGCCTCATCCCTCGGAGCTGACTCCATCCTCGGCGCCGGCTCTATCCCCGGCGCCGGCTCTACCCTCGGCGCCGGCTCGAC
>JBMDWR010000283.1:0-6197 GCA_048594645.1 Actinomycetota bacterium
GCCGCGAGAGGTGCTCGGTCCGGCGGGTGAACACGAGCCGCTCGCCGTCGAGCACCGGAAGCAATACCCCGGCGAGGCGATCGCCGGGTCCAGGCGTCGGGGCGGGTTCGGTCTCGAGCAGGCCTTCCAGGCGCGCACGCACGTCGCTCCGGTACATTCCGCGCCATGGTAGAGGAGGCCGTTCTGAACGCGGTGGTCGACGCGGTCGACGCCGATGAGGTCGTCCGGCTCGCGCGGGCGCTGATCGCCGCGCGGAGCGAGAATCCGGGCGGGACGGAGGACGAGGCCGCCGCCGTGGCCTTCGAGATCGTGGACGACCTGGGCGGCTCGCCCGAGATCGTGCGGAGCGACGAAGGGCGGCCGAGCGTCGTCGCTCGGTTCGGCAACGGCGCCGGCCCGAAGCTCGCGTGGAACGGTCACCTCGACACCGTCCCGGCCGGCGAGCCCTCGACGTGGGAACGGCCTCCGTTCGCCGGCGAGATCGTGGACGGACGCCTGGTCGGGCGCGGCTCGGCCGACATGAAGGGCCCGGTGGCGAGCGCGCTGGCGGCCGTGGCGGCGCTCCGACGGTCGGGATGCGAGCTCGGGGGGACGCTCGCGCTCCACCTCGTCGCCGACGAGGAGCTCGCGGGCGTCCACGGAACGAGGGTGCTGCTCGAACGCGGATACCTGGACCAGGACGCCGCGATCGTCGGCGAGCCCACGGAGCTGACGCTCTCGCTCGCCGAACGCGGAGGCGCGTGGGTCGTCGCCACGGCCCGAGGCAAGGCGGCTCACGGCTCCACACCGCAGCTCGGCGTGAGCGCGATCGCGGCGATGGCGCGGTTCGTCCTGCGGCTGGAAGAGGTGCTTCCCGACATCGAGCACCCTTTGGTCGGGCGTCCCACGGTGAACGCGGCGATGATCGCGGGCGGCAGCGCCCCCAACGTCGTGGCCGACCGCTGCACGGTCGACATCGACCGCAGGCTGATCCCGGGCGAGGACGCGCAGGAGCCGGTGCTCGATGCGTTCGAACGCCTGTCCGAGGCGATCCGCGCCGAGCATCCCGAGGACGACCTCGCGTTCGAGCTGAAGATGTGGATGGACGCCGCCGAGGCGCCCGGCGACTCGCCGATCGCGACCGCCTGCCGCGATGCCCTCCGGGCCGAGACGGGCCGCGAACCCGTCGATACCGGCCTCACCGGCATCACCGACGCCCGCTTCTACATCAACGACCGCTCGATCCCGAGCGTGATCCTCGGTCCGGGGTCGCTCAAGGTCGCGCACACGGCGTACGAGTCGGTCGAGGTCGCCGAGCTCGTCACCGGCGCCCGCGTCTACGCGCGCGCCTTCGCGGGTTTCCTCGGCGTCGTCTGAAGGGCTGCCCTCGGTCGGGCAAGCGCCGTTCGACGGTATCCTGGAGGGCATGGCACAGACCGCCACCGTCATCACGGTCACGGACAGGGCCGCGCGCAAGATCCGCCAGCTCGCGGAGAAGGAGGGTCGGACCGACCCGCTCCTGCGAGTCCGCGTGGTGGCCGGCGGGTGCTCCGGCTTCTCCTACGAGCTCTACTTCGCCGACGCGCCGGCCGGCGACGACCACGTGATCACGGGCGCCGAGGGCGTTCGGGTCCTCGTCGACCCGAGGAGCGCGCCGATCGTCGAGGGTTCGACCCTGGAGTTCAACGACGCCCTCCTGGGCGGCGGCCTGAGGATGCTGAACCCGCAGGCCAAGCACGAGTGCGCCTGCGGCGACTCGTTCTCGGTCTGACCGTCCGTTCCGGAGCCGACCGCGAAGGTCCCCTAGCCGACCTCGACGGTCCCGGTCATCTGCGGGTGGAACCTGCACACGAACCCCGTCGACTCCGAGACATCGACGGTGACCGTGGCGCTCTCTCCGCCGGCGATCTCCTGATCGACGCTGCCGTCGTCCAGCGTGAACGTGTGCGAGGCGCTGTCCTCGTTGGTGATGGTGATCTCGGTGGGACCCGAGACCGTGATCGTGCTCGGGTCGAAGGCGAAGTCCGCGATCGTGATCTCGGTCCCGCCCGCGCCGTTGCCGCCGGTCTCGGTGCCGCCGGTCTCGGTGCCGCCGCCGCCGTTGTCGCCTCCGCCGCCGTTGTCGTCTCCACCACACGCCGCGGCCACCATCGAGAGCACGAAGAGCCCGGCCAGGAGCCAGACCCACCTGCGCTTCACCATCCCCCACCTCCGTCGTAGCGTCGGGGAAGCGTAGCCCACGAGGCTCGAAAAGGTGCGGTGCCGAGCGGTCGCTCGCCGGCTCCTATACTTCCAACGATGCCCACGAGCGCGGACCGAACGCAGTGGCGCGACCTGTACAACGAGGTCGTCCTGACCGGGTTGTGCACCGGCTGCACCGCGTGCATCGTCGCCTGCCCGTTCCACGTGCTCGGGTACGAGGACGACGTCCCCGTGCAGCTCCAGGACGACGGACCCGACGCCTGCGCCCACGGCGACCGCGGCTGCTCGCTCTGCACCCTGGCGTGCCCGCGCTTTCGCGAGTGGGAGGCCGAGATCGACCAGCTGCTGTTCGGCCAGACAAGGACCCCCGAAGACGTGATCGGGCACTACCAGGACATCGTGCTCGCCCGTGCGGTTCGCCCCGAGGCGCTCATGCACGGCCAGGACGGCGGCGTCGTCTCGGCGCTGCTGCTGTGGGGGCTCGCGAACGGCGAGATCGACGGAGCGCTCACGTCCAAGCTCTCCGACGACCGGCCGTGGGACGCCGAACCGACCGTCGTCACCGACGAGGAAGGCGTCCTCGCCACGGCGGGGTCGCGCTACACGTACTCGGCCAACCCGCTCGCGCTGGTGAAGGCGGCCGAGATGGGACTCTCCAAGGTCGCGCTCGTCGGGATGTCGTGCCAGGCCAGCGTCACCGGCTCGATGACCGCCCGCCGCGTGAACAAGTGGGCGAAGAAGATCGCGTGGACCTTCGGCCTGCTGTGCTCCAAGTCGTTCACGTACGACGGCCTGATGGGCGAGATCGCGCAGAACCGCCTCGGCCTCGACCTCGACGACCTGATCCGTGTGAACGTCAAGGGCAAGCTGCTCTTCTACACGCAGGACGGCGAGGAGGTCACGTACTCGCTGAAGCAGGCCCACGAGTTCACGCGCCCCGGATGCATGCGCTGCCCCGACTTCGCGGCCGAGCACGCGGACATCTCGTTCGGCGGTCTGGGCCAGGGTGAGGGCTGGACCCTAACGATCATCCGAACGGACAAGGGACGCGACATCTGGGAGCGGGCGGTGGCCGACGGCATCGTCGAGTGGCGCCCTGGCTCCGAGGATCCTGCCGCGATCTCGCTCATGTCCAAGCTCGCGGCGAAATCCCGAGCCCGATGGGGCGAGACGCCGTGGTCCGCACCCGGCGAGCTGCCTCAGCCCGAGCCGGCGCCGACGACCGCGTAGCACGAGCCGCCCTCGACGACGGCGTCGCGCGCCTTGGTTCCGACGTCAGCCGATCGACGCCCACCCCGCGACGACCGGGTGGTCGACGTTGCTCGGCCCGACCTGGGCGGCTCCGCCCGGAGAGCCGACGCCGCTCACGTCGTCGTTGAACCACTCCGCGTTGATCGGCGTGAACTGCTTCCACTCGGCCGGGACGTCATCCTCGTAGAAGATCGCCGTCACGGGACACACCGGCTCGCACGCACCGCAGTCGACGCACTCGTCCGGGTGGATGTAGAGCATCCGCGGGCCCTCGTAGATGCAGTCCACCGGGCACTCGTCGACGCAGGCCTTGTCCTTCACGTCGATGCACGGCTCGCAGATCGTGTAGGTCATGTTTTCCCCTTTTCCACGGTGCGGACCTTGTAAACCGTAGTCTACGACGCCTGGCGCCGGCTTCAAACGCCTCCATCCGGGGCGAGGGCCACGATCGTTCGCTCGATCGAGGCCACCGCCGGGCCCGCGGAGACCGGGTAGACGACCGGCAGGTCGGCTCCCGCGTCTCGGAACGCCTGGGTCCGGTCGCGCGCCCCGTCGCCCAGCGCGCAGACGGCACGGATCAGGACCTCCGGCACGTCGTCGGGACGTCCCGCCCGGTGCGCCTGCGCCGCCACGCCCGCCTGCCGCCCGAGCCCCACCTGTTCGAACTGACGCCGGTACGGGGGCATCGACGCGTACAGCCCGGCCATCGCCTTCAGCGCGGGCATCGCCTCGGCATCGTCGTCGCCGACCCACGACCGGACGTAGACCGCGACGACGATCGCGTCCGGGTCGCGCCCGGCAGCCTCCGCACCTTGAGCGATCTGCTTGCGTGCCAGGCCGACGCGTTCGGGCGGGCACCAGTTCAGGAGGACGCCGTCCGCGACCTCGCCCGCGAGCCGCATCGCCTTCGGCCCGAGGGCCGAGATCCAGATCGGCACCGTCACGGACGGAACGAGCGTCAGGGCGGAGCGCCGCTCCTCGCGCTCGACCGTCTCCCCCGCGAGCAGCGCACGAGCCTCGAGCACGGTCTTGCGCAGCTCGTCAAGCGCTCCACGGCCCGCGTCGCCGGTCCCCAGGCCGAGGATCAGGCGGCCGTTCGAGCGCTCCTGCACGGTAGCGGCGGCCATCGCCGTGAGCCGCGTCGTCCGAGCGCGCATCGGGAGCACGCCCGTGCCGAGCATGAGGTCGCGCGTCTCCCCCGCAAGCATCCCAAGCGTGACGAGCGCATCCCGCTCGAAGATCTCGGGCAGGAACAGCGTCCGGTACCCGGTCTGCTCCGCGGCGCGAACGATCTCGCACAGGTCCTTCCACGGGAGGGCGTCGCGAATCGCGAAGGCGGTGCCACGTTGTCGGACGTCAGGCACGACGTCATCCTCCCATCCGTGGACGCGATCCGCTTCGCCACCGAGGACGCGGTCTCGCTCGAAGGCGAGATCCGGCTGCCCGAGGGCGACGCGTTGGGCTCGGCGGTGATCTGCCACGCCCACCCGAGGCACGGCGGGAGCAAGGACCATCCGATCCTGTGGGCGCTGCGGAACGAGCTCGCGGCGCGCGGGGTCGCCGTCCTGTCGTTCAACTTCCGAGGCACGATGCGCAGCGCCGGCACCTACGCAGCCGGCCACACCGAGACCAGAGACGTCGAGGCGGCGATCGGCCGGATCCGGGACGAGGCCGACGGGCCCACCATCGTGTGCGGGTGGTCCTTCGGCGCCAACGTCGCGCTCCGGGAGGCGCTCACCGACGAGCGCGTGGGCGCGCTCGCACTGATCGGGCTGCCGCTCGATGCGACGGATCTGGAGCTGCCGCCGCTGCCCGGCCGCTCGGAGCTACGAGCCTTCCGGCGGCCGGTCCTGCTGCTCGCCGGTGAGGGTGACCTTTCGTGTCCGCGCCCGCAGCTCGAGGCGCTCGGCAGGAAGCTGCCGAACGCGGACGTCGCGATCGTCCCGGGGACCGACCACTTCCTGTGGCGACACGAGAAGGAGGCCGCCGAGATCGTGGGGGCGTTCGCCGCGCGGCTGCTGGGTTAGCGGCCCGGGTCCTCCCACCTGCCCAGGTCTTCCCAGCCGCCGCCTGGGTCCTTCCTACGGCCGGGGTCCTGCCGCCGGCGCCCTAGACCTCCGACCCACAGCAGCGGAAGGAACAGGAACGTGAACCCCAGGAGCCGCGGGAACACGAACAACCCGAGCAGCACGAACGCCACCGAGATCGCGATCCACGGGATCGGGCGCCCCCACCACGGCCGGTCCGGATGCGTCGCCCGGTCCCGCCGGAGCGCGTACACCAGCGCGACGACCCCGACGAAGGCCGCCGCAGGCAAGAGGATCAGCGCGAGCGTGCCCATCCACCCAAGCGTACGGCTGCGCGTCGCTAGGTGAGGAGCTCGCCTCCCACGACGTCGCCTGGCGTCTCGAGTCCGGCCTGGATCTCGACGCCCTCGGCTTGCAGGTCCGCCACGAACGCCTCCGCCTCGAACGCGGTCTCGGGCGGGTGGACGCCGACGGGCACGCGCCCTGCCGCCTGCCACCGGACGGCGGTGGCGATCGGGATCGCCGTCCCGAACGCGCCGGCCGACAGCCCCTCGGACGTCGGCCGCAACGTCGCGAGCGAGCGGGCGACCGCGTCGGTCCCGTCCTTCGTCCCCGTGACGCGCACGTCGATCACCTCGTGGTCGCTGGGTTCGCCGTCCGCGACGACCATCCGGTCCAGGACGGCGGCGAGGACCTCGCGCGGGACGACCGACCCGGCCGGCGTCATGACGGGATCGC
>JBMDWR010000284.1:0-1285 GCA_048594645.1 Actinomycetota bacterium
CGATCTTGACGACCGTGCCCTCGAGGATGTCGCCCTCCTTGAAGTCCCGCAGCGAGGCCTCGATCGCGTCCCTGAGCTCGTCGGGGGTGAGGTCTCGCGTCTCGCTCGCCGTATCGATCTGCACCAGCTCCTTCCGCCGCACAGGCGCCCAACCACGGGCTGTGGGAGTCCCCGTGGCGCGAACGCGCCCAGGCGGCGCAGCGATGGTAGGTGAGCAGCGGAAACCGCGTCAACGCTAGTGCCCGGCCGGGACGGCCTCCGCCCAGTTGGAGCCCCAGCCGATGTCCGCCCGCAGCGGGACGTCGAGGTCATACGCGTCCTCCATCTCCCGCTTGACGAGCGCCGCCGCCTGCTCGACCCGGTCCTTCGAGACCTCGAAGACCAGCTCGTCGTGCACGGTCAGGAGCATGCGGCACTCGACCTCCGAGGCGTGGATCGCCTCGTCGACGCGGATCATCCCCAGCTTGAAGACGTCCGCGGCGCTTCCCTGGATCGGCGCGTTCAGCGCCATCCGCCGCCCCATGTCGCGCACCCGCGGGTTGGAGGCCTGGAGCTCCGGGATGTAGCGGCGACGCCCGAGCAACGTCTCCGTGAAACCCTCCGCGGCCGCGCGGGCGACCTGTCGGTCGAGGTACTCGCGGATCTGGGGGAAGCTCGCGAAGTAGGCGTCGATGAACTCCTGCGCCTCGTCCGGCGTGATCTCGAGACGCGAGGCGAGCCCCCATGCGTTCATCCCGTAGGCGAGCCCGTAGTTGATGGCCTTCGCACGGCTCCGCGTCGCGGGGTCCACCTGGTCCTCCGGCAGCCCGAACACGCGAGCCGACGTCGCCGTGTGGATGTCCGCACCCGACTCGAACGCGGCGCGGAGCCCTTCGTCCCCGGACAGGTGCGCGAGGATGCGCAGCTCGATCTGCGAGTAGTCCGCGACGAGCAGGACCTCGTCGCCCGAGCCCGGGACGAACGCGCGGCGGATCTGGCGGCCGAGCTCGCCGCGAACGGGGATGTTCTGGAGGTTCGGGTTCGTCGACGACAGCCGGCCCGTCGCCGCCCCCGTCTGGTTGAAGGTCGTGTGGACGCGTCCGTCGCGCGGGTCGACCTGCTTCGGCAGCGCGTCGAGGTACGTCGAGTTGAGCTTGTCGAGCTCGCGCCACGACAGGAGCGCATCGACGATCGGGTGGACGTCCCGCAGCTTCTCGAGGACGCTCGCGTCGGTGGACAACTGACCCTTCGGCGTCCGCTTCCCGGGCGACAGCTTCAGCTTGTCGTACAGGATCGCGCGCAGCTG
>JBMDWR010000285.1:0-6634 GCA_048594645.1 Actinomycetota bacterium
GGCCTCCGCTCCTCGTGGGACTACGGTCCCTTGGGGGTCGAGCTCAAGCGCAACATCCGGAACGCGTGGTGGCGCCAGGTCGTCCAGCTCCGGGACGACGTCGTCGGCCTCGATGCCGCCGTCATCATGTCGCCGAAGGTCTGGGAGGCGAGCGGGCACCTCGAGGTGTTCACCGACCCGCTCGTCGAGTGCCTCAACTGCCACCAGCGGTTCCGCGCCGACCACCTGCCGGGCGTCCACGCGCCGCAGTCCGGTCACGAGGACGACGAGACGACCGTCGACATGCACGCGAAGCCGAGGTGCCCCAACTGCGGGCACGACGCGTTCACCGACCCGAAGAACTTCAACCTGATGTTCAAGACGCACATGGGCCCGGTCCACGACGAGGCGAACGCCGTCTACCTGCGCCCCGAGACGGCGCAGGGCATGTTCGTCGACTTCGTGACGATCCAGGCGACCTCGCGCAAGAAGGTCCCGTTCGGCATCGCGCAGGTCGGCAAGTCGTTCCGCAACGAGATCACGCCCGGGAACTTCGTCTTCCGCATGCGCGAGTTCGAGCAGATGGAGCTGGAGTTCTTCGTCGAGCCCGGCACCGACGAAGAGTGGCACGAGTACTGGATCGACGAACGCCATCGGTGGTACCTGGACCTGGGGATCCGGCAAGAGAACCTGCGGCTCCGAGAGCACGACGCCGAGGAGCTCTCCCACTACTCCAAGCGCACCGTCGACATCGAGTACCGGTTCCCGTTCACCGACTGGGGCGAGCTGGAAGGGATCGCGAACCGCACGGACTTCGACCTCAAGCAGCACGAGAAGTTCTCGGGACAGGACCTCACGTACTTCGACCAGGAGAGACAGGAGCGGTACCACCCCTACGTGATCGAACCGGCCGGGGGCGTCGACCGCGCCCTCCTCGCGTTCCTGATCGACGCGTACCGGGAGGAGGAGGCGCCCGCGGCGAAGGGCGGCACAGAGAAGCGAACGTTCCTCGCGCTGCACAAGGAGCTCGCACCGACGAAGGTCGCCGTGCTCCCGCTGTCGAGGAACGAGCAGCTCACGCCGGACGCGCGGGCGGTGTTCGACATCGTGAAGCGGTCGTGGATGTGCGACTTCGACGACGCCGGGTCGATCGGGCGCAGGTATCGGCGACAGGACGAGGTGGGGACGCCGTTCTGCGTCACGGTCGACTTCAACACGCTCGAGGACCGGCAGGTGACGGTCCGGGAGCGTGACTCGATGTCGCAGGACCGCGTCCCGATCGAGAACCTCCTCGCGTACCTCGCCGAACGCCTGTGACGATGGAGGATCGCGCACCCAGGCGAGGCTGGATCAGCGTCTACGCCGCCGCGTTCGGCCTCGTCCTGGCGGCCGGGGCGGCGCTCTTGATCTCATCCCTGGGCACCCTGCGGTCGATAGGTCTCCTGTGGATCTCCTGCGTCCTCTCGCTCGGGGCGATCGGGCTGGGTATCGCGAGCGTGCTCCTTCCCAGGCGCAGATGAGACGGCGCTCGGTCCCGGCCTTGCTCGCCCTGCTCTTCCTGGCGGCCTGCACGAACGTCGACGACGCGGGCTCGGGCCCGGTCGAGACATCGGTCGCGCCGGCGCTGCCCTCGCCCGAGACCCCACCGCCCGCCGCCGGCGGACCGGATTCGGCCCGGGCCGCCGCGAAGAGGCTGTGCGAGGTGCCGGAACCCGACATCGACGGCGGCGCGGCCGTGCCGGCCGAAGGGCCGACACCCGCGGTGATCGCGTCCGTGATGCGGCAGATCGAGCGGATCCGAGGGTTCGGCTACACGGAGCGGGTCGTGGCGCAGGCCGTTCCGCAGGCCGAGATCGCCGCGGACATCGTCGAGTACGCGGACACGGCCTACCCGCAGGCGCAGTTCGCACGCAGGAGCGCCGCATGGGAGACGATGGGCGTGATCCCCGACGGGACGAGCCTGCGCGATGCGTACGAGAGCTACGGCTCGACGCAGGTGATCGGGTACTACGACACGATCACCGGACGGTTGAAGTTCACCGGCAGCCGGTCGCCGTCACCGCTCGAACGCGTCACGCTCGCGCACGAGCTCACGCACGCGATCGACGACCAGCGGTTCGGCCTCGAGAAGCTCGACGCGCTGGGCGCGGAATGCAGGGACGAGGATTCGGCGGCCGCTCTCGCGCTCGTCGAAGGCAACGCCACGTTCTTCATGCTCCGGTGGGCCCAGACGTTCCTCACGCCCGAGCAGCAGGTCCAGGTTGGCATCGAGGCGGCGACGCAGGACGTGTCGACGGAGGGCATCCCGCCGTTCGTCGTGCGGCTGCAGGCGTGGCCGTACGAGCAGGGGATGCGCTTCGTCGCGGCGCTCGAGGACCGGAGCGGGCTCGACGGTATCGACGGGGCTTTCGAGCGGCTGCCCACGTCGACCGAGCAGATCATCCATCCCGAGCGCTACCCGAACGACGTCCCCACGCCGGTGGACGTCACGGATCTGTCGGCCGAGCTCGGCGACGGATGGCGCGATCTCGACGTCATGTCGGTCGGCGAGTCATGGCTCCAGATCGCGCTGGGCCTGCGGCTTGACGCGTCGCAGGCCATGGCCGCCACGAGCGGCTGGGACGGCGGCACGTACCGTGCGTGGACCGACGGATCCGAGACCGCGGTCGTCCTGTCGACCGTCTGGGACTCGGCCGTCGACGCCGCCGAATTCGCCGGCGCGATGCGGGACTGGATCGCGGCGGGGGACGACCACGGCGAGGTGCTCACCGCTCAGGGCGAGGCCGTCACGGTGCTGTTCGCCTCGAGCGGGACCGCGCTCGAGGCTCTGCGCGTGGCGAACGCCTGACGTCCCGAACCTGCTTCGATCGGCATCCGGCCTAGGTCGTTCCGCCCAGGGTTCCCATCCCCCGGCCGATGTCGCGGCCGGGCCCCAGGGAAGAACATGTGGCCTAGGAGGAGGAGCGCCGTGGACGGGATCCTGCTGCAGACCACCAGGAGCATCCGCGCGTTGATCGGGATCGCGTCCGAGGGGGCGCCCGCCGCCGAGGTCCGAGTAGCGTACGGAGCGCTCCGCGACCAATGGCAGGCGGCCGAACGCGAGGCGCTCCGGGACGGCTCCGATCCGGTCGTGCGCTTCGACGCCCGGGCCGCAGCCGTCCTGAGCACCGCATACCTCCCGGTCCTCGACGTCCTGTGCTCGGGCCACGCGCTCGTCTCGGCCGACGTCGAACTGGCGCAGAAGTCCTCGGGCTGGCTCAACCTCGCGTACGAGGCGCTCCGTGCGGGCGATCACGCGAACGTCGAGCGCTGTCTCGCCATGGCGGCCGCGTTCGTCGGGCTGGCGCCCGGTACGACGTCACCCACCGCCTGACTCCCGCCTCTCGGCACACGCCCGACGAGGCGACGGCCGTAGACTGACCTCTTCTACCCCGCGCACCCTGGAGGTCGCCGTGACCAAGTACGTCTACGACTTCGCCGAAGGCAACAAGGACATGAAGGATCTCCTCGGCGGCAAGGGCGCGAACCTCGCCGAGATGACCAACATGGGCCTTCCGGTCCCTCCGGGGTTCACGATCACGACCGAGGCCTGCCTCGTGTTCCTGGCGCAGGGTGGCGCTCCCGCCGAGATGCTCGAGGAGACCGGGGAGCACCTGACGCGTCTGGAGGGCGCGATGGGCAAGACGTTGGGCGATCCCGACGACCCGCTGCTCGTCTCGGTCCGTTCGGGCGCGAAGTTCTCGATGCCGGGCATGATGGACACGGTCCTGAACCTCGGGCTCAACGACCGCTCGGTCGAGGGTCTCGCGAAGCAGACCGACGGCGACGTCCGCTTCGCGCGGGACGCGTACCGGCGGTTCGTCCAGATGTTCGGCAAGATCGTCATGGACGTGCCGGGAGAGGCGTTCGAGCACGCCCTTGACGAGGCCAAGCGCTCGAAGTTCGAAGGCGCCCAGGACACCGACCTGGATGCCGACGACCTCAGCGCGCTGATCGAGCGATTCCGGGCGATCTACCGGGAGCACACGGGCGAGGAGTTCCCGCAGGACCCGAAGGAGCAGCTGCGCCTGGCCATCGCCGCGGTGTTCCGGTCCTGGAACGGCAAGCGCGCCCGCGACTACCGTCGGCAGAACAAGATCAGCGACGACCTCGGGACCGCCGTGAACGTCGTCGCGATGGTGTTCGGCAACCGGGGGGAGGACTCGGGGACGGGCGTGGCGTTCACGCGCGACCCGAGCACCGGGGAGAAGGTCGCCTACGGCGACTACCTGCCGAACGCTCAGGGCGAGGACGTGGTGGCGGGGATCCGCAACACGTTGCCGCTCGCCCGGCTCGAGCAGATCGATCCGACGTCGTACCGGGGGCTCGTCGAGGTGATGGACACGCTCGAACGGCACTACCGCGACATGTGCGACATCGAGTTCACGATCGAGAAGGGCAAGCTCTGGATCCTCCAGACGCGGATCGGAAAGCGGACCGCGTTCGCCGAGTGGGTGATGGCGTACGACATGCTCGACGAGGGTCTGATCGACGACGACACGGCACTGCTGCGCGTGGACGCGGACCGGCTGGAGGAGCTGTTCAAGCGGCGCGTGAAGGTCGACGGGGCTGAGCCGATCGCGAAGGGGCTGAACGCCAGTCCGGGGGCCGCGACCGGGAGGGTCGTGTTCACCGCGGACGAGGCGGAGAAGCGTTCGAAGGACGGCGACAAGGTGGTCCTGGTACGTCGCGAGACGACGCCGGACGACTACCACGGGATGATCGCGTCGCAAGGGATCTTGACGAGCGCCGGCGGGACGAACTCGCACGCCGCGGTCGTCGCGCGTGGGGAGGGCATCCCGGCGGTGTGCGGGGCCGACGCGATCAAGATCGACGTCGCCTCCCGGTCGTTCAACGCGAACGGCACCACGGTCGGCGAAGGCGACCTCATCACGATCGACGGGTTCACCGGCGCCGTGTACGTCGGCGAGCTTCCGCTCGAGGAGTCGGTGCTCGAGAAGGCGCGTTCGGGGGACGCCGTGGCCCGCGAGGAGAAGATCTGGAAGGCGTTCGAGGGCGTGATGCGGATCGCCGACGCGCGCCGGCGCCTCCGCGTCCGGGCGAACGCGGACACCCCGGACCAGTCGGCCAACGCGCGCGAACGCGGGGCGCAGGGGATCGGCCTGTGTCGGACCGAGCACATGTTCCTCGGGGAGGAGCGCGTCGGCGCCGTGAGGCAGATGATCTTCGCGGAGACGCCGGAGGACGAGCAGCGGGCATACGACGCGCTGCTTCCGCTGCAGCGAGACGACTTCGTTGGGATCTTCCGGGCGATGGATGGGCTGCCGGTGACCGTTCGGCTCCTGGATCCCCCGCTTCACGAGTTCCTCCCGGACGTGACGACGCTGTCCGTGGAGGTGGCGCTGAAGCGCGAGCGCGGCGAGGACGTGTCCGGACAGGAGCGCGTGCTCCGCAAGGTGCGCGAGCTCCACGAGGCGAACCCGATGCTCGGCCTTCGCGGGGTGCGTCTGGGCATCGTGAAGCCGGGCCTGTACGCGATGCAGGTACGCGCGATCTGCGAGGCCGCCGCCGCCGTGAAGAAGGAGGGTGGCACTCCGAAGGTCGAGATCATGATCCCGCTCGTCGCGACCAAGCCGGAGCTCGAGCAGATGCGGGCGGAACTCGAACCCGTTGCGGCCGAGGTGCTTCAACGTGAGGGGACCGAGCTCGAGCATCTCGAGTGGGGAACGATGATCGAGCTGCCCAGGGCGGCGGTGACCGCGGGCGAGATCGCCGAGGCGGCCGACTTCTTCTCGTTCGGGACCAACGACCTCACGCAGACGGCGTTCGGGTTCAGCCGCGACGACATCGGCAAGTTCGTCGGGATGTACGAGGAACGCAAGCTCGTCCCGGCGAACCCCTTCGTGACGATCGACCGCTCGGGCGTCGGCCGGCTGATGCGCCTGGCCGTCGAGGAGGGGAAGGCGGCGAACGGCGAGCTCCACCTGGGGATCTGCGGAGAGCACGGCGGCGATCCGGCGTCCGTCGCCTTCTGCCACGAGATCGGCCTCGACTACGTGAGCTGCTCGCCGTTCCGGGTGGAGACGGCCCGCCTCGCGGCGGGCCAGGCTTCGGTCGGGTCGGCGGAGTCGGCATCGAAGTGAGCTCGGGCGGCCTCGTCGGAGGCATCGGCAGGTTCGTGAACGGGGTGTTCTTCGTGAACTCCGTCACGCTGGGAGTCGCGATCCTGCAGGATCTCGACGGGGAGGAGCTTCGGCGCGAAGGCGCGATGTTGGCCGAACGCGACGACGTCGCGCAGCTCCGCAACGAACGCTCCGTCGGCTCGGCGCTCGCGAGGTCTTCGGGGCCGGGCGCGCGCTGCTCAAGGGGCCGACGGCCGGACGCTTCCTCGTAGGATCGAGGTTGCGGTGACGGACACGGACCTCGTCCTGCTCGACGCCGAGGGACGGCGGCTGAAGGGGCAGGTCGAGCGACTGGCCTCCGAAGGGGAGTGGGTGGCGAAGATCCCGCGCGCCGAGGTGACCGGCGTGCGGCTGCTCGACGAGCACGGGGAACCCGTATCGGTCCCGCCGACCGAGCTCGAGGAGCTGGAGCATCCCGATCGGCTCTACACGGTGTGGGTGGACCGGAGGACGAACGGCGACACGGGCTCCCA
>JBMDWR010000286.1:0-10838 GCA_048594645.1 Actinomycetota bacterium
CCGTTCCCGGCTCTGCTCGAGCGTCGCATCGCCTCGGTGGCGTCGGCCATCGTGACCTCCGGCTTGCGGTAGTTGCGCAGCGCGAACCGGTCGCACGTCGTCTCGGCCGACATCCCACGCCCGTGGTGACGGTGCAGGTACCAGTGCATCCACTCGTGCAGGTACAAGAAGCGGAGCACCTGGCGTTCCGTTCGGAACGTGACGCCCTCGGTCAGCCAGATGAACCGCATCGACGGCCCGGGACGCCGCTTGGCGCCGAATGCGACCACCTCCCCAAACGGGAGGAACGGGTCGGGTACCTGCAAGGTGATCGTCCGGTCGTGGAAGTCCGTCTGAGCCGCCAGGTGGGGCTTCTCGCGATAGCGGAGCGGCTTGACGACGACCGCATACCCATCGGCGTCCGGGAGGCCGGCCAGCATGTGGGCGATGCGCCGCGTGCTGAGCGTGACGACGGTCGAGGTGATCTCCACGGGCGGCAAGGCTAGCCGCAGGCGCGGACGGTCGGACACGCGACCCCTAGGTGGGAAGGATCGTGGCTTCGTCGAACAGACGGGCGTCCTGGGTCACTGCCCGCACGATGAGCCTGTCCGGGAACACGTCGATGTCCACGAACGACAGCACGGACCACGATGCCGCGGTGAACGCCGCCTCGCCGGTGCCGCGTGTGCGTCCCCCCGCGCCCGTCACCACGTAGGTCACGCCGCCGATCTCGACCGTCCGCTGATAGTCGTGCTCGTGCCCGGAAACGACGAGCTGGACGCCGTACCGACGGAAGAGCGGCACCATCGTCTCTCGCACATCGAGGTTCGAGCCCTGGTACCCGGACGAGTACGGCGGCTCGTGGATGGCGACGATCTTCCACGTCTCCGTTGCGGAGGCCAGGGTCCGTTCGAGGAACTCGAGCTGATCGGAGTCTCGAGGCCGGTTCGAGTCAAGCCCGATGATACGGACGTCTCCGATCGCGACGGTCCACCAGGGTCCGGGCATCCCGAGCCGCCGCATCTGTTCGGATCCTTCCCCGCCCATGACGTCGTGATTCCCGAGGATCGCCAGGAGCTCGGTGCCATCGCGCAACACCATGCCGAACGGCTGGAACACCGTCTCATCGACCCGATCGGGATCACCACTCGGATAGACGTTGTCACCGAGAAGCAGCAGCGCTTCGTACGGGTCGCCCTGCGCAAGTGCGTCGATCGCGTTCGCGGTTCGCCACTCCTCCTCCTCGCCCTCACCCACGTCACCCACCACCGCGATCCGGACGTCGGGAAGGGTGGCGAAGGGCTCCACGGGCCAGGTCTGCGTGGGAGCGCCCTTGCGGTGCGTCAGCATCGACCAGATCTGTTGCCGGTACGAGAGGCCGGCGACCACGGCCACCGCGAGCAGGACGATACCCGCCAAGGCCGCGGATCGTCGCCGAACAGCCTTCGGTGGCGGCACCACAGGAGGTTCGGCGTCCGGGGGGACGGCCCCCCGGTGCGGGATGGTTCGCATGTCCGTCTCCACGCCAGTCGTACCACCGGCGAGGCGCGCGTACGCGCTCGTTCGGCCTATGGGGAGCGGGACCCGGGTCCCTCATCGCCCATGGGCGGGATAGCGATGATGCCTGCAGCCTCTGTGATCGAGGTGTGGGAGGGATGGGAGGCGATCGCGCGGAAGGGCGTCCGGCCGTCGTGACGCTCACGGACCCTCGCGCCACCGCTCGCGAGCTCACGGGGAACAAGGCCGCAACCCTTGCACGCGCCGCGTCGCTCGGCCTGCCGGTCGTCTCCGGCTTCGTCGTCACGACGGCGTGGGCGGCAGCAGGGTCGCCGTCGAGCGACGCGGTGACCGAACTCCGCGCCGCCTGGGAAGAGCTCACGCGGGGCGACTCCGTCCCGCTCATCGTCCGCTCGTCGTCGACGGTCGAGGACATCGCGGCGTCGTCGATGGCGGGGATGTTCCTGTCCGTATCGAACGTCGCCGGCTGGCAGGCGCTCCTCGACGCCATCGCCGACGTCCAGCGCTCCGCTCGAACCGCGGCCGGCGGGGAGGCGCCTGCCGCCATGGCCGTGCTCGTCCAACCGCAGCTTCGGGCCGCTTGCGGCGGGGTGATGTTCGGGCTCGACCCCGTGTCGGGCGACCGCCGCCACGTCGTGGTGGAGGCCGTGAGCGGCGGCCCCGAGGCGCTCGTGAGCGGTCGCGCGATGGCCGCGAGATACCTGCTGTCGAGGAGGGGACGCCTCGTCGAGGTCGAGCACGGCTCGCTCGCCCCGCTCTCCCTTCCGAACCGGATCCGGCTCGCGCGCCTTGCGCACAGGGCCGGGCGCGACTTCGGCGCTCCGCAGGACATCGAGTGGGCGATCGACGCAGAGGGACACCTCTGGTTGCTTCAGAGCCGGCCGATCACCGCGGCGGGTGCCGCTGCCGACGCCGGCGGACCTCTCCTCGGACCCGGGCCGATCGCCGAGACGTTCCCGCAGCCGCTCCGTCGTCTGGAGGTCGAGATCTTCCTCGACCCGCTCCGCGCCGGGATCGTGCGCGCGATGCACGTGATCGGGATGGTGTCCAGGCGTCGCACCGCTTCGTCCCCGGTCGTGACGACGGTTGGCGGGTGGGTCGCCGCCGACCTCGAGCTGTTCGGGGTCGCACCGACACGGCGCTCGGTGTGGCGGTTGCTCAACCCCGTCCCGCCTGCGCGCCACCTCTCGGTCGCGTGGCGGATCGGACGACTTCGCCGCGATCTCCCCGTCGTCGCCGAGGACCTCCTACGGTGGACCGACGTGCAGCTCGCGCAGGTGCCGCGCCTGCACGATCTGCCCGATCGCGATCTCCTGTGGATGCTGTCCCGGGTCCGGCGGCAACTCGTTGCGGTCCACGGTTACGAAGTCCTGGCCGGCATGCTGCTTCCCAAGGACGAGCACGGTTCGACCGCCGCGGCCCTCGCGCTCGACGTCCTCTGCTGCACGGATGGGCAGGACCTCGACCGTGGGCGGATGGTCGCCGAGCACCCCGAACTCCTTGCGCTCACCCCGCCCCGGATCGGTACGCCGGTCCCGTTGCCGGACCCGGTCGGGTCCTCGAACGGCGACCGGTCGCGGGATGTCCGCCTCGGGCATCGCGAGGCGCTCCGCCTACGGGCCCGCTGGCTGGACGAGCTCGCCGCGCGAGCCGCCACCGAGCTCGGCCGGCGGCTGGCGCGAGCCGGCCGGCTCCCGAACCGGGAAGCCGTCCGCGACCTCTCGCGGCCCGAGCTGACCGCGCTCGTCGCCGGCGACCCGGCGCCCGCCTCCCTCGACGAGCGGACCCGTCGGCCCTGCGGGCCACCGCTGCCGGCCGCGTTCCGTCTCACCCGCGACGGCGTCGTCGCTCCGGCGCGGCTTCCACACGACGCGGCGGGTCAGGGCAGCGGCGCGGGCGGCGGTCGCGGGATGGGCCGGGTGCACCAGCTCGCGGAGGGACCGCTCGACGAGGAGGGTGAGGTCCTCGTCGTCCGCGTACTCGAACCGAGCCTCGCCGCGGCACTCCCCCACGTCTCGGCGCTCGTGTCCGAGACGGGAAGCACGCTGTCGCATCTAGCGATCCTGGCCCGCGAGGTGAACGTCCCGACCGTGGTCGGTATCGAGGACGCCCTCCAGCGGTACCCGCCCGGAACACTCGTCCTGGTGGACGGGACGAGCGGTGAGGTCCGACCGATCGTGGAGGAGGTGAGCGCATGAACGCCGGACGCATCGCGCGCCTCCTCTGGCACCTGCTCGCGCTCGTCGTCCTCGTCGTGTCGGGCGCGTACCTGCTGATCTACCTCTACCGGTGGGAGTGGAACCGCGCTCTGGTGTCGGGGCTGTTCTTCGTGGCGACCGAGATCCTCGTCGCTGCATCGACGATCCTCAGCCGGATCGGTCGGCTCGAGCGCCGACTCGACGAGGGACAGGGGTTGGGCGGCGCGAACGGGCTCCAGGCCTCGCGCGTACTCGAGGAGGGTGAGGGCGGTGCTGCTCCTCGGTTCTCGTGGCTCGAGCCCGGCGACGGGTTCGACGTGTTCGTCCCCGTGCTGCTCGGCGTGGGGGTGATCCTGTCGGCCGTCGCATACCTCGTGGAACGGCTGGCAGCCGCGACGGCCCCCCTCTCCGGCGGCGAGGGCACGGCTCGACGGATGGCGTCGCTCGAGACGCCACGCGGCGCGCTCGTGCCCCCGACCAACGCTCGGGACCTCCCGTCGGACGCTGTCTGGGCGTTCAGGGCCGGCGGACGCCGCGTCGTCCACGTAGGGAGCGCGCTTTCGGGTGCCGTCGTCCTGCTCGTGTCGGGGCTTCTGGCGACGGCGGTCGTGAGCGTGTTGTGGGACGTGGCGGTGAACCGTCCAGACCCTACGCTCGTCGGACAGGTGAGCTCGCTCGAGCTCGCCGTCAGCCAGAAGAGCTTCGGTGCCCGCTCCGTGGACGACGTCACGGAGGCGTTGTGGATCTTCTGCCGTGGCACGCTCCCGGCGAACACGCGACTCGTCGCGATCGAAGCGCTGCGCGGTGATCGGGTGCGCGTGACGCTCGCGCCGGCGATCGGACGCAACAGCGAACGCCGCTTCGTGGGGTGCCTCGAGGACGCCACGCTCGACCTTGTCCAGGCCGACGTGACGAGGTTCGAGAACGTCCCCTCAGCGCCGGGTCCACCATCAGCCGTCCTGGAGGAACGGGACGACCTCTGACCTACCTGCAGGTGAAGGCCGGTGCAACGCTCCGACCGGCACTTCTCATCCGGTCGGGGCGGGCGGACTCGAACCGCCGGCCTCCTGCTCCCAAAGCAGGCGCGCTACCAGGCTGCGCTACGCCCCGTGGCGTCCATGCTAGCCGGAGGGTCCGTCCGGCACGCGCAGGGTCCGGTACCGCGCGATGAGCCTGGTGATACAAAGAGGTAGCCGCATGCGCACCCTCCCATCCTCCGTCCGCCTGCAGGACGCAGCCGTCGACCTGCACGGCGTGACGCGTCTGTTCGGTTCGGCTCCAGCCGTCGTGCGGGTCGACCTGTCGATCCGGCGCGGCGAGACCGTGGTCCTGCGCGGTCCGAACGGGGCCGGCAAGAGCACGCTGTTGCGGATCATCGCGACGGCGCTCTCGCCGACGTACGGGGTCGGCTCGATCCTCGGTTTCGACCTCGCCACCGAGCGAGACGAGATCCGTCGCCGATCCGAGCTCCTCACGCACCGGACGCGACTGTACGAGGAGCTCTCGGCGCGCGAGAACCTGGAGCTGTTCGCCGATCTGCTCGCGACGCCCCGCGAGCGAGTCGGGGCCGCGCTCGAGCGCGTCGGGCTCGCCGACGTCGCGGACGAGCGCGTTCGAACGTTCTCCGCGGGCATGCGCCAGAAGGTGGCGGTCGCGCGTGCGATCGTTCGAGATCCGGAGCTGCTGCTGCTCGACGAGCCGACGACGGGTCTCGACGCCCCGGCGCGGCGCGTGGTCGACGAGATGATCGTCGACGCGGCACGCAACGGCCGAACGCTCGTGATCGCCACGCACCACGGCGCGCCGTCCGGCCTGGACGTCCGCGTCGTCGACATGCGCGATGGATCCGTGGAGCGCTCGACGTGACGTTCGTCCGCCAGGCCGGGGTGATCGCGCGCAAGGATCTTCGCATCGAGGTTCGTGGACGGCACGCCGTCGGAACGCTGCTGCCGTTCGCCGCGACGGTCCTCGTCGCGTTCGGCTTCGCATTCGGTCCCGGCCGCGACGTCCTGCAGCGGACCGCGCCGGGCCTGCTGTGGATGGCGCTCCTGTTCTCGGCGGTGATGGCGTCGCGCCGCTCGTACCAGACGGAGACCGAGGACGGTGCCCTCGAGGGACTGCTCCTCGCGCCGATCGACAAGGCGGCGATCTTCCTCGGCAAGGCGGCGGCCGTGACCGTCGAGCTGTTCGCGCTCATCGTCGCGGTCCTGGCGCTGGTCGTCGTGCTGTTCGACCTGTCGCTCGGGAGCCCGCTGCTGATGCTCTCGGCGTTCGTCCTGGGCGTCGTCGGACTCGCCGTGGTCGGCAGCATGTTCGGCGTGGTCGCCGAATCCGCACGGACGCGCGAGGCCGTCTTCCCGATGCTCGTCCTACCGCTGGTCGCGCCCGTCCTGATCGCGGGCGTCCGAGCCACCGATCTCGCGGCGGCGGGTCGCTCGAGCGAGGTCGTGTCGTGGCTCGGCCTGTTGGCCGCGTTCGACGTCGTGTTCGTCTCGGTCGGGGTCTTGGTCTTCGGCTCCCTGCTGGAGGATTGACGACGGTGACGGCGGAACGGGCGCTCGGCAAGGCGACGTCGCGCACGGGCGAGCGGGTCCTCGGCGTGGTGGCGATCGTATCCGTGGCCGTCTCGGCCACGCTCTCGCTCGTCGTCGCGCCTCCGGACGCGGTCCAGGGCGAGGTCCAGCGCATCATGTACGTGCACGTCCCGGCCGCGTGGCTCGCGTACCTGTCGTTCTTCGTCGTGTTCGTCGCGAGCATCGCCTACCTGCGGACGAAGCGAACGCGATGGGACCGTGTCGCCGCCGCCTCCGCCGAGATCGGCGTGTTGTTCACGGGTCTCGCGATCGTCCTCGGGATGCTCTGGGGCAAGCCCGTCTGGGGCACCTGGTGGACGTGGGATCCGAGGCTCACGACGACCGCCGTGCTGCTGTTGATCTTCGTCGCCTACCTCGCGATCCGACGGATCACCGACAACCCGGGCCGGCGCGCCCGGTGGGCCGCCGTGGTGGGGATCGTCGGGTTCGTCGACGTGCCGATCGTCCACCTCTCGGTCGTGTGGTGGCGGTCGCTGCACCAGGGACCGACCGTGCTCCGTCTCGGAGGCCCCGAGATCGAGGGTGCCATGCTGCTCGCCCTCCTCGTCGGCGTGACGACCTTCACGATCGTGTACGCGTACCTGATGACGCTCCGGCTCCGGGTCGGGCGCCTGGAGGAGCGCGAGGAGCGCGAGGCACTGTCGCCGATCGTGCGTGAGCAGGTGATGACCTGATGGCGCCCAACGAGGGATACGTGATCGCGGGGTACGCGATCACCGCGCTCGCACTCGGCGGGTACACGCTGCGGTTGTTCACGCGGGCCCGGATCGCCAGGCAGCGGGCGCAGGCCGCGGCCCGGCGGCGCGGCGAGTCGCCGATGGACACCTCGGCTCGTCGGTAGCGGCGATCAGCGGGTCGCGAGCGCCTCTTCGGCCTCGGCGATCAGCTCCTTCGCGTTGTCGCGCTCGACCCCGAACGGCGCCGCGTCCAGGTACGCCTCGAACGCGTCGATCGCCTCCCGCGGCCGCTCGAGACCTCGGAGCAAGATGACACCCCGGAAGAACAGCGCCTCCGGGTAGCGCGGGTCGGTCGCCAGCGCTCGATCCACCGACTCGAGGGCCTCCTGCGGGTGGTCGGACAGGTACAAGATCATCCCGACGTGCGCGTGCGCCTCGGCGTCGTCGGGATCCAGATCCAGCGCAGCCGCGTACTGCGCCAGCGACTCCTCGATCCTGCCGGCGTCGAGGTACCGGTGCGCGAGATCCAGGCGCGCCGCGAGGTCGTCGGGATGGTCCTCGACGCGACGCTCGAAGAACACCAACGGGTCCTCCGTACCCCCCGACGCCGCGGCCTCTGCCGACGTCGTCGGTTGCGCGTCACGCGACAGCGCGGAGATCGCGACCGCTATCACCGCCGCCCCGACGAGCAGCGCGACGGCCCACGCGGGGACACGTCGATCGGTCCGACGTGAGGAGGCGCTCGCGCCCCCGGCCGTCGCCACGGCCGACACTGCATCCGATGAGCGCCGCTCGAGCGCGCGGTTGACGCGCGCCAGGCGCTCCCGCGTCTGTTCGCGCAGCCGTTCGAACGAAGGGCCGTCGAGCGCTCCCGAGGCGTGCGCCTCCTCCAGATCGTCCAGCGAGCGTTCGAGCGCGGTCCTGCGGTCCTCCAGCGGGTCGACCGGCGGCTCGAACGGCGCCGGAGCCTCGCGGAGGTACCCGGCGACGACGCCCGCGCCCGCGACGAGCGCGAGTCCGCCCACGGCGAACGTCACGACGATGGGATCCACTCGGTCTCCCCGGTAGGCCGACGACTGACGAGCGCGATCCAGACCGCGGCGCCGGCCATGAGTCCGAGCACGGGAACCAGCCACGGCAGCAGGTTCAACCCGCTGCGGCTCGGCGCGAGCAGGATCCACTCGCCGTACCGGTCGACGAAGAACGCCCGGATCTCGTCCGCGCTGCGCCCCGCCCGGATCTGCGCCTCGATCTCGCCGCGCATCTCGCCGGCCAGGCGGGACGGCGAATCCGCGACCGAGAGGTTCTGGCACACCGGGCAGCGCAGATCCGCCGCGATCTCGTGGGCCCGCGCGTCGAGCGTCGTGGGTCTGTCGTCGCCGGACGCGAGGAGTGCCGCGATCCCCACGACGCCGAGCGCCGCGACGATCGCAACCAGCGAACGGGTTCGCGAGGTCATCCGCGCCGCGCCTCCCGGAGCGCCGACTCGATGTGCTCGGTGAGCCATCCGTACGTCACGGCGCCGCTCGTCTTCGCCACGACGTCCCCGTCCGGCGCGATCACGAACGTCTCGGGCACGCCGAACACGCCGTACGCGATCGCCGCGCGCGACCGCGGATCGGCCACCAGCGGCCAGTCGCCGCCGAGCTCGTCCCGGAAGCCGAGCGCCGCCTCCTTCGTGTCCTCGAACGAGACGCCGAGGACGACGACGCCGCGCTCCCGGTACCGGCCCCACGCAGCCTCGAGCGCGTCATGCTCCTCGCGGCACGGCACGCACCACGACGCCCAGAAGTTGAGCACGACGACCTGGCCCTGCAGATCCATCGAGCTGATCGTGCCCGCATCGTCGATCCGCGGGAGGGAGAACACCGGGGCGGGCTTGTCGATCAGCTCGCTCGGAAGCTCGCGCGGGTCGCCGCCCAGGCCCGAGGCGAGCAGCGCCGCGAACAGCACCACCGCAGCCGTCACGATGGCCACCGTGCGCCAACGCCGTCGTCCTCGTGCGCCCTCGTCCGGACGATCGTCGCGCCCGGCGGCCTCGTCGACCGTCTCGGCGCTCACACGCGCACCTCTTCTCGGCGTTCGGTTCTCGCCGCGGGGACGCCGGCCTGCGGGGCGCCGCGCCGCGTCCGCGGCCATGCCGCGACGATCCCGCCGAGCGCCATCACGGCCCCGCCCAGCCACAACAGCCCGATGCCGGGGTTCACGAAGAAGCGGAACGAGGCTCTGGTCCCGCCCTCGGTGGTGACGAGCGAGACGTACAGGTCGGTCATCCCGTTGAACGGCGTCCCGGTGCGGATCGACGGCGTGCCGATCGGCTCGGACGACGCCGGATACAGGTTGAGCGACGGATGCAACGCGACGATCTCGTCGCCGGTCTGCGGGTCGAGCACCGTGATGTCGGCCACCACGACACGGCGATGCGGCTCCTCTCGGCTCGAGAGATCGTCGAAGCGCAGGTCGTAGCCCTCGATTCGCGCGACCTCACCTCTCGCGATCGTGACCTCGGCCGAGCGGTCGTACAGGGACGCCCACGCGACGCCCAGCACCGCCACGAGGAGACCCAGGTGGACCACCAGGCCCCCGTACAGCCGGTGGTTCCTCGCGACCGCCGCCCCCGTCGCCCGGACAACCGACCCGCCCTTCGCCCTGCGCTGCGCCCGGATACCGCGGACCATCTCGGCGACCGTCGCGCTCGCGACGAAGCCGGCGAGCCCGAACACGACGACGGCGACCGCGCTGGCGCCTGCCAGGGCCAGGACGGCGGCGATCCCCGCCGCCGTCCACATCGGAACCTGAAGACGCGACAACACGGCGGAGAGCGACGCAGCGCGCCATGGGACCACGGGACCCACGCCCATGAGGAACAGGAGCAGCAGCGCGACCGGCGCGGTGTTCCGGTTGAAGAACGGCGCACCGACGGACACCTTCGTGCCGTTCAGGGCCTCGGCCACGAGCGGGTAGATCGTCCCGACCAGCACCGTGAAGGTGAGCACCACCAGGAGCACGTTGTTGCCCAGGAACACGCTCTCGCGCGACAGCGGCGTGTCGAACGTCGCCTCGGCGCGGATCGCGTCGCGCCGCCAGGCGATCAGCCCGAAGCCGCCCAGCAAGACCAACGTGAGGAACGCGAGGTACAGCGGGCCGACGATCGACTGCGCGAACGTGTGGACCGACGAGAGGATGCTTCCTCGCGTGAGGAACGTGCCGAGCACGGTCAGCGCGAACGTCCCGACGATCAGCGAGAGGTTCCAGGCCTTCAGCATGCCGCGCCGCTCCTGCACCATCACCGAATGCAGGAACGCGGTGCCCGTGAGCCACGGAAGGAGCGCGACGTTCTCCACCGGGTCCCACGCCCAGTACCCGCCCCACCCGAGGACGCTGTACGACCAGAGGGCGCCGAGGACCAGCCCGACCGTGAGGAAGATCCACGCCGTGATCGTCCAGCGTCGCGTCAGGCGCATCCACGCGTCGCTCACGCGTCCCGTCACGAGCGCGGCGATCGCGAACGCGAACGGGACCGTGAAGCCGATGAACCCCAGGTACAGGAAGGGCGGGTGCGCCGCCATCAACGGATGGTTCTGCAGCAGTGGCAGCGGGCCGCGACCGTCGGGCGCCGGCGTCGCGAGCGTCTCGAACGGGGTCGTGGGCCCGAGCACCAGGACGAGGAAGAAGGCCGACACGCCGAAGAGCACGCCGAGCGCCCACGGGAACGTTTCGGGACGGCGGTCGCGGAACCGGAACGCGACGGCCGCCAGGTACCCGCCGAGCACGAGGTTCCACAGCAGGAGCGATCCCTCGTCCGCCGACCAGAGCGCCAGGACCTTGAAGAAGGTAGGCGTGGCGGTGCTCGAGTTGCTCGCGACGTAGCG